>DWWG01000171.1 GCA_019119875.1 Candidatus Dietzia intestinigallinarum | reverse complement strand
CATCGGGCGAGTCGGCGTCGACCGAGTCGGTGTCGGCGGGGCCGCCGAACGGTGCGTCGCGTCCGAATCCGTCGATGATGGCTCCGCATCGTCGTCCGTTACGGTCCAAGTTCGTGCCGTTGCCGGAGGAGGTCTGGACGTCTTCCGGTGAGCAGACTCCCTTCGACGTGGGGCAGCAGTACGCGACCTGGTGGTATGAGCAGGCCGCCACCGAGGAGCAGCGCGACGACGCCCATCTCTTGTCGGGAGGGGCTCTCCCTCCGTCGATCGACCGGCCGTTGCTGCAGTTCGCCTGCCAGATGCTCAACGAGTTCACGCTCTCCGAGACTCAGCGCGTGCGTCTACGCGACGGATTCCACGAGGGAATCCGAGCGGTCCTGCTCAAGCACCGCTGATCAGGGGCGACCACCCCGGGGCAGCGGCAAGCACCGCGGGGCAGAAGCGAGCACCGCGGCAGTAGGGCGGCGGGTCTCAGAACGGTGGCGGCTCGTCCTGGGGTTGGCCGCCGGGCCTGTTCGGAGGTGGTGCGTGCCTGGCCGCGATGTTGGCTCGGCGTTCTGCTGCCAGTCGCTTGGCACGCTGGAGCCAGTGGGTCGGTTGCGGCTCTGGGTTCGGCCCGAACGGGGACGGCTGCCGGACGGGACCGGATTCGGCGAGCGGGTCCTCGCCGGGCGGGCCGCCCTCGGCTGCTTGCTGGCGCCAGCGGTACAGGGGCCCGTCGGGGTCGGTGGTGACGGTGTGCCCGGTGTTGGTGGTGACGGTCAGTGTGCCGTCGCGAGACAGGTGGTAGCGCCAATCGTAGAAGGTCTTGAACCGATGGTGTCGTCGACACAGGCAGATGAGGTTGGACTCGACGGTCAGTCCGCCACTGTCGGGGTCGTTGTGACTGAAGGGGCGGAGGTGGTCGATGTCGCAGTCATCTGCCGGGATCGAGCAGCCCGGGTGCCTGCAGGTGCCGTCTCTGAGCCGGATTCGGCGGGCGAGTTCGGTACTGATCTTGTAGCGGCGGGCCCCGTGCGGGGTGTCGGCGCTGCCGACGCGGGTGTCCGGGACCGAGATAGCGGCGCCGACGCTGCGTGAGAGGAGCGCGATGAGGGCATCGATGGAGGCCTGCCCGCCACGGGGAAGGTAGACCTCGGGCTCGTCATCGGGACCGAGCGGAGCGAGCACCGTGATGAGCGGCCGGAGCTGCGGTGCCGGCGAGCCGCCGGAGGGACGCTGGCCGTCAGCGCCAGCGCCAGCGCCAGCGCCAGCGCCAGTTCCGGTGTCGCTGTCTGTGCCCGCGCCAGCGCCCGCGCGAGTGCCTGTGTCGGTGTCGGTGCCAGGGCGAGTGTCGGTGCCAGCGCCAGCGCCAGTTCCGGTGTCGGTGGCGTCGTCGTCGTCATCGTCGTCGTCACCGACGGCACCGCTGTCCGGAACATCGGCGGCGCTGTTGCCGAGGAGAGCGTCGACCAGGGCGTCGGCACGGTGCTGGTCCGGGGTCCGGCCCTGCCAATGCTCGACGTCCTCGCCGTTTCGGGCGGCTTCGGCGCGAGCGGCCCGTTCCTGGGCGATCTTCTCGCGGGCCGCGTTCTGCAGGAGGTCGAAGATCGCCGAGGCCTCCAGCGACGACAGGTTTGCGCGGAGCTCGGACATCCCGTCGGCGCCGCGGCGGAGCTGCACTCCGCGGTCCCCGAACGCGGCTTCACGCCGGGCGGCCACGCCCTCCGGATCGTGCTTGTTGATGATGGCGTCGGTCTTGTTCACCAGCGCGGTGCGGCCGGGTCGGCGCCCCGACTCGATGGCCTCCCGCAGCCAGTCGATCACGTCCTTCTGAACGGCGTACCGGTGGAACATGCTCACGTACCGCATCTGCTTGACGAGCAGCTCAGCGGTCCGCTCGTCGAGCCAGCCGGCCTCCATGGCCTCGAGGATCGCGGGGAACTTGCTCGCGAGATCGCGCGCCAGATTCAGGATCGCCCGCGCGCGATGAAGATGCACACCGTAGGCTGCGACGATCTCAGAGGTCGCCACGTCGAAGGGGTCCACGACCGCGTAGTCCCTGCGATCATCGAACTCCGGGTCGTAGCCTGCGGCGAAGAGCTGATCAAAATGCTCGTCCTCGCAGACCTCGTAGAGCCGATGGCAGGCGCGCAACCGGGCAGCGCAGGCACGGTTCTCCGCGTACAGCGACTCGGCAACAGCCCGACTCGCAGCCGGAATATGAGAGCTCGCCCCGCCCGTCTCCATCTCCTGCGCCACCGGTGTCACCCCCTCTCGCCGTACCGGAAACCACCCACGGTCCCGCCCTTGTGTTCGACTGGATTCAAGGTAGCAACCAAGTACGACACACAGACGATTCAGCGCCTGTGACCAGTGCGGATGGCGCGATGTGGGGTCGGCGTCGCGCGGTCAGGCGGGCGCCTCGGTGCGCCTGTCAGGCGGGGGCGGTGCGGGCCAGGCGGGGGCGGTGCGAGTCGGGCGGGCGCGGTGCGAGACGTGCGGGTGCAGTGCCGGTCGGGCGGGCGCGCGTCGTGGGCTCTCTCAGCGCAGGGCGGGCATGAGGGCGTCGCGCATCGGCTCGAGGAAACGACTGAAGTTGTCCCAGTTGTGGAGCCCCGTCGGCC
>DWWG01000170.1 GCA_019119875.1 Candidatus Dietzia intestinigallinarum | reverse complement strand
GGTGTGGCCGGGGCCCTGGAAATCGAAGACGCCCAGGTTGGTGACGACCTTCGGGATGTGGTGGAAACGGAAGGCCGGGTCGCCCTCCTCATAACGGTCGTAGCCGATGCCGCAGACGATGTCGACCTTCTCGGGGAAGGACCGCGTGCTGTGCTTGCCCACCCAGTAGCTGGTGGCGTGGGCGATCGTGTTGCCCGGGGCGCCACGCAGGCCGAACATCTGCCGCGTGGGCTTCTGCACGTCCTCACCGAACGCCGACAGGTTCTGGTTGCCGTACCTGTCGATCTGGTTGGCGCCCATCACCACGTGGCGGGTGCCGGCCTGCAGCACGTCGAACACGCGCGGGAACGGGATGTAGCCCTCGAAGTCGATCAGCTCGCCCAGCGGCGGGGTCTGGCCGAGGAACCGGTACTCGCCGTCGGTGATGAGCAGGTCCGGCTCGGTGGTCAGGCGCGCGAGGCGGGCGCCCACCGTGGCCATGGGGGTCATGGGGGAGGCGAAGATCTCCCCGGCGCCGGCGAAGATCTCGGCGCAGGCCACCGCGCAGTACTCGGCGCGCGTGATGTTCTCGCTCACTTGGAGCCCTCCTTCTCGGCCGCGGTCGTGGCGGCGAACTTCTTGACGGCCTCCTGGTAGTCCTCCTCGGACCCGGACAGGAACTCCTCGACGAACGCGGCCCAGGCCTGCTCGTCCTTGGCGGCGGCCGCGTAGTGCTTCTGGAACGCCTCGTCGCGGCCGTAGCCGCCGGCGAACGTGAAGTGCGCACCGTTCGGCGCCTCGGACACGGTGTCCACGAACATGCGGCTGATGAGCATGCGCTGCGGGCCGACCTCGGCCATCAGCTCGTCCGCCGAGTCGACGATCTCGTCCGTCTCCAGCAGGACGGTGTCGGCGGCCATGGCGTACAGGTCGTCGAAGTAGCCGTCGGCGCCGGTGAACGCGGCGTTGCCGTGCTTGTCGGCCTTGTCCAGGTGGATGAGCGCGGCGTCCATGCGCAGCGCCGGCATCGCGAGCAGGGTCTCGGTCTTGCCCTCGAAGTCGTACGGCGAGTCGACCGTCTTGAGCTCGTCGCCCCAGAAGCGGAACACGTCCGAGCCCAGGCCGGCGCGCGTGGGCAGGAACGGCAGGCGCTGGGCGGCGGCGGTGAGGCCGGCGCGCACCATGCCCTCGTCCATCTCGCGGGAGATGATCGCGCCCTCGGTGCGGCGACGCGCGAACCACGGGTCGTAGAACGGCGCCGAGTCCAGGGTGACGAAGCCGTAGTAGGCCTTGGAGACCTTGCCGGCCGAGCACAGCAGGCCGATGTCCGGGCCGCCGTAGCTGACGACGGTGAGGTCCGTGAGGTCCTCGCGGCGCAGGATCGCGCGGACCAGGGCCATCGGCTTGCGCCGCGAGCCCCAGCCGCCGATGCCGATGGTCATGCCGCTCTCAAGCCGCGCGACGGCGTCGTCCAGGCTCGTGCGCTTGTCGCGCGGGGTGGGGGTCGTCGTCACTTGTTCTCGCCCGTCCTCTCGGATCGCTTGTCTAGATTCTGGCCGGTCTTGACGAACTCGTCGCGGTGCTCGTCGGCCACGCCGGCGAGGTTGAGTTCGAAGGTGAAGCCCTGCTCCATGCGGTAGGAGGACTTCACGTCGACCGGGTCGATGTGGTTGATGGCTTCCTTGGCCGCCCGGATCACGCGGGTGTCCTTGGCGGCGATCGCCTCCGCCAGCTCACGGGCGGCGGCGTCGAGTCGGTCGCGGGGGACCACCTCGTACACGGTTCCCCAGTTGTGGAGCTGCTGGGCGGTGACGTTGCGGGAGGTGAAGTACAGCGTGCGCATCATGTGCGGCGGCACCATGCGTGCGAGGTGGGTGGCCGCTCCGAGCGCGCCACGGTCCACCTCCGGCAGGCCGAACACCGCGTCGTCGGAGGCGATGATGCAGTCGGCGTTGCCGACGAGCCCGATGCCGCCGCCCACGCAGAAGCCGTTCACGGCGGCGATCACGGGGACCGCGCACTCGTAGACGGCGTTGAACGCCACGTAGCAGCCGCGGTTGGCGGCCAGCAGGTGGTCGAATCCCTCGAAGTCCTGCATCTCCTTGATGTCCACGCCGGCGTTGAACCCGCGGCCCTCGGCGCGCAGGATCACGACGTGGACTCCCGGATCGCGGCCCGCGGCGAGGATCTGTTCTCCGAGCTCGAACCAGCCCGCGGACGGGACGGCGTTGACGGGGGGATAGTCGACGGTGACGGTGGCGATGCCGTCTGTTCCCTTGTCGACGCTGATGCCCATGGTGCTCCCTTCGCACGCCACCGCCCGTCTGCGACGGTCCGGCGACTAACCAAATGCTTGCTTGGTAGGCTAGCACGCATGACGAACATCGATCTTGGTCTGGCGGGGAAGGTAGTCCTCGTCACCGGAGGCGTCCGAGGCGTCGGCGCCGGAATCAGCCGCGTATTCAGAGACGCCGGCGCCGTCGTCGTCACCTGCGCGCGGCGACCCGCCGACGAGGGCTCCGATGTCGCGGACCTGGACTTCCACTCCGCCGACCTCCGCGACCCGGAGGCGGTGCGCGACATGGTCGACGCGATCGTCGCCACGCACGGCCGACTCGACGTGGTGGTCAACAACGCCGGCGGCGCCCCGTTCGCCCTGGCCGCCGACGCCAGCGCCAACTTCCACTCCAAGATCGTCGCCCTGAACCTGCTGTCCGCGCTCACCGTCTCCCAGGAGGCCCACCGGGTCATGACCACCGGTAACGGCGGCGAGCCCGGCGGCGTGATCGTCAACATCTCCTCCGTCTCCGGCCACCGGCCCTCGCCCGGCACCGCCTCCTACGGCGCGGCCAAGGCCGGCATCGACTCGCTCACCCAGTCGCTGGCCGTCGAATGGGCGCCGGCCGTGCGCGTGAACTCCGTCGTCGTGGGACCCGTCAAGACCGAGCTCGCCGACATGCACTACGGCGACGCCGAGGGCGTGGCCGCCGTCGACGCCACCATCCCCATGGGACGCATGGCCGAGCCCGCCGACGTGGGCCGCGCCGCAGCCTTCCTGGCCTCCCCGCTGGCGGCCTACATCACCGGCGCGCAGCTGCTCGTCCACGGCGGCGGCGAGAAGCCCGCGTTCCTGGCGGCCTCCACCGCCGAGAACAAGCACTGACCCACAGCACCCGCACAGCTCACCTCAACCAAGGAGACAACAATGGGAATCTGCGACGGACGCGTCGTCATAGTCACCGGCGCCGGCCGCGGCATCGGCCGTGAGCACGCCCTGGCCTTCGCCGCCGAGGGCGCCAAGGTCGTGGTGAACGACCTCGGCGCCGGCATCGACGGCCGCGACGTGGGGGAGCACCCCGCCGAGCAGGTCGTGGCCGAGATCAAGGCGGCCGGCGGAGAGGCCGTGATCAACGGCAACGACATCTCCTCGTGGGAGGGCGCGCGCGAGCTCGTCCAGCAGGCCATCGACACCTACGGTGGGCTCGACGTGCTGGTCAACAACGCCG
>DWWG01000169.1 GCA_019119875.1 Candidatus Dietzia intestinigallinarum | reverse complement strand
GGACGAGCTTGGAGACGATGTCGTCCTGCGGGTTCTCGGCGCGGTCCACGGCCATCGTGTGGAAGTACTCGATGAGCTGCATGGACGCCACGGCGGCGAGATCCATGCCGCCGGGTGCGTCGTAGCTGGTCATGGTGTTGGACCACTCGAAGATCTTGTGGCGGTCCTCCTGCGGCACGCCCAGCAGGTCGGCGATCGCCTGGAGCGGCAGCTCGGAGGCGACGGCCGTCACGAAGTCGTCCGCGTTGTTCTCTGCGGCCTCGGTGACGATCCTGCGGGCGCGCTCGGAGAGCTCGTCGCGCATTCCGGCCACGCCGCGCGGGGTGAAGCCGCGGGAGATGATCCGGCGGTGCTTCTTGTGGATCTCCCCGTCCTCGTTGACCAGCATCTCGCGCTGGGCCTCGATGATCGAGCGGTCGGTCCCCTCCGCGAACCGCGGGATCATGGTGTTCTCGCCGGCGGAGAACTTCTCCCCGGTGATGCGCGAGATCTCCTTGACGTCCGCGTGCTTGGTGACCAGCCAGTAGTGGTCGTCGTCGAACCCGTCGATCCCGGGCCGCTTGTCGACGCGCCGGATCGGCTCGGACTGTCGGAGCTGCCGCCACTCCTCGTGCGGGAGTCGTTTCTCGAAGAGCTCGGGGTCGGTGAAGTCGAACCCTGCCGGGATGGTCACGTCCATGGTGCCTCCTGGGCCTCGTAGCCCGCCGATTCGACGGGACTAAAACCGTGAATAGTGGTAATTATATACACGTGGCACTATCTGCGAGTGAGATTCTCGACCGGGCTTTGATGCTGTCGGAGCAGATGTCCGGCTCGATCGAACGTGCTGCCGCCAACTACGGGCTCACCGTTCCGCGCCTGGAACTGCTGTTCGTCCTGGGTCTGCAGGGTCGGTGCAAGCAGGTCGAACTGGCCACCTACCTGGACTGTTCTCCGCGTCAGGTGACCGCGCTGGTGGATGGTCTGGAGGCCAGCGGGCACGTGGAGCGCACCATGTCGCCGGAGGACCGGCGGGTGCGCCTGATCGATCTCACCGACAAGTCACGTCGGATCGTGGACGAGGTGGTGTCGGCGCGCGTCGCCCTGGCGGAGTGGCTGTTCGAGGGGATCGACGACGACGAGTTGCAGACGTTCGGCGCATTATCCGAGAAGTTGATCTCCCGGATGGGCGGGCGGGCACTGAGTCGGCTGCCCGCGCAGTAGCGCTGGCGAGGCCTGCTGCACGTGGATGACGCTGGTCATCGCGCCCCAGACACGCCAAGGCCCTCCCGCACACCGGAGTTTCCGAGCGTGGGAGGGCTTAGGCGAGCGGCCGGGCCGGTGGGTTGAGCTCAGCCGCGGTCAAGCTGCGAGCGGATTCTCGTTCAGTTGAAATGGATCTGTGGAATGCCGGGGATCTGGAGGTTGTTCACGGATCCGGCGACGGTCTCCTGGGCCTGGTTCACGGCCACGGCGATGCCGTTCTGGGCGCCCTGTGAGGCGTGCGGGTCGTTCGCGATCATCGCGACGGGCGCAGCGGAACCGGCCGCAGCACCGGCCACAGCCGGGGCCGCGAGGACCGTGGCGCCCGTGACGGCCGGGCCGGCGGCGGTTGCGATGCCGGCAACCGGCGCTGCGACAGCGCCCAGACCGATGAGCGTGTTGATGATGGAAGCACCGAAGGCGGCGACTGTCAGGGTGATGGGATCCATTCTTCTCTCCTGGATGGGTGTTTCATCGGTGGTATCGGGCCGGGGCGGCCGTCACCCGATCTGGACTTCTCTGATCGGGATCGGTTGCTGCGGTATGACCGGAGCCCGGGTGAGCGTGACGTCGGGAATCGGGATGAGAGGAGGTGCTGCCGCCGGTGGGGGCGGCGGTGGCGGTGCAACCGCGGTGACAGGAGCGGCGGGCCCCGGCCGGTACGGCTGGGCATTCGCCTGCTGCCGCGGAACGATCGGAACCCGGGCGGGTGGCTGTGACTCTGACCCGATGTTCGAGTCGGTGGACCCGGTCGCCGGGTGTGATCGGGTGCTGGTGGAGGAGGGCGGTGACGCGGCTTTGGCCGGCGCGGTCGAGGTGGCGGGTTCAGGTGGTGACCATGTTCCGCTCGACGGCTGCGCGGTCAGGGGGGTCGACGTGAGGCCGGCCTGGCTGGTGGCCGGGTGAACGGACGCATCCTGCCGAGCTTCGATATCGCCGGCGGCGTCCATCAGCAGGGCCGTACCGGCTCCACCGGTGAAGCCCACCAGAGCGAGACCTGCGAGCACCACCGCCGTGGCCGGAAACGGGTTGATGGCAGCACGCGACACGATGTCCGACACGCCCCGACCTCCCACTGTGCCTGCTCTCGAAGGCGAGGGATTTCCTCGCCGTCACACGGCCAGTCCAGCTCGTGCGGCGAAAACGTTAAGGTCGGGCCCGTTGGCGTTCAATTGTTTTGCCTACTATCGAGAATCGGGCGCTGCGGTGCTCATGACCTGCGATGACACACGATATATAAATTCGAATTGATATACACAGGTGGCGACCACCGCCCGGGCCGTTGCTGCCGTATCACTATTAACATGAGGATA
>DWWG01000168.1 GCA_019119875.1 Candidatus Dietzia intestinigallinarum | reverse complement strand
CGAAGGCCTCCGCGTCCCGAAGGGGGAGGTGGTCGGGTACCGCAGGTGGATCGGGGGCCGAGGGCTGATCGGACGCGGGCGCCTGCCCGCCCACCCCGCCCTGGGTCGGTGCCGGGACGACGGTGGTCACCGTGCCCCGGGTCGGGGCCGGGGAGAGGCCGGTACACCCGGACGAGACGACTACGACGACGACGAGGGTCACCAGCGCGACGAATGCAGTGGATGCGCCGGTCGTGGACTCGGTGGCGGGCACGTCAGCGGGGGCCGGCACGTCAGTACAGGTAGACGACCGCGTTGTTGCCGCCACGACACGTGATGATCTCGCTTCCCGTGCAGCGCATCTCGTAGCGCTGCCCGGTCACAGGGCTGTACGCCTCGACCAGGGCGGGATCACCCGGACGGGCGGTGTCGAAGTAGGCGTCGCGCACCGAGATCGCGAACGGACAGCTCGTGGCCTCCGTGCCCCGACCCGCGCGCGGCAGCACCGAGCCGCCCGAGTCGCTGCACTCCTCGACGAGACCGGCGGGTTCGGGGGCGCGGGTCGTCGTCGTTCTACTCGTCGCGGTGGTCGAGGGCACCGTGGACGATCCGGACGTGGCCGTGTCCGCCGGTGCGGTCGAGGTGACGGTGACCATCTCGCCACCGGCCACCGGCCCGCCTCCCCCCGATCCCCGGAACTGGATCACGAGCACGACGAGGAGTACCGCCACCAGGAGTATGACGCCGCCGGCCACCACCGCGATCCCCGTGCCCAGCCCGGACCCTCCGCCCGACGAAGGCGAGTCCTGGTACGCCCAGTCATAGGCCGACCCCGGAGGCCGCCCCGGCTCCGGGCTCTGCTGACCCCGGTCCTGGTAACCACTGCCGGTCATCGATTCCTCCCCCGGGCGAACGCGCGTCGCCCTGATTCACCTCATCATCACCTGTGAGATACCCGAATCTCCTCGGACCCCCCGATGTCGGAGAAGCCCACTACTATCAGTCCGCCGGCACTATCAGCGCAGCCGACCCGACGCCGGATGGAATAAGGAGTTTGTTCGCGATGACCGACGACGACCGGTCTGCGGTCCCCGAGCCGGGGCCGGGATCAGGGCCGGAACCGACCCGACAATTCCCCGCCCACGAGGGCCCGCCCGCCGCCTACTCGCAGTGGCAGTCACCCGAGACCGGGTACGCCGCGCCGGCTCAGCAGTACCCGCAGGCGGGCTATCAGCAGTCCGGACCGAACCAGTTCGCGGCCCCGCAGCAGCACGCCGGGGCCGCCGCCGCGATGGCCACGGACACCGTCCGTCGGGTGCGGTCCATGCCGTGGCAGGAGCGGGTCATGCGTCTTCCCGGCGCGATCGCGGTCCTCGCCGGCCTGCTCACGCTGCTGAGCTGTCTCTTCGCCTGGTGGGCCGTCTTCGACAGGACGATGGGCGAGCTGATCGAGTTCACCGTCTCGCCGTTCCGCGGGGTCTCCGCGTCCAGCGGCAGCCGGTGGGGTGACATGGCCGCGATGAACTCGCTCTCCGGGTCCGATCTCGACATCGCCCGGAACATCACCATCGCGGTCGGCCTCCTGCTCGTGATCGCGGCACTGTGCATGGTGGCGGGCGGTCTGCTCATCGCGCTGAACCGCGCACAGGTCATCGGTGCGGCGCTCATGCTGCTGGGCACGGTGTTCCTCGGCTACGCCCGCATCCCCGCCGAGATCGTCGGCGGTGTCGCCGACCTCGCCTCAGACGCCGGCGCCGCCGTCTCGGACCGAACCGGCCTCTACTGGGAGCTGTTCGGCTCGCTCATCCCGGAGGCCCGATTCGGCTTGGGCCTGTCGACCTTCGCGCTCGTTCTCATGACACTGGCGCTCCTCATCTACCTGGGGATGATCATCTACCGCGAAACGATTCGGATCAGGAGGTGGATGGCGTGACCGGACCACAGGACTTCAACGATCAGAACCGGGCCGCACAGGACCCGGGGCTGAACCAGCAGCCGTCCGGGCAGCAGCACGTCGGGCAGCCGGGTTCCGGTCAGCAGTACCCGAGCCCGCAGTACCCGGGCCAGCAGCAGTTCGCCCAGCCCGGGTTCGCCCCTGCACCGCCTCCGCGGCAGAAGTCGCAGATCGGCGCACGACTGATGGCTTTCGCGCTCCGGGATGTGCCGGCGCTCGTCGCCGGCGGCGTCACGGCCGTGATGGGCCTTCTGCTCCTGGTGACACCGCACCTGCCGTGGCTGAAGGACAACAGCTTCGACGTGGTCGAGGGCACCATGACGATCAGCGCGCGGGGAAGGATCGGAATCAGCTCCGCCGCCCAGCGCGTCCTCTCGGACGCCGACGCCCTGGAGCTCGGTTTCCTCGAGATCATGTACCGGATCCTGTCCTCGCCCCTCGCCGGAATGCTGACGCTGTCCGCGATCCTCGTCCTGGTCGGTGGCCTGCTCATGATCACCACCGCCCGCCAACTGGGCGCCGTCGTCGCGCTCGCGGGTGTCATCCCGCAGATCATCATCACCGTCATCGGCGTCATGACGATCATGCTCACCGCAGATTCGTCGCCCGACGTCGCCGACTCCGGGCCCCTCGACACGGGCATCAGCGCCGGAGCAGGTTTCTACCTGACGGTCGCGGCGTACGTGATCGTCATCATCTGCGCGGCCCTGGCGGCGATTCGTCGCGAGGCCGTCCTCCCACCCGCGCCCGCGCCTGCGCACACCGCCGGGCCCGTACCCGACCCGCCCACCGGGCCGATGCAGCAGCCTCCCGGCCCGATGCATCCGCCCACCGGCCCGATGCAGCAGCCCCCCGATTCCACCGGACAGCCCCCGGCCGGAAGCTGAGCTGACCGGCCCCGGTCAGGCTGTGCGGCGGATCTTGTCGGCGGCGAGGATCATCGGGATCTGCATGGGCAGCCGCCCCCACGCGATGACCTGGTCGGGCCAGAACGGTTTGCCCCGCGAGTCACGGACCATCTGCAGGTTGCCGGGGAACACGCCTACGAACAGGGCGGTGGCGGCAGCCCCGCCGAGCGCGCGCGTGTCGCGGCCTGCCAGCAGCCCGGCCACGGCGAGCTCGGCGACCCCGGAGCCGTAGGTCCAGGCGCGCGGGCTGCCCGGGAGTTCGGGCGGGATCAGTCTGTCGAAGTGTTTCGGCGCCACGAAGTGCAGCACACCCATCGCACCGAGCGCGACGGGCATGGCCCAGTAGCGGACCGCTTTGCCAGTGGAGTACCTCATCGTCCGACCATACGACCGCCCGCCGCCGGGCGGCACCGGATCCGCGGCAGGACCCGCTCGCCGAGCAGCCGCATCGACTCCCACGCCGCGTCGAGCGGGATGCCACCGCACAGCGGGTGGGTGGAGATGAGGCCGAGCTCGCCGTCGCCGACCTGCCGGACCAGGTCGTCGGGTGTCGCCACCAGGTAGACGCCCTCGGCGCGCAGCTCGTCGACGGTGAGAGCGTCGGACTGCACGAACGAGCCGCGGTCGTCCCCGGCGTGCCATTCCCGGTAGCCGCGCGCGTCGGCGAGCAGGTGGTGGCCGTACCGGTCCCAGAACTGGTCGGGGTCCTCGGCGCAGAACACCGTGGCGGGGCCGGGGACGGGGACCACGACGATGCCCGGCTCATGCCCGTGAGCTGCACATTCTTCCCGGTAGAGCGTGGCGAGCGCGGGATCGTCGAGCTGTGGCTGGTAGTGCATGCCCAGTCGCCCGGCCCGCCGCGCGGCCGGCGCCCCGCCTCCGAGGAAGATCAGCGGATGCGGCCGCGAGAACGGCTCCGGGGTGGCCGACAGCCGCGGTGAGCCATCGGCCGGGTTCTCGCCGACGGGCTCCCCGCGCCAGGCGGCGAGCATCGTCTCGAGCTGGGCCTCCAGGCGGGCACCGCGACCCCGCCACGGCCGTGAGTGCAGTGCGTACTCGGCCGGCCGGTAGCCGAGGCCGAAGGTGTAGCTGACCCGGCCCGAGGACAGGTGGTCGAGCACGGACATGTCCTCGGCCAACCGCACCGGGTCGTACAGCGGCGCGATGACCGCCCACACCGAGATGGGGATCCGGCTCGTCACCGCCGCGATGGCCGAGGCGGCGATGAGCGGGGAGGGCAGGTAGCCGTCCTCGGCCCCGTGGTGCTCGGACAGGTTCACCGCATCGTGGCCGGTCTCCTCCGCGTAGCGGGCCAGGTCGAGGGCGGCACGGTAGCGGTCGCGGCGCATCTCCGGTCCGGCGCCGGGCGCGCGGAAGTCGAAGCGGGTGACGACGAAGGTCATACGCGCGCGGCGGCCTGCGTCGAGTAGGCGGTGCCGCGTTCGTCCCGCTCCCACCAGGTGTCCGCCCCGCCCGTCCCCTCGCGGATGAGCTCGCGCTTGAGGATCTTGTTGGTCGCGGTGGTGGGCAGTTCGGCGGCGATGCGGACCCGGCGCGGCCAGGCCTTGGGCGACAGGTCGGGCTGGGCGGCGAGGAACTCCTCCAGACCCGCCGGGTCGATCGAGGAATCGTGGCGCGGGACGATCGCCGCCACCAGCTGGTCGCCCACCCCGCGCGGATCGGGCAGTCCGTAGACGGCCACGCGGGAGATCGCCGGGTGGCGCAGCAGGATCTCCTCGATGAGCCCGGCGGCCATGTTCTCGCCGTCGACCCGCAGCCAGTCGCCGCTGCGGCCGGCCATGTAGATGTAGCCGTCCGCGTCCCGATAGGCCAGGTCACCCGACCAGTACATGCCGTTGCGCATGCGCTCGGACGTCGCGTGCTCGTCGTTGTAGTACCCCGCGAAGAATCCGGCGCCGTCGGTGTTGACGAGTTCTCCCACGCAGTCGTCGAGGTTGGTGACGGCGCCGTCGTCGTCGACAATCGCCCGGGGACACTCCTCCCCGGTGACGGGGTCGTACACGGCGACCCCCGGGAACGGTTCCCCGATGGATGCCGGCGGTGAGTTCTCGGTGCGGGTGATGATGATCGCCAGCTCGGTGGAGCCGTAGGCGTCCCAGACCCGGCAGCCGAATCGCTCGGCGAAGGCCGGGATGTCCTTGGCCGCGGCCTCGTTGCCGAACGCCGCGCGCAGTGGGGTGTCGGCGTCGTCCGGCCGGGGCGGGGTGTCGAGGATGTAGGCCAGTGGTTTGCCGACGTAGTTCATGTAGGTCACGCCGTAGCGGCGGATGTCGTCGCCGAAGCGGCTCGCGCTGAACCGGCGGGCCAACGCCATGGTCGCGCCCACCGCGATGGCCGGGGAGAACCCGCCCATGACCGCGTTGGAGTGGAACAGCGGCATGGACAGGTACAGGACGTCGTCCGAGGTCAGATCGAAGTTCTGGGCCAGGTTCTCGCCGGACATCGTCACGGTGAAGTTGCCGACCCGCACCGCCTTGGGATCGCCCGAGGTGCCCGAGGTGAAGATGAGCATGAACGGGTCCATGGCCGTGACCTCGGGCGGGTCCTCGGGTGCCGACGACGCCTCCACCAGCGCCTTCCACTGCTGGGAGTCGGTGTTGATGATGCTGACCGGGCCCAGGTCGAGGCCGTCCAGCAACGGCTCGAGCACGGAATCGGTGAGGATGACCTGGCAGTCGGACTTGCGGATGTCGCGCGCCAGGCTCTCCCCGCGGCGGGTGGCGTTGAGGCCGACGGTCACATACCCGCCGAGCGCGCCGGCGGCCAGGGCGTAGAGCATCTCCGGGGTGTTCTCGAGCAGAGTCGCCACATGGCGGGGCCGTGAGGAGGCGGTGTACGCGTTCTCCGTCCACACTCCGTGCAGCACCGACTCGATCGCGCCCGCCCGCCTGGCCGCGCCGGCGACATAGTCGCGCCAGGTGATCGACGTGTCCTCGTGGCGGATCGCGACGACGTCGGAGTCGGCGTGGCGGAGGAGTTGAGCGCGGACGGTGTCGGCCATGTGGGAGATCCTTCACGTGCGAGAGGTGTGATGTGGATCATAGACCCGTGCGCTGACAGGCGTCAGCGAATGCCGCCGGCAGCGCACGGTGTGATAACACTCTGACGCCCGGAGCGATACCCCGTAGAGGGCCCTTGTCGGGCACACCCGCCAACGCGAGGGCCGAAGTCGCTCCAGGAGAAGAGGAATGACCATGACTGATCGCCACTCGTTGAGCAACCGCGTCCTGGCCGGCGCGTCCACGATCGCGCTTGCCGCCGGGGCCACGCTCGCCGGAGCGGGCGCCGCCCAGGCGCAGACCGACAGTCTGGAGGGCTCGCTGTCGCCGGACCGGTGCCTCGGGGTCAACCCCGCGACGGGCCTGCCCGGGTACGCGAACGTGTACATCGGCGGCGACCACGATCCGGGCCAGGCGTGGATCACCGTCGTCTCCGGCTCCACGAATATCGTGCCGCCGATGCTGCTGCCGGACAACGTCCCCCAGATCCGCTACACACTGGACTGGAACAACGTGGACAACGACCGGGAAGGCACCGTCGTGGGCGAAACCACGTACACGGGGCAGGGCCAGACCGTCGCGCAGGACAACCACCAGATCCCGACGGGCGCGGGCACCGTCGAGTGGACACTGCGCGAGGTGACCATGTTCAGCCAGCCCGGCGCGATCGGCTCGCTCGGATCCCTTCACCTCGAGGTCCCGATGACGGAGTGTTCCGGCTCTGCCTACGTGAACTGAACGCCGCCCCCGAACACGGCAAGCGGCCGTCACCAGGGGCAGGGCCGCCGGCAGGGCGCCGATCAGACGCGGTCCCACACAGCCGGTCGGTTCAGGCCGTCACCTCCGCGAACCTCGGCGCCAGCGCCTCCATCTGCGCCATGACCTGCTGGATGGCCTCCGGCTGCCGGTCCGGCGGGTAGCCGTAGCGGCGCAGTGTCCGCTTGACCGAGGCGCGGAGTTTGGCCTTGACGTCCTCCCGGACCGTCCAGTCGGTGCGGATGTCACGACGCATGGTCTCGACGATCGCTCGGGCGATCTTCGCCAGGATGTCGTCCCCGAGCACGTCCACGGCCGAGTCGTTCAACGCCACCACGTCGTAGAACGCCAGCTCATAGCTCTCCAGGGGCGGGTCGAACCGGTTTCCACGCTCCGTCTCGGCGCGGACCTCGTGAGCCAGCTCCACCAGCTCGGCGATCACCTCGGCGGCCGTGAGCTGCTGGTTGGTGTAGCGCGTCATCAGCTCGTTGACCCGCTCGGAGAACAGGCGCCGGCGCACCTCGTTGCCCTGCGTGACGGCCGCGCTCTCGGAGAGCAGTTCCGCCTTGAGCGCCTCGATCGCCAGGTGCGCCTTGCTCGGCTTCTGCGCCTCCTCCACCCAGTCGGGAGTGAGCGTGTCGAGTCGGGGCAGCGGCAGTCCGGCCTCGGCGTAGATGTCCACGACGCCGGTGCTGGCGGCGGAGTCCACGATCAGCTCACCGAGGATCCGTTTGATCTCCTCGGGAACCTGCTCGCCGCTGCCGATCCGGTCCTGCGCGTCGAGTTTGAGCATCCACGTTCGGGCCTCCTCGATGAACCGCACCTCGGGTTTGATCGCCTCGAGATCTCCGGTACCCGCCGAGAGCGCCCAGGCGCGGGCCAGTTTGGCCGACAACTGCCGGAACTGATCGGCGAGCGGGCGGGCGTCGGGGTCGTCGTCGACCCTGTTTCCCGGCGTCGACGGCGACCGCAGACGGGTGACCAACGTCAGCAGCGCGGTGCGCCACCCCTTCACCTGGTCGGCCCGGGCCTGCTGCTTCCACTCCTCACCGATGACCTCCCGCACCTGCGCCAGGAGCTCGTGGACGATCTCGGCGGCCTCCGCGGTGGTCTGGCCGACGATCTTCTCCCCCGGCTTGGAGCCGTCCCGCGTGAACTCCTGCAGCGCCGCGGTGAGATTGTCGGTGAGCGGGGCGTAGGCGACCAGCAGCCCGTCCTGTTTTCCCTGATAGGTGCGGTTGACGCGGGCGAGGGTCTGCATGAGCAGCGCGCCCTTGAGCGGCCGGTCCACGTAGAGCGTGTGCAGGGCGGGGGCGTCGAAGCCGGTGAGCATCATGTCCTTGACGATCACGATCTCGAGCTCGTCGGCCGGGTCCTTCACCCGCGCCCGTACCGCGGCGGTCGCGCTGGGCCTGCGCAGGTGTTTGGTGATGTGCTCGGGTTCGCCGGGCGAGGCGGTGTAGACGACCTTGATCCTGCCCTTGTCGTCGGCGTCGCTGTGCCAGTCGGGCCTGAGTTCGATCACCTCCTCGTACAACCTGGCGGCGATCGAGCGGGTCGCGCACACGACCATCGCCTTGCCGGGCACACCGAGGAACGGCTTCATCGCGTCGCGGCGGACCTCCCAGTGGGTGACGAGGTCGTTCGCGAGTGTGCGGAGGCGGTCGGGTGAGCCGTAGACGGTGTCCAGCTTGGTCACGGCGCGTTGGATCCGGTCGGCGTCGGCGGCGTCCAGTCCGCTCAGGGCCTCCTCGGCCGCGTCGTCGAGCGTGGCGTCGTCGATCCCGTCGACCCGGGCGAGGTTGATGAGGCGCGGCTCGTAGACCACGGGCACGGTCGCCCCGTCCTCGACGGCGCGGTGGAGGTCGTAGATGTCGATGTCGTCGCCGAAGACCCTGCGGGTGTCGCGCTCGCCCTCGGCGATGGGGGTGCCGGTGAACGCGATGAGGGTGGCGTGGGGCAGGGCCCGGCGCAGGTGGGCGGCGTAGCCGTCGAGGTCGTCGTAGTGGCTGCGGTGGGCCTCGTCGGCGATGACGACGATGTTGCGTCGGTCCGACAGCAGCGGGTGCTCGGAGCCCGAGTCCTTCTCCGCCTTGGTCAAGCCGAATTTCTGCAGGGTGGTGAAGTAGATGCCGCCGGAGCGCCGGTCGGCGAGCTGGGTCCGCAGTTCTTCCCGGGAGGCGACCTGCTGCGGTTTCTCGGGTAGCAGGTCGCTGACGGAGAACCCGTCGAAGAGTTGGGTGTCGAGTTCGGTGCGGTCGGTGAGCAGCACGACGGTGGGGTTGGCCAGTCGCGGGTGCCGCATGATCTTGGCGGTGTAGAGCTCCATCTCCATGGATTTTCCGGAGCCCTGGGTGTGCCAGACGACGCCGGCGCGCCCGTCGGAGTCCACGGCGCGGACGGTGGCGCCGACGGCCTTGGTCACGGCGAAGTACTGGTGGGGTTTGGCGATGCGCTTGGTCAGGCCGGATTCGGTCTCGTCGAAGGCGGTGAAGTCCCTGTGGAGTTGGCCGAACCGTTCGACGTTGAACACTCCGTCGATGAGCAGGTCGAGTTCGGTGATGGGTTCGGCTGCGCCGTCTCCGGTGGTGAGGGGGTCGATGCGGCGCCCGTCGTCGTCGACGTTCCAGGGCGCGAAGTGGTTCCACGGGGTGAA
>DWWG01000003.1 GCA_019119875.1 Candidatus Dietzia intestinigallinarum | reverse complement strand
AGAGACCTTCATGTTCTACCTGCCGCGGATCTGCGAGCACTGCCTCAACCCGTCGTGCGTGTCCTCGTGCCCGTCCGGGGCGATGTACAAGCGCGTCGAGGACGGCATCGTTCTGGTGGACCAGGACCGCTGCCGCGGCTGGCGGCAGTGCGTGACCGGCTGCCCGTACAAGAAGGTGTACTTCAACCACCGCACGGGCAAGGCCGAGAAATGTACGTTCTGCTTCCCGCGCATCGAGGTGGGGATCCCCACCGTGTGCTCGGAGACCTGCGTGGGCCGGCTGCGCTACATCGGGCTGATCCTCTACGACGCGGACCGCGTGCTCGCGGCGGCGTCGGTGCCGGACGAGCACGACCTGCTGGCCGCCCAGCGCGAGTGCTTCCTCGACCCGAACGACCCGGAGGTCATCCGCGCGGCCCGTGAGGCGGGCATCCCCGAGGACTGGATCTCCGGCGCACAGCGCTCGCCGATCTGGAGGCTCATCTCGGAGTTCGAGGTGGCGCTGCCGCTGCATCCGGAGTACCGCACCATGCCCATGGTCTGGTACATCCCGCCGCTGAGCCCGATCGTGGACAAGGTCACCGCGGAAGGCGGCGACGGCGAGGACTCCGACACCCTGTTCGGCGCGATCGACACCATGCGCATCCCCATGGAATACCTTGCGGAGTTGTTCACCGCAGGCGACGTGGACGCCGTCCAGGTCGTCCTCAACCGCCTGGCGGCGATGCGGACCTACATGCGGGACATCAACCTGGGCCGCGAGCCCCGCGCCGAGATCTGCGAGGCCGTCGGGATGAGCGAGGAAGAGGTGTACGACATGTACCGCCTCCTCGCCCTGGCCCACTACGACGAGCGCTACGTGATCCCCACCGCCCACCAGGAGGAGGCCCACTCGCTCGAGGAACTGGTCACCGAGTGCAGCCTCGACTACGACGGCGGCCCCGGGATGATGGGCGAGTCCGGCCCGTTCGGTGAGGGGTCGGGCGACCAGGCCCTGCCGATCGCGGTGGAGAGCTTCCACGCCCTCAAGCAGCGTCAGACCTCCGACACCATCGCCTCCCCGGCCGACAAGAACCGGCGGGTGAACCTGCTCAACTGGGACGGCCTCGGCACGGGCGGGCTCTTCCCGCGGAAGAAGGGCTGAGCCGTGGCACAGTTCCTCGCCGGGACCGGCTTCGGTTCCGACCTGTTCTCCCGGGTGCGGCGGGCGGTCGTGCCCGGCGCCGCCGCGACGGTCGGCCGTGGCGCGCCGGCAGACCGCGCCCTCTACCAGGCGGTCTCGCTGCTGCTCGACTACCCGGACACCGCACTGCTCGAGCGTCTGCCCCTCATCCGGGAGCTGGTGGGTGAGCGGGGCGAGGTGGCCCGGCCGCTGCTCGGACTGCTCGACCACCTCGAGTCCACGACTCTGACGAAGGTCCAGCAGGAGTACGTCGAGACCTTCGACCTCCGGCGCCGCTGCTGCCTCTACCTGACCTACTACCGCTTCGGCGACACCCGTCGTCGCGGGGTGGCGCTGGTCGACTTCGTGGAGGCCTACAAGGAGGCCGGCGCGGAGCTCACGGCCGCGGAACTGCCCGATCACCTGGGTGTCCTGCTCGAGTTCGGTGCCCAGCACGACCTGGACCGCTGCCGCGAACTGCTGGTCCGGAACCGCCCCGGGCTGGAGCTGCTCCGGATCTCCCTGGCCGACCGGGGCTCGGCCTGGGCCGGCGCCCTCGAGTCGGTCTCGGGCACGCTCCCGCCGATCGGCGGCGACGACCGCGACGCCGTCCGCCGCCTCGTCGCCCAGGGCCCGCCCGACGAGGAGGTCGGGCTCGAAGCGTTCACCTCCTCGTCCTACCTGGAAAGCGGGGCCCGACCATGACCGACGTGACCCTCCCGTCCATCCTCCTGTGGGTGGTCCTGCCGTACGTGTGTCTCGCGATCTTCGTGGTGGGCCACATCTGGCGGTACCGCTACGACAAATTCGGGTGGACCACCCGCTCGAGCCAGCTGTACGAGTCGCGGCTGCTGCGCTGGGGCAGCCCGCTGTTCCACTTCGGCATCCTGTTCGTGATCGGCGGCCACATCATCGGCCTGCTCATCCCCAAATCGTGGACCGAGGCGATCGGCATCTCGCAGAACGCCTACCACTGGCTGGCGGTCGTCATCGGCGCGATCGCCGGCTTCAGCACGGTCGTGGGCCTGGCCATTCTCATCTACCGCCGCCGGACGGTCGGGCCGGTGTTCTCGGCCACCACCACCAACGACAAGGTGATGTACGTCTTCCTGGCCGCGACCATCGTCCTGGGGATGGCCAACACCGTCGTCGGCAACATCCTGGCCCACTACGACTACCGGGCGGAGCTGGCCGTCTGGTTCCGCCAGATCTTCTACCTGCAGCCCGACCCCTCGCTCATGGTGGACGCACCCCTGACGTTCAAACTGCACGCGATCGTGGCGTTCCTGCTGTTCGCGATCTGGCCGTTCACCCGCCTGGTGCACGTCTTCTCCGCGCCCGTCGGCTACCTGTGGCGGCCGTACGTGGTCTACCGCTCGCGGCCGTCGACCCAGTTCGGCAACCGCCCGTACCGACGCGGTTGGGTACGCGAGGACGTGGGCGATGTGAGCCGCCGGATCGGTGCGGGGCGTGGGTCGCGCGACTAGCGACCGGCGTCCGCGCAGGATCCCCACCCCGGAGCGGCTGTCCCCCGGCTACTTCGCGATGGTCATGGCCACGGGCATCGTGGCGATCGGGGCGGGCCAGCGCGGATGGCACACCCTGTCACTGATCCTGTTGGTCGTCACCGCCGTCGAGTACGCCGTCCTGGTCGTCCTCAACCTGTGGCGGCTGGTCTCCTACCGGGCCGAGGTCGGAGCCGACCTGCACGACTCGCGCAAAGCCTTCCTGTTCTTCACCTTCGTCGCCGGCACCAACGTCCTGGCGGTGGGTCTCGCGGGCCACGGCCTCCACACGGTGGCGGCGGTCCTGCTCACCGTCGCGGGCGTCGCCTGGCTGGCCCTCGGCTACACCGTCCCCTGGGTGGCCGTGCTCTCCCGCACGCAGCGGTCCGTGCTGGCGGAGGCGAACGGCACGTGGTTCATCTGGGTGGTGGCCGCCCAGTCCGTGGCTGTCGGCGCGGCCACCCTGGAACCGCACTTCGAGGCGGCCCGGGACGCGCTGGCGATCCTCGCCGTGACCGCGTGGTCGGTCGGCGTCGTCCTCTACGTGGCCTGCGCGGTGTACGTGTCCCTGCGGCTCATGGTGTACCCATTCGACCCGCGGGAACTCGACCCGCCGTACTGGGTGTCGATGGGTGCGGTGGCCATCACCGTGGTCGCGGGGGCACGCATCGTGGAGATGTCCAGCGCGCCGATGGTCGACGCCGTGCGCGGCCTGGTCGCCGGGCTCGTCGTGGTCTTCTGGTGCTTCGCCACCTGGCTCATCCCGGTCCTCGTGGCGGTCGGCTACTGGCGACACCGCGTGCGCGGCGTGCCGTTTCGGTTCGAGCCCACCTGGTGGTCGATCGTCTTCCCGCTCGGCATGTACGCGGTGGCCGGGATGTACCTCGGCCGGGCCGACGACCTGCCCATCGTCGCCTGGATCGGTCAGGCCTGGATGTGGGTCGCCGTCACGGCGTGGATCATCGCGTTCGGTGGGATGATCA
>DWWG01000167.1 GCA_019119875.1 Candidatus Dietzia intestinigallinarum | reverse complement strand
TCGGGGGAGAGCTCGCCGGCCTCACCGGACTCGGCGACGATGTGCTCGAGGTCGCGGGCGGTGGCCGAGTGTTCCTTGTCCTCGACCGGTTCGATCCCGACGGCCCGCAGCAGGCCCGCCGCGGCCTTGTCGAACAGGCCGATCAGCCAACCGAACACGGCCAGGTAGATGGTGGTGGAGCGGGCGAGCCAGCGCGAGACCGGCTCCGGCCTGGCGATGGCCAGGTTCTTGGGCACCAGCTCGCCGAAGAGCATCTGGACGACGGTCGAGAACAGCAGGGCCAGGACGGTGCCCACGGCCACGCCCACCGCCTGCGGGACCGAGGCCAGCCCCAGCAGGTCGCCCAGTGCCCGCCCGATGAGGGGCTCGGCCACATAACCCACGACCAGGGTGGTGACGGTGATGCCGAGCTGGGCGCCCGACAGCATGAACGAGGTGCGTCTGGTGACGCCGAGAACGCGTGTGGCGACGGGGTCGCCCTTCTCGGCGGCGGCGCCCATGCGGGAGCGGTCGACCGCCATGAACGCGAATTCCTGGGCCACGAAGTAGCCCGTCAGCGCGGTGATCGCCAGGACCACGACGACGCCTATCAGTAGTGAGAGCGCGATGCTCATCCGGTGTGCCCCCTTCCGTGAAGGGGGCGGATAGATCGGGCCGGGGTGTCGGCTCGGCTCACTGGAGGTGCTCCTGCGCGTTCATCTGGGGAAGGCCCGAGACGGTGTTCTCGGGCCATGAAACCCCGATTGTCCCGATTTGTGGCCGGAATGTCGACTCCCACCGGGCTGGGGTAGCGGAACCGACGAGTTTGTCAGGTGGCCCGCGCAAGGAGTATCACTGTCGGACATGACAACTCGGAACCCCGAGGGGGCTCTCGCCGATTCGGACCGCAGATTCTTCGGCCACCCCCTCGGACTGGCCAACCTCTCCGGCATCGAGCTCTGGGAGCGCTTCAGCTTCTACGGCATGCAGGGCCTGCTGGCGTACTACATCTACTACGCGGTCGGCGAGGGCGGACTGGGCTTCTCCGAGCAGATCGCCACCTCCATCGTCGGTGCGTACGGCGGACTCGTCTACGCCTCCGCGATCCTCGGCGGCTGGGTCTCCGACCGGCTCTTCGGGGCGGAACGCACCCTGTTCGGTTCCGCGGTCCTGATCATGCTGGGCCACATGTCCCTGGCGCTGATCCCCGACGCCGTCGGGCTCGGCATCGGTCTGGTGTTCGTCGGCGTCGGCGCCGGCACACTCAAGGCCACCACCTCCACCGTCGTAGGCGACATGTACCGCCGGACCGACGACCGCCGGGACGCCGCGTTCTCGATCTACTACATGGCCGTCAACATCGGCGGACTGCTCGGGCCGCTGGTCACCGGCGCGCTGTGGAACACCCACGGATTCCACTGGGGCTTCGGTGCGGCCGCGGTCGGGATGGCGATCGGCCTGATCCAGTACGTCGCCATGCGCGGCTCCACCCTCAGGGGCGTCGGCGTGGAGGTGCCCGATCCACTGCCCCGCGCGCTGCGTGTCCGGTACCTGGGTGTCGGCGTTGTCGTCGTCGTCCTGGTCGTGGCCGCCATCGCCACCGGTCTCATTCCGCTCGAATGGCTGGCCAACATCGTCACCGGCATCGCCGCGGTGGGCGCCGTCGTGCTGTTCGTGATCCTCATCGGCAGCTCCAAGACGCAGGCCGACGAGCGGCGCCGCGTGATCTCGTTCATCCCGATGTTCCTGGCCTCGGTGATGTTCTGGGCCCTGTTCCAGCAGCAGTTCACCGTGATCGCCATCTACTCCGACCAGCGGCTGGACCGCACTATCGGCGGCTGGGAGTTCCCGGCCAGCTGGGTGCAGTCCATCAACCCGCTGTTCATCATCATCTTCGCGGCCGTCTTCGCCGCGATGTGGGTCAAGCTCGGCAAGCGCCAGCCGTCCACGCCGATGAAGTTCGCGCTGGCCAACCTCATCATGGGTGTCGCCGCCCTGATCTTCCTGCTGTTCGTGGGCCACGAGTCCACGCCGCTGTTGGCCATCGTCGGCATCCTGTTCCTGTTCACCATGGCCGAGCTGCTGCTCTCGCCGGTCGGGCAGTCGTTGGCCACCAAGCTCGCGCCGGAGGCGTTCAAGACGCAGATGGTGGCGCTGTTCTTCCTCACCGTGTCCATCGGCAGCGCGCTGTCCGGTGTGCTGGCCGCGTACTACGACCCCACCGACGCCGGCGCCGAACGCTCCTACTTCCTGTTCCTGGGAATCGCGTCGATCGCTGTGGCGGTGGTGATCGCGCTGCTGTCGCCGTGGATCAGGCGGAACATGATGGGCGTCCGCTGACGCGGCCGACGCGCTGACGCAGCCCGACGCGCTGACGCAGCCCGACGCGCTGACGCGGCCGACGCGCTGACGCCCGGACGCTCGGACGCGGCCGGCGTGCGCCGTTGGCCAGCCCCCGGGCCTGCCGTGGGTTTTGGTGGCGTGACTGCGGGTTTTCGGGTTCAGAACCGCGGTGGTGTCTCTTAGGTTCGCGCTGATGTCGCTAAGCCGTGGTGGGGGGCTGGTGCTGGGGCTGGCCGTGGTTTTGGTGGCGTGACTGCGGGATTTCGGGCTCAGAACCGCGGTG
>DWWG01000166.1 GCA_019119875.1 Candidatus Dietzia intestinigallinarum | reverse complement strand
GACCACGACTTCAACATCATCATCGAGACCGGCTTCCACACCGCGATCCGCAGGGAATGGAAGTGGCGCGTCTCGCGGGGCGAGTCGCTGCGCAACCTGGAGGCGTTCCGGCACCTCACCGAGGACCTGCCTCAGCCCGAGTAGCCCTGCGCCCACAGCCCGGCGACGCCCACTGCACGACCCCGGCACCGCCCACCGCATGACCGTGCCCCTGCTGCCGGGCCTGCTGCCGGAGTCGGGGGCGGGCCCCGGACCTGCGGGCCCTGTCTGCACCCTGATTGCCCGGTTGTGCACCCGAAACGCGGCATTCCGGACGCATATGTGCCGTGAAGTCGGCGTTCTGGGTGCATACCTCACGGGCCCCGGTCACTCGGCTACCCGTCTGCCCAGTTGCCCGTCTGCCCGCTGCGGGTCAGGGGTTGATGGCCTCGGCGACCTTCTTGCGCAACACCTTTCCCATCGGGTTGGCGGGCAGCTCGTCGAGCTCGACGAACTCGCGCGGCACCTTGTAACCGGCCAGCGAGGCCTTGCAGTGGGCGCGGATCGCGTCGACGTCGAGCGAGGCGCCCGGCTGGAGCACCACCGCCGCCACGACCTGCTCGCCCCCGCCGGACGCCGCACGCCCCACCACGGCACAGTCGGCGACGCCGGGCGCCGTCCGCAGAACCGCCTCGACCTCGGACGGGTACACGTTGAACCCGCCGGTGACGATCATCTCTTTGAGACGGTCCACCAGGTGCAGGAAGCCGTCGGAGTCCTGCACCACCACGTCGCCGGTGCGGAGCCAGCCGTCATGCAGGGTCTCGGCCGTGGCCTGCTCGTTGTTCCAGTAGCCGGGGAAGACCTGCGGCCCCTTGACCAGCAGCTCACCGGGTTCGCCGGCGGGCGAGTCCTCCGAGGGGTCGTCTTTTCGGGCGATCCGGATGTCGGTGTCCGGGAACGGGACGCCGATGGATCCGGCCCGCCTCGCCGTCGACATGGGGTTGCCCACGGTGATGGGCGAGGATTCGGTCATCCCGTAGCCCTCCACCAACAGGCCGCCGGTGGCGGCCTCCCACCGCTCGATGAGGTCGGCGGGCAGGCTCATGGCCCCGGAGAAGGAGTTGCGGATGCCCTGCAGGGAGATGCCGCGCCTGTCGGCCTCCTCGAGGATGCGGGTGTAGATCGGCGGGACGGCCGGGATGAAGGTCGGCAGCTCCTTGGCGAAGATCGGCATGATCAGGTCCATGTCGGGCGTCGGGACGAGCTGCAGACGGGCCCCCTGGGCGATGCCGAACACCACGCACATCGTCACCCCGTAGGCGTGGAACATCGGCAGCGACGCCAGGAACCGCTCCCGACCCGGCTCGAGTCCCGGCACCCACGCCTTGCCCTGGGTCGAGTTGGCGACCAGGTTCGCGTGGGTCAGCATCGCCCCCTTGGGGGTGCCCGTGGTGCCGGAGGTGTAGAGGATCAACGCGACATCGGTGCTGCTCGGGTAGGGGTGCGAGAAGTCCAGCTCGGGCCCGGTCTCCAGCGCCGCCCAGCGAGGGGTGTGGGTGTCGGGACGCGAGAGTTTGGCGCGGGAGGCGCGCAGCGAGGGCACGGGTAAGTGCCGCAGGGCGAGCCGTTTGGCGGTGGGGAACGCGTCGAGGAGGTCGACGGCGAGGATGTGCTCGATCGCGGTGCCGGGGCGGTTCGCGAGGTCCTGCACGACATCCGTGATCACGTTCCACGTCACCACGACCTTGGCGCCGTGGTCGACGAACGGGGCCTCGAGTTCGTCGGCCGTGTAGAGGGGATTGTGCTCAACCACGATCGCGCCCAACCGGAGTGCCGCGTAGAAGACCACCACGCCCTGCGGGCAGTTGGGCAGCAGCACGGCTACGCGGTCGCCCTTGTCCACGCCCAGCAGCCGCAGGCCCTCGGCGGCGCGGCGGACCCTGCTGCCGAGTTCGGAGTAGCTGGTGAGTCGGCCGAAGAACTCGGTGGCCGGCCGGTCGTGATGGTCGCGGACGGCGCGATCGAACTGGTCACACAGGGTCGCGGTGCCGTAGTCCAGGTCGTGCGTGGTGCCCGGGGTGTAGTGGACCGTCCAAGGCCGGTCGAGGGTTTCGGGGGTGTCTCCGGCGTCAACGGTCATGTCTTCACCGTAGCCGCTCAGCGACGGGCCATAATGGCCATATGGCTTACGGAACCCTCGTCCTCCTGCGTCACGGGCAGTCCCAGTGGAACGCGTCGAACCAGTTCACCGGCTGGGTCGATGTGGACCTCACCGATCTCGGCAGGCAGGAGGCTGTCCGCGGCGGCGAGCTCCTGGCCGAGAAGGGCATCCTCCCCGACGTGCTGTACACCTCGCTGCTGCGTCGTGCGATCACCACCGCGAACATCGCGTTGGACGCCTGCGACAGGCACTGGATCCCCGTCGTGCGCCACTGGAAGCTCAACGAGCGCCACTACGGCAAGCTCCAGGGGCTCGACAAGGCGGAGATCAAGGAACAGTACGGCGACGAGCAGTTCATGCTGTGGCGGCGCAGCTACGACACCCCGCCGCCGGCGATCGACCCGGACGATGAGTACTCGCAGACCTCGGACGCCCGCTACGCGGACCTGCGGGAGGTGCCGCTGACCGAGTGCCTCAAGGACGTGGTGGACCGGTTCATCCCGTACTACACCGAGGAGATCGCCCCGCGACTGGCGGCCGGTGAGACGGTCCTGGTGGCCGCGCACGGCAACTCGCTGCGGGCACTGGTGAAGCACCTCGACGAGATCTCGGACGCCGACATCGCGGGCCTGAACATCCCCACCGGCATCCCACTGGTCTACCGCTTCGACGAGGCCGGCAAGGTCGCCAACCCAGGCGGCACCTACCTCGACCCGGAGGCCGCGGCCGCCGGCGCCGCCGCCGTGGCCAACCAGGGCGGGAAGTAGTCCCGACACCTTCCGGACCCGCGGCCGCGCCGGCGACACGCCCACCGGGCCACCGCCCACGCGCGAGGTGAAGGCCCGGTGAACGAGCCGTAAACCCCCGTCTATCTGCGAACTTCGCGCAGGTGGACGGGGGGTTGTGCTTTTCCGGGCCGGGTGCCCTGGTCGTAGTATCTGGGGCGTGCAGGTCAGTCTGGGGATATTCCTCGCGATCGTCGCCGGGGTCATCGGCTTCGTCGTGGGCGGCTTCGTCATCCCCGCGATCAATGCGCGAGCCGACCGCAAGCGTGCCGAACAGGCCGGGCCGTCCAGGCTCGAGGTCCTGCGGGCGGTGTATCAGCAGTCCCCGAACGCGTTGGCGGTGGTCGACCGACACCAGGACGTGGTGCTCTTCAACAGTCGGGCCGCCGAGCTGGGCATCGTCGAGGACCGCCTCCTGATCGAGCCGGTCTGGAAGGCGGCGCACGCGACGTTCGTCGACGACCAGCCCGCCGTGTTCGACCTGCCGGCCAAGATCGTCTCGGGTCGTCGCCGCATCCCGTCGGTGAGCGGTCGCAGCGAGATACTGCAGGGCCACGGGGAGCAGTTCGTCGTGGTGTTCGCCGACGACGACTCGGAGCACCGCCGCATGGAGGCCGCCCGCCGGGACTTCGTTGCCAACATCTCCCACGAGCTCAAGACCCCGGTGGGGGCGATGGCCGTTCTCGCCGAGGCGCTGCTGGAGTCCAAGGACGACCCGGACTCGGTCGAGTACTTCGGCGGTCGCGTCGTGGACGAGGCGCAGCGACTGGGCAAGATGGTCACCGAGCTGATCGCGTTGTCCCGGCTGCAGGGCGCCGAGCGGATCCGCGATCCGGAGCCGGTGGACGTGGACGACGTGGTGGACGAGGCGCTGCGGAGGGCTGCGGGGGCGGCGGAGAACGCGGGGATCGAGCTCATCACCGATCCGCCGTCCGGGCTGGAGATCAAGGGCGACTGGACCCTGCTCGTCACCGCCCTGGCGAACCTCATCTTCAACGCCATCAACTACTCGCCAGAGCACACGCCGGTCTCGATCACCCGGGGCATCAGCGGGGACACCGTGATGCTGCGGGTCACCGACCGGGGGATAGGGATCGCCCCCGAGCACCAGGCCCGGGTCTTCGAGCGGTTCTTCCGCGTCGACAAGGCCCGCTCGCGCGCCACCGGTGGCACCGGACTGGGTCTGGCGATCGTCAAGCACGTCGCCCAGAACCACAACGGCGTCGTGACACTGTGGAGTCGACCCGGAACCGGGTCCACCTTCACTCTCGAACTCCCGGCCCATGTGGAGCCGGATGCCGGCGGGGAGTCCCCCGCCACGGAGCACGTCAAACAAGGAGAGGACCAGGTGCCGTGACCAGGGTGCTGATCGTGGAGGACGAGGACTCGCTGGCGGATCCGCTGGCATTTCTCCTCCGCAAGGAGGGCTTCGACGTCACCATCGCCGGCGACGGGCCGACCGCGCTGGAGCGCTTCGACGCCGAGGGCGCGGACCTCGTGCTGCTCGACCTCATGCTCCCGGGGATGTCCGGGACGGACGTGTGCAAACGACTGCGGGTGACCTCGAGCGTGCCGGTGATCATGGTGACCGCCCGAGACAGCGAGATCGACAAGGTCGTGGGACTGGAGCTGGGTGCCGACGACTACGTGACCAAGCCCTACTCGGCCCGCGAGCTCATCGCGAGGATCCGGGCGGTCCTGCGTCGCGGCGCGGACAAGGAGTCCGAGGAGTCCGAGGAGATCGGTGTCCTCGAGTCCGGCCCGGTCCGCATGGACATCGAGCGCCACACGGTGGCGGTGCGCGGGACGGCCGTGACGCTCCCGCTCAAGGAGTTCGACCTGCTGGAGTACCTGTTGCGGAACTCCGGTCGGGTGCTCACCCGCGGTCAGCTCATCGACCGCGTGTGGGGCTCGGACTACGTCGGCGACACCAAGACCCTCGACGTGCACGTCAAACGTCTGCGTTCGAAGCTCGAGGAGGACCCGAGCAAGCCGGTGCACCTGGTGACGGTCCGCGGCCTGGGCTACAAGTTCGAGGCCTGAGCCGCCCCGCCCCGCCCTCTCCGGGGACAAGTGTTTTCCGGGGACAGGGATCTTCCGGGGGGACGTCAGGACCCGCAGGCGCGGGCGGTCGCCGGGTGCACGGCCACGATGCCCAGCTGGCGCCGCCGCCCGCAGGCCGCGGCCAGCACCTCGTACTGCTGCTCACCGAGCAGTTCGATCAACTCGTCACGCAGCGAGATGTAGACAGGCTCGGCGCCCACGTGCGCCTCGGGTGAGCCGGTGCAGTACCAGTCCAGGTCCAGCCCGCCGGGACCCCAGCCGCGGCGGTCGTACTCACCCACACGCGTGTGGAGGATCTCCACCTCGTCGGCGCGTTCCTCCCACTCGTGCGTGACGTGGATCGGCAGCTGCCAGCACACGTCCGGCTTGGCTTCGGTCAGGGGCCGGCCGGTCCGCACGGCCATGTG
Organism: Candidatus Dietzia intestinigallinarum; assembly: GCA_019119875.1. Classification (GTDB taxonomy): domain Bacteria; phylum Actinomycetota; class Actinomycetes; order Mycobacteriales; family Mycobacteriaceae; genus Dietzia; species Dietzia intestinigallinarum. Next base: position 2,930 of record DWWG01000166.1, on the reverse strand, counting down.
GTGCAGGGCGCACCCGGAGCCGGCCGGCCAGCCGGGGTCGTTGAAGAACACGCACCGCCCCTTGTGCCTGCGGGTGCGCAGAGCGGGCTCCAACTCGCCGTCCTCGCCGGTCAACTCGTCCAGCTCCAGCCACGCCTCGTGGTCGTCGTCGTCGTCGGACTCGGCCGCCGCGAACGCGGCGTCGCGGTGCTGCCACTCCCCGGGCGCCAACCGGGACACGTTGACGGTCAGTCGTTCGCGGTCCTCGGCGTCGCTGAGGAACGCGCCGTGTGTGCAGCAGCCGGACTCGGGCTGTGCGGCGTCGATACCGTGGCAGTCGGGGGTTCCGAACACGCACGTCCACGAGGACAGGAGCCACGTCATGTCGACCGAGATGAGATGCTCGTCGTTCGTGGGATCGGGAAAGCTGTACCACTCGCGCGGGAAGTCCAACGGGACCTCGGGTCGAGGGGTGCCCGGGGTCGGAGAAGGTTCGGTGGCGGTCACAACCTGCGACCGTAGACCGTTTAGGGTGGTCGTGTGAGATTAGGTGTCCTGGACGTCGGGAGTAACACGGTCCACTTCGTCGTCGTCGACGCGCACCGTGGTGGCCACCCCACCCCCATGAACGACTCCAAGACCCGCCTGCGCCTCATCCAGTACCTGGACGAGAAGAACAACATCTCCAAGACCGGCATCACCCGACTGATCGACGCGGTGAACGAGGCCGCGGATCTGGCCAAGGCCACCAAATGCAAGGAGATCATGGCGCTGGCCACCTCCGCGGTGCGTGACGCGGCGAACTCGGACGAGGTGCTGGCGCGGGTCGCCGAGGAGACGGGGGTCGAACTGCGGGTGCTCTCCGGTGAGGACGAGGCGCGTATGACGTTCCTGGCCGCGCGCCGCTGGTACGGCTGGAGCGCCGGCCGGATCCTCAACCTCGACATCGGCGGCGGGTCGCTCGAGCTGACCAGCGGTGAGGACGAGCTCCCCGAGCGCGCGTTCAGTCTGCAGCTCGGCGCGGGCCGGCTGACCCACGACTGGTTCAAGTCGGACCCGCCGGAGCGTAAACGCATCAACCAGTTGCGCGACTTCATCGATGCGGAGCTGGACGGGCCGGCCAGGGAGCTGCGCGCGGCCGGGGATCCGGATCTGGCGTGTGCCACCTCCAAGACGTTCCGTATGCTGGCGCGCCTGACGGGTGCCGCGCCGTCGTCAGAGGGGCCGCGGGTGGAGAGGGTTCTCACCGCGGCCGGTCTGCGCCAGGTGATCGCGTTCATCTCGCGCATGACCGCGGCGGACAGGGCAGAGTTGGAGGGTGTCAGCTCTGATCGTTCGTACCAGGTGGTCGCCGGCGCACTCGTCGCGGAGGCGTCTATGCGTGCATTGGGACTGGAAAGTGTGAAAATCTGTCCGTGGGCTCTACGTGAGGGGCTCATTCTGCAGCGTCTCGACCGAGACGTGGGCGGCGACGGGAAGGGGAGCTGACGATGGCCGAGGATTCTGACGGTCAACAGATCACCGTGGCGGAGCTGCTCAAGCGCATGGGCGCGGAGCAGCAGGACGCGCCCTCGGGGCGCAGGCGCCGCAGGGCTGACGAGGGTGGGGTGAGTGTCTCCGAGCTCACCGGCGAGATCCCTCGTATCACCGATGACACCGTGCTCAGCGGCCGCGCGGCGAGGCGTCGTGCGCGGGAGGCGCAGGAGGCCGCCGCAGGTGGTCGGTCGCCGTCCGAGGGCGAGTCCGGCGCGGGTGCGGCGCAGGCGGAGGGGGCGACGACGACGCCGTCCACCCCGTCACCGTCCACCCCGCGGTCGGAGCGGTCCGCCGCGCCGCCGTCTCAGGCCCCGGCCAGCCAGACGCCAACCGGCCAGGCACCCACGAGCCAGGCACCCGCCGGTCAGGCGCCGACTCGCCAGGGGCCGCCTGTGACGCCCACGGTCCAGACACCCACCGACCAGGCACCGTCTCGCCAGCGCCCGCCGGTGACGCCCACGGGCCAGGCACCCACCGACCAGGCGCCGACTCGCCAGCGCCCGCCGGTGGCACCCACCGGCCAGACACCCACCGCTCCGTCCGCCTCCGCTCCGTCCGCGGCCGGCGCATCCCGGCCCCAGCCGTCGGCGGACACCACCGCCACGCTGCCGGCGCAGCAGCCGTCGACCGGCCCGCAGGCCCCGGCTGCCCCGACGGATGCCAGCGAGGACGCCGACCCCGGTCAGAAGAAGCGCGGACGCCGCGGGATCTTCGGCCGCAGGCGCAAGGACTCCGACGCCCCCGACACCCGGGCTCCGGCTCCGCAGTCCGGCGCCGACACCGGGCGCACCGCGACGGCTGCGGGCGCTGCCGGTGTCGCCGGGGCCGCGGGTGCCGCCGGGGCCGCGGGTGCTGCCGGGGCCGCGACGGCAGGGGTCTCGTCCGCCCCGGACCGGCCCGAGCAGCCCGGTCCGGCCAGCGGTTCAGCGCCTGCCGGCACCGGGGCGGATCGGTCGGACACCGCGCAGGACCAGCCGACTGCTCCCGCAGCCCGCACGGCTCGGCCCGGCTCGCCCGATACCCCGGCCGCGGCCACACCGCCGGAGGCCTGGGGTGTGCCGACGGGCAGTGGATCCACGGCGCACCGCTCGCCCGAGGCGCAGGCCGATCCGTCCGCCCCCGCACCCACCGACGCCGCTGCGTCCGCGACCGACGCGGGTTCGGACACCGACTCGGGCAGTCGACAGGGCATCTTCGGTGGCGCGGCGGCAGCGGCGGCAGGTGGGGCCGGGGTCGCCGGCATGACGGCGGCGGCCACCGACGGGGCTCAGGCCGACCGTTACAGGGCCGAGGACACCGATGTCGCGCACGACGCCCCGGAGCGTTCGGCCGCCTCGCAGTGGCTGATCCTCATCGCGCAGGTGCTCGCATCCGCGGTCGCGGGTGCGGCCCTGTTCATCGGCTTCCAGCTCTTG
>DWWG01000165.1 GCA_019119875.1 Candidatus Dietzia intestinigallinarum | reverse complement strand
CCGCCTGGCCGTGTTCCGGCTCGTCCTGGTCAATGCCGGCCTGCTGGTGTTCCTCGCCCCCGGCGGCACCAGCTGGACCCGCGTGGTGGGCTCGTCGCTGGCATTTCTGGGGTTCGTCCTGTTCCTGCCGGTGATGATCCGCGCCGTCCGCGCCCAACTCCGGGTGATCCGCGAGACCGCGGAGGCCCGCGAGGCGGGAGAGAAGCCGGGCCGCGTCACCGCCGACACCCCCCGGCCGCAGATCGCCCCCGGCCGGCAGCGCAACCTGACCGGCGCGGTGGCCGGGCTGCTGGTCGTGGTGCTCGCCACCGGAGCCGCCCTCGTCGTCGACCCCTCCTCCCCGCTACGCCGCGTCGGCGGTGAGGCCGTCGCCGTCGCCCCCACCGGCGACACCACGTCCGTCGAGATCACGGCGGTCGGGATGCGCTTCGTCCCCGACACCGTGGTGGTACCCGCCGGCGACCGCCTGGAGATCACCTTCACCAACACCGACGAGACCACCGTCCACGACCTGTACCTGACGAACGGGGCCGACTCGGGCCGCGTCGAACCGGGCGAGACCGTCACATTCGACGCCGGGGTGATCGGCCGCTCGCTCGAGGGATGGTGCACGATCGCCGGGCACAAGGCGATGGGCATGACGTTCAACGTGCTGGTCGAGGGCGACGACCCGGCGGTCGCCGACCACCACGACGACCACGCCTCGTCCGGCCCCACCGACGCGATCGACGTGTTGGCACCCCCTTCGGACGACGTCGTGACCCGCGATCCCGTCCTCGCGCCCGCACCGCCCGGGCGCGTACACCGCGTCACGCTGACCGTCGAGGAGACGACCGACGAGCTCGCGCCCGGCGTGGTACGGCCCGTGTGGACCTACAACGGCGGGTTACCGGCGCCGACACTGCGCGGCAAGGTCGGCGACGAGTTCGTGGTGACGCTGCGCAACGAGGGCTCGATGGGGCACTCGATCGACTTCCACGCCGGCGACGTGAGCCCAGACGAGGTGATGCGCACGATCCCGCCCGGCGAGGAACTCGAGTACAGGTTCACCGTGAACCGCGCCGGCGCGTGGCTGTACCACTGCGCCACCATGCCGATGACCGGGCACATCGCCGCCGGCATGTTCGGCGCGCTGATCGTCGACCCGCCGGACCTGCCGGCCGTCGACCGCGAGTACGTGCTGGTGCAGTCCGAGTCCTACCTGGGCGCCGAGGACGAGCCTTTCGACTCCGGCAAGATCGCCGACCGGCGCCCCGACCTGGTGATGTTCAACGGGCACGCCACCCAGTACCGCCGCGATCCGCTGACCGCACGCGTCGGCGAGACGGTGCGGATCTGGGTGGTGGTGGCCGGGCCGAGTGACGGCACCAGCTTCCACGTGGTGGGCTCGCAGTTCGACACCGTCTATAAGGAGGGCGGGTACCTGCTGCGCGACGGGCGGGATGCGTTCGGGGGCATCGACGGTGGCGCCCAGACGCTGGATCTGGCGCCCGCGCAGGGCGGGTTCGTGGAGATGACCTTCGTCGAGCCGGGCCGCTACACGTTCGTCGACCACTCGTTCGCCGACGCCGAGAAGGGCGCCACCGGCTTCATCGACGTCGAGTGACCCGGGCCGACCGGCATCCGCGCCCGCGCCTGCGCCTGCGCGGCGAGAGCAGATCCGCTCCACTCCGGGTACTCCCGCGGGCGCCGCGGCGCGGGCGGGAGTTCATCTCGGGGAGCGGATGAAGGGGGACCGTACCTCCCGGAGGCGCCGCACCCCGGACCAGACCATTGCGAGGTACGTCAGGGCCCACACCCCGAGCGCCACCCACATCAGTTCCCGACCGAGCCACGTCGCGAGCGGCACCCGGTCGGTGCCCCCGAGCGTCATGCCGGAGGCGGCGAACATGCCCAGCGGGAACACGATCGACCACAGCGCCGGCGTATAGCGCAGGGGGACTCGCCGGAATCCGTGCCGCCACACGCCCAGCGCCACCATCACGGGCAGCAGCCACGCCGCGACGCCCCAGAACAGCACGAGCAGTCCGGCGACGAGCCCGCGGACGTCGTCGACGAGCGGCGTGTCGGCCATCTCCACGATGTGCGAGCCGGCCACCACCACGAGCGCCGACAGCCCCATGAGGATCCAGAACGGCGGATCGATGTCCTCGGGCTCGACGGGCAGCAGGACCAGCCGCATCATCACCAGCACCGCGGTGGCCACGTAGAGGCCCACGCCGACCGACCACGAGATCACCGCGACCGCGGCGAGGACGTCCGTTCCCGCGGTCGCGTGGTGTTCGAGAATGGCCGCGCCGATCGCCACGGAGTGGAGGGCCACCGCCCAGAGGAACCAGGTCCCGTTGACGTCCGGCAGCACCGAGCGGGGGCCGCGGGCCAGGAGGACGAGCCACGGGATCACGTAGCCGAGCACGGTCACGGCCACCACGCCGACGCACAGCAGGACAGTGGCCGCGGTGAGGTGCCCGTGGGCCGCGAGGGCGGCGGCGAGGACGTTGGTGCCGGCGACGAAGGTGAAGAACTGGAAGGAGACGCGGGGGTTCTTCAGGTCGACGACGACGAGGTCCCTGTACCCGCCGACCCTCCACAGACTGAGCAGCACCAGCACGGCGTACTCGCCGGCGGTGAGGATCAACAGCAGGTCGGCCAGGGTGTGCCACCCGCGCTGGCCGGCCCCGATGGTGATGATGCCGGTGCCCATGACCACAGCGAAGTACCCGGGGGACATGTGCGCGGGGGTGGGCCACGCGCCTTCGCGTCGTCTCGTGGGCTGCGCCCCTGTCATGCGTCCTACCTCCGCCGGATCCTCAGTCGGGACCTGATCATCCCACCGAACGCGATGATCCACGCCGTGACGGCGACCCACATCCAGGCCTGACCGATCCAGGCGACGATGGGCAGGTCGTCGGCCCGGCCGAGGTACATCCCGGCCACCGCGTACATGCCGAGC
>DWWG01000164.1 GCA_019119875.1 Candidatus Dietzia intestinigallinarum | reverse complement strand
CTATGTCCTCCACGACGGCGGCGAACTTCGCCTCCTCCGTCTTGTAGATCAGGTCGGCCTGATCCTGGCGGGCCATCGGCCGGTTGGTGGGGATGGGCATGACCTCGAGCTTGTAGATCGAGTACAGCTCGGCCGCCTCGGTCTCGGCGGTACCGGTCATGCCGGACAGCTTCTCGTAGAGCCGGAAGTAGTTCTGGAGGGTGATCGTGGCCAGCGTCTGGTTCTCCGCCTTGATCTCGACCCGCTCCTTGGCCTCGATCGCCTGGTGCATGCCCTCGTTGTAGCGGCGACCGTCGAGGACGCGGCCGGTGAACTCGTCGACGATGATCACGTCGCCGTCGCGGACGATGTAGTCCTTGTCCTTGACGAACAGCTCCTTGGCCTTGATGGAGTTGTTCAGGTAGCTCACCAGCGGCGAGTTGGCGGCCTCGTAGAGGTTGTCGATCCCCAGCTGGTCCTCGACGAACTCGACGCCCTGCTCGGTCACGCCGATGGTCCGCTTCTTGCGGTCCACCTCGTAGTGGGTGCCCTCTTCGAGCAGCGGCGCGATCCGGGCGAACTCGCCGTACCACTTGCTCGAGCCGTCGGCGGGGCCGGAGATGATCAGCGGCGTCCGGGCCTCGTCGATGAGGATCGAGTCGACCTCGTCGACGATCGCGAAGTGGTGGCCACGCTGGACCAGCTCGGCGGTGTCGTGCGCCATGTTGTCGCGCAGGTAGTCGAAACCGAACTCGTTGTTCGTGCCGTACGTGATGTCACAGTTGTAGGACTCCCGACGCTGGACGGGGGTCATGCCGCTGAGGATCGCCCCGACGGACAGTCCCAGGAAACGGTGGACACGCCCCATCCACTCGGCGTCACGCTTGGCCAGGTAGTCGTTCACCGTGACCACGTGCACGCCTTTACCCGACAGCGCGTTGAGGTAGGCGGGCAGCACACAGGTCAGGGTTTTTCCCTCACCGGTCTTCATCTCCGCCACGGCACCCGTGTGCAGCACGATGGCGCCGATGATCTGCACCTTGTAGGGCCGCTGCCCCAGCACCCGGTAGGCCGCCTCGCGGGCGACGGCGAACGCCTCGGGCAGGAGCGCGTCGAGAGTCTCCCCCTCGTCCACACGACGCTTGAACTCGTCGGTCCTCGCGCGGAGGTCGTCGTCGCTCAGCTTCTCCATCTCGTCGGAGAGCGAATCCACGTAGTCGGCGAGAGCGGTGTACTTCTTGAGCTTTCGCCCTTCGCCTGCCCGGAGCAGCTTGGAAAGGATGGACACAGTCTCGAACGTCCTCGTGGTCGGGGATGTGGTCGGGGTTCTCACGGGCCGGTGTGACGGACACACCGGTACACCCCGCATTCTAGGTGTTCCGGGCCATCCGCACACGCCGAGGGCGGTCCGGTCCCAGTGGACCGGGCCGCCCTCGTGCGACGCGGAGCGTCGGGTACCGGCCCCGCCGGGTCAGTCGGTCAGGGTGATGAGGCCGTAGTCGAACGCGTGACGCCGGTAGACGACCGACGCGCGGCCGGTCTCGGAGTCGCGGAACAGGTAGAAGTCGTGACCCACCAGTTCCATCTTCTCCAGTGCGTCGTCGACGGTCATCGGGGTGCCGTCGTGTTCCTTGCGCCGCACGATCTGACCGGGCAGCTGGTCGTCCACCGCGTACTCGTCCAGGACCTCGGCGGGCGCGGCGTTCGCGGACAGCTCGGCGGTCGCCTCGGCCACCGACTGCGGGCGACGGTGCCCGGAGTGACTGATCTTGCGCCGGGTCCGTGCCTTGCGCATCTGGCGTTCGAGCTTGGCCACCGCCGACTCGAGAGCCCCGTAGAACGTGTCCTCGGCCGCCTCCGCGCGGGCGACACCGCTCTTGCCCTTGACGGTGATCTCGACGCGCTGGCTCACCTTGGACAACCGCGGGTTGTTCTCGTGCAACAGGATCACGTCGAATCGCTGGATGTCGGTCGGCGACATCTTCTCGATCTTCACGAGCTTCGCGTTGATCCGGTTCGCGAAGTGCTCGGGGACCTCGACATTCCGGCCCCTGATCGTGACCGGGGCGTCGGGCGTGCCGGGATCGTCGGTCGTCGGACCGTCGAAGGTGGCGGGATCAAGCAGGACTGCGGGGGTCTTCGCCATCGAAGCTCCTCCTCATCGGGCCTGCGGCGGACCTCCCGGAACCGGGCCCGGACACCGCCCGAGTTCCCGGCCGGAGGGTCAACCCACATGGCTGAGTGGACACTCTCCGGACGTGGCCCACCGACCGTCAAATTCAGAGAACGTGCTGGTGAACCGCGTCCGACACCCACCTTACCCGGTGTCTCGCAGGTCGGTCGCGGGTCGCGTGGAAGTCGCCGGGACGGGTTTCACGCGGCGGTCAACGCGAGCACTCCGGACACCTCCAGACCACCCGATCGGAGCACATCGACGCATGCCGCGGCGGTCGCCCCGGTCGTCACCACGTCGTCCACCAGGAGGACCGTCGTGGGGGTGGACAGCAGCGCCGCGACGTCCCCCGGGGCCCCGGCGGAGGCCCGCAGCGGGGTGCCCGCCGGGCGCCGCCGGATGCGGCCCGCAAGATTGTCCGAGCGCTCCTGCGCGCCGAGCCCCGAGGCGTCACGCACCCGGCCCCGCACCTGCAGCAGCGGCGCCACCACCACGTCGTCCGGGGGTGTGGCACCGTCGAGGTCCGCCGCCAGGGCGTCCACCACCGCGCGCATGTGATCGAAGCCGCGCCGTCGGCGGGCCCGCGCGGACGCGGGGGCGGGCACCAGGGCGACCGGTCGTTCGCCGGCGTCCGCGAGCTCCCCCGCCGCGCGGAGGGAGTCGATCCCGGTGGCAAGTGCCGCCCCGAACACCCTCGCCAGATCCGCGCGGCCCCGGTCCTTGTACGCCGAGACCGCGAGCGCCGCCGCACCGGTGTGTCGGGCCAGGGCCCAGGCGGGCACCACGAGGTCGGCGCGGGTGCGGATCCGTAGCGGTGGCCCGGCGAGCGTCTGCGCGCACCGCGCACACCACCGCCGGCCCGGCGACCCGCAACCGCCGCACTCCAGCGGCACCACCAGATCGGCCAGCGCCGCGGCCCACGTCGCCCCGCGGCGGGCGCCCGGGGGCGGCGCCCCGGCGCCACCGGTATCGGCCACCGGTGTCAGCCCGAGACGACCGGCTCGGCCCGGATCGCGGCCAACCCGTTGATCTCCCGCCAGTAGCGGTCGCTCGTCTCGGCGCCGGTGTCCAGGCGCAGCAGGGAGCGTTGGTCCACGGCGTAGACCTCCCGCCCGGCCGCGGCGACCGCCGTGACGGGGCCGGAGATGTTGCGCTGCGAGAGCGGCTCGGTGATCGCCCCGTCGACCGAGATGGTCACGACGGGGGCCTCCGTGGTGTTCCGCCCCACCACGACGGTCGACCGGTCACGCCAGGCCACCGACGTCGCGGTCTGGCCCAGGGTCCGGCCGATCTGACGGAACGTGCCGGCGACGGGCTGGCCCGTCTCCTCCGCCAGCGCGCCGATGAACACCTGACCGTCGGCGACCACGGCGATCCGGGCCCCGGACGGGTCTATCCGCAGGTCCGAGATCGTGTCCCCGAGGGCCAGGATCGGCCGCGCGTCCATGGCCTCGACCGACGGGTCGCCGCCGCCGATCCCGATCCGCAGCAGGCGGGTGCCGTCGACCAGGACCCACACCCGGCCGTCGACGGGATGGAAGGTCGGGCCGGCGACCGTGCGGCCGCTGACCGCCTCGACAGGTTCCGAGTCGAGGGTGCCCACCATGAGACGGCGCGCCCCGGCCTGGGCGTCCCCGCTGACCACCGCCACGGTGCGGCCGTCGTACGACATCGCGGCGCGGCGTCCCCCGCGGACGTCCGCCCAGGGGCTGTCGGCAGGGCGGGCGCCTCCGTCCTCGAGTCGCACGAGGCCGTCGGCCGCGGTGAGGGCGTACCTCATGGGTTCGACGGTCGGGTACGGGTTGAAGTCCCGCACGTCCTCGGTGGTCCAGCCCTCGCTGTACCGCTCGTCGAGGGGCGCGCCGTCGCGTTCCAGACGATAGGGCCCGGGGACGTCGGACCGGGCCAGGGTCCAGACGACCTGTGCCGCGAACTGGGTGGTGGCCTGGCTGCTCAGGACCGGCAGCCCGGTGAAGTCGATGGTGGTGCCGGGCCGGTCCTCGTCGTGGTCGTTCTCCGACGGCCGCACGGAGACCGACGCCGGAACGCGCGAGAGCACGGAACCCTCCAGGGCCTGCCGGGGCCCGGTGGCGAGCAGGTTGACCAGGGCGTAGCCGAGGTCGGTGCGGTCCGCGGCGGTCCAGCGCGGGTCCGGGACGAGGGAGTCCGCGGATCCGGCGAGGAAGAACAGCTCGCGCTGGGCGTAGGTGGAGAAGAACTCCGATTTCTCGATCACCACGCCGGGCGGGAGCTCGTCGATCCGCCACTGACCTTCGGTGCGGGTCAGTCCGATGGTCACCTCGACCTGCCCCACGTCGTCCCGGAAGATGCCGCCCGGGTCGAGCGAGCCGACCTTCTCCCCGCGCAGCGTGTACTCGGCGCGATCGGCGGTGCGGCCTCCCTCGGCACTGAGGTCGGCCCGCAGCACGATGATGGTCTCGGCCGAGTCGTCCCAGGTCTCGGCGGCCTCCGGGGTGAGGAACTGACGCGCGGCGGCATGCCGCTGGTCCACGATGGCGGAGGCCTTGATGAAGTCCCGCACCAGGAGGTCGGGCTCCTGGTTGGGGACGGGGGTGGGGACCGACAGGTCCGGTGAGCCCGGCGAGAACGTGTCGATGACCTGGGGCGACGACGACGACGGCAGCGTCGCGCACGCGGTGGTCGCCACCGCGGTGACGCACAGGAGCGTCATCAGCAGTGTCAGGAGCCGGCCGCGCGTCATCTCTCACCGTCCCCGGTGTCGGGCACCCGCTCCAGCGGGGTCGGCGAGTGGCTGCGGGCCCGACGCGCCTCGTCCTCCGGGGTGAGTGGGAGCGGGCTGGAGGTCAGGGTCCCGCCGTGGTGCCGGGGGATCGTCAGCCGGAAGCACGATCCCTCCCCGGGGCTGCCCCAGCAGTCCAGTCGGCCGCCGTGCAGCTTGGCGTCCTCGAGCGCGATCGCCAGGCCCAGTCCCGTCCCGCCGGAGCGGCGGACGCGAGACGGGTCGGCCCGCCAGAAGCGGTTGAAGACCAGGGCCTCCTCGCCCGGCTTGAGCCCCACGCCGCGGTCCCGGACCGAGACCGCCACGGCGGCGTCGGAGGCGCGCATGGTGACCGTGACCGGTTTGGACTCGGAGTGATCCAGAGCGTTGGCGATGAGGTTGCGCAGGATCCTCTCGACGCGCCGCGAGTCGACCTCGGCGATGAGCGGCTCGTCCGGGATGTCGAGTTCGACCTCGACCCCGGCGGACTCGGCGATGTGGGAGACGGTGCCGACGGCGTCCTCCACCGCGGTGCGCACGTCCATCTCCGCGACCGACAGCTCGGCCATGCCCGCGTCGTGGCGGGACACCTCGAGCAGGTCGGTGAGCAGGCTCTCGAAACGGTCGAGTTCCGACTCGAGCAGCTCGACCGCGCGCTTGGTGGGCGCGTCGAGGTGTTCGGCCGAGTCGGAGATGATGCTGGCGGCCATACGGACGGTGGTCAGCGGGGTGCGCAGCTCGTGGGAGACGTCGGAGGTGAACCGCTTCTGCAGGTCACCGAACTCCTCGAGCCGGGTGATCTGATCGGACAGGCTCTGCGCCATGTCGTTGAACGCCACCGCCAGCCGCGCCACGTCGTCCTCGCCGCGGATGACCATCCGTTCCTTGAGGTGCCCGTTGGCGAAGCGCTGGGCGATCGAGGCGGCCTGACGTACCGGCAGGACCACCTGCCTGGCCACCATCCAGGCGATCGCCGCGGACAACACGATGATCGCCAGCCCGGCGGTCGCGACGATGCCGCGCATGATCCCGAGGGTCTGTTCCTCGGCCGTCAGCGGATAGACGAGATACAGCTCGAGCCCCGGGATGGACGAGTCCGTGGGCGTGCCGATGATCAGCGCCTTGGCCGGTTCGCCCCGGAAATCCATGGTGACGTACTGGGAGGCGATCCGGCCGCGTTGGACCAGCGCCTGCAACTCGGGCGGGACCTGCGCCCCCGAGGGGCTGACCACCTGGCCGCGGCCGGTCTGGTCGGGGATCACGAGGATCGGGTCGAACGTACCGGCGTGGACCGAATCCCCGCCGGAGGCGAGTCCTCGCTCACCGAGGGCGCTGCGGGCCTGGTCGAGTCGGGACTGTTCGCTCGTGCCCTCGTCGGTGGCCGCGATCTGCGCCTCCACCGTCAGACGCAGCCGACCCGCCTGCTCCTCCGCGGCTTCGAGCTTGGTCGACAGCAGCTGCGCGGCCATCTGGCTCTGGAGCATGAAGGCGATCGTGAGGATCACGCCCATCGACAGTGCGAGGGTCGAGGTGACCACACGCAGCTGCAGCGAGCGCCGCCACAGTCGGGCGATCCGCACCCCCAGGGCACCGGGGTCCAGATCCGCCAGGCGCTCCCGGAGGGTCGGCGGCGCGTCCGTCACGTCGCGGGTGTCGCGCTCGCCCCCGGAGGACGCCACCGCGTCGTCGGGGCGAGCGGCCGTCACGAGACCGTGCCGGCCTTGTAGCCGACCCCGCGGACCGTGAGAACGATCTCGGGGTTCTCCGGGTCCTTCTCGATCTTGGCGCGCAGTCGCTGGACGTGGACGTTGACCAGCCGGGTGTCCGCCGAGTGTCGGTAACCCCACACGTGCTCGAGGAGGACCTCACGGGTGAAGACCTGGCGGGGCTTGCGCGCCAGCTCCACCAGGAGGTCGAACTCCAGCGGGGTGAGCGGGATCGCCTCACCGTCGCGGGTGACGGTGTGGGCGGGCACGTCGATCGTCACGTCTCCGATGTGCAGGACCTCGCTCGGCTCGTCGTCTCCCCCGCGCCGCAGCCGGGCCCGGATACGGGCCACGAGTTCCTTGGGCTTGAAGGGCTTCATGATGTAGTCGTCCGCACCCGACTCGAGACCCAGCACCACGTCGACGGTGTCCGTCTTGGCGGTGAGCATGACGATCGGCACACGGGATTCCGCGCGGATCTCACGGCACACGTCGATCCCGCTCTTGCCCGGCAGCATGAGATCGAGCAGCACCAGGTCGGGCTGGACCGACCGGAACGAATCCATGGCCTGGATGCCGTCTCCGACGACCTCGGTCTCGAACCCTTCGCCCCGCAGGACGATGGTGAGCATCTCTGCCAGGGCGGCGTCGTCGTCGACGACGAGGATCTTCGGGGTCATGGTCACCACTTGTTGTCGGCGTGTCGTGTCGGGGAGTCAGGTGCACCCCGCCCGTGGGAACGCTCCCCCACGGGCCGGTGTTCCTGACACTGCGACCTTACCCGTCCGCTCCGACGCCACGCGGGTGCGGCGCGGTCCGGTGGTCGGGCCCGCGGTCGGGCCCGCGGTCGGGAGCCGTCAGGTCGCGGAGAGCCCGACGACGACGTCGGCCAGTTCACCGACATCGGGCTCGGACCCGACGACCGACCAGGGCGACCGCCAGGACGCCTCGGCCAGCCGCCGGTACGCCCGTGACGTGTCGGCCTGGAGGGCCGCGTCGCGCTCGTAACGGTCCCGGGTCCGGTCCGGATCGTCCGCCTCCCGCGAGCCCGTCCGCTCGGCGGCCAGCGCGACCGGGGTGTCCAGCAGGATCTGCAGGTCCGGGACCGGGAGCCCCAGCCTGTCGAACTCGAGGGCGCCGATCCACTCGACGGCCTCGGCGGCCCGCCCCGCGCCGAGCCGGGCCGCCGTGTACGCGGCGTTGGAGGCCACGTACCGGTCGAGCAGCACCACGTCGTTGGCCCCGGCCAGAGCGCTCAGCTCCCCCAGCGCGGCGTGGCGGTCCATCGCAAAAAGCAGCGCCATCGCGTGCGGCGAGTCCGCGGTACCGGCCTGGCCGCCGTGCAGGGCGTCGGCGGCCAGGTCGGCGTACGGCGTCCCGTACCGGGGGAAGGCCAGGCGTCCCACCGCGAGATCGCGGCGGGCGAGCTCGGCGACGAGCGCGGTGGTCAGGGTGTTCTTGCCCGCGCCGTCGAGGCCCTCGACGACGACCAGTCGTGCGCTCACCGCACCGCCTCCCCGCTTCCGGAACACCGCCTCCGATCAGTAGCGGTAGTGCTCGGGCTTGTACGGGCCCTCGACATCCACGCCGATGTAGTCCGCCTGATCCTTGGAGAGGCGGGTGAGCGTGCCGCCGAGCGCCTCGACGTGCAGTCGCGCGACCTTCTCGTCGAGGATCTTGGGCAGCAGGTGCACACCGATCGGGTACTGATCGGCCTTGGTGAACAGCTCGATCTGGGCGATCACCTGATCGGAGAAGCTGTTGGACATCACGAACGAGGGATGCCCGGTGGCGTTGCCCAGGTTGAGCAGGCGCCCCTCGGACAGCACGATGATCGAGCGGCCGTCGTCGTCGAACACGAACTCGTCGACCTGCGGCTTGATGTTGATCCGGGTGACGTTCTCCGCGGACTCGAGGCCGGCCATGTCGATCTCGTTGTCGAAATGGCCGATGTTGCCGAGGATCGCCTTGTTCTTCATCTTCGTCATGTGCTCGAAGGTGATGATGTCCTTGTTGCCCGTCGAGGTGATGACGATGTCGGCGTCGGCGATCGCCTGCTCGACGGTCACCACGTCGAAGCCGTCCATGAGCGCCTGCAGGGCGTTGATGGGGTCGACCTCGGTGACCTGGACACGCGCGCCTTGGCCCGCCAGCGCCTCGGCGCAGCCCTTGCCCACGTCACCGTAGCCACAGACCAGCGCCTTCTTGCCACCGATCAGGGCGTCGGTGCCGCGGTTGATGCCGTCGAGCAGCGAGTGGCGCGTGCCGTACTTGTTGTCGAACTTGCTCTTGGTGACCGCGTCGTTGACGTTCATCGCGGGGAACGGCAGAACGCCCTCGGCGTGGAAGTGGTACAGCCGGTGCACACCGGTGGTGGTCTCCTCGGTGACACCCTTGACCGACTTCGCGATGGCCGTGAACTTGCCGGGGTCGGCCGCGACGGACGCCCGCAGCAGCGCGTGGAAGACCTTCTCCTCGGCCGACCACGCCTCGTCGTCCGACGGCACGGCGCCGGCGGCCTCGAACTCGGTGCCCTTGATGACCAGCATCGTCGCGTCGCCGCCGTCGTCGAGGATCATGTTGGGGGCCTCACCCGGCCAGGTCATGATCTGCTCGGTGCACCACCAGTACTCCTCCAGCGTCTCGCC
>DWWG01000163.1 GCA_019119875.1 Candidatus Dietzia intestinigallinarum | reverse complement strand
GGGCCGTGGTGGAGCACCCCTCGCTGCCGCCGGAGCTCATCGCGCAGGTGGACCTCGACAGCGTGAACTTCGTGTCCAACGAGGATCTGCACGAGGTGCTCTCCCGCACCGACGCCACGCCCGCGCAGGTCGACTACGCGGTGCAGCTCAACGAGGAGGAGCGCCTGCGGGCCCTCAAACTCGGCCTCCTGGCCCTGGCCGGGATCAGCGCGCTGGCGATCCTGCCGGCCTCGCGGCTGCCCTGGTACCGGCCGCACGAGATCCCTGCGCAGTAGCGCCCGACGACGGGGGCCGGACTTTCCGGCCCCGCAGCCGTGTCGGTGCAGCCGACGTGCCGGTGCCGCCGCCGCCCGGTGGCGGCCGTGTGGGGACGACGACGACGTCACCGTCGCCCGGCTACCGAGGCTCCTGCCGGAGTGCGTCCAGTCGCGCCACCCGGCGGACGCCCGCGGTCTGGCGATACGAGGACTCGACCAGCTCGGCCACCTCGTCCCAGTCCACGTCGCCGACGTCCAGCGGCTTGGCCAGCCACCCGGCCGGGCCGTGATAGGCGGGCACGTGGAACCGCTCGTCCCGGTCCAGCGCCATCCGCTCGTCCGGATCGGGCAGGAACAGCAGTGCACGCCCGAGTCGGCGGCTCGAATGGTCGCCCTTGACACTGCCGCCGAACACCGCGAACACCTTGGTGGTGTACCAGTTCGGACGGCCGTGGGAGATCTTCTCCGCGGCATCGGGCAGGTCGAGGCAGATCGCCCTCAACCGCGCGAGGAGCGGATCGTCGGTGTCGAACATGACGGGGTGGGTCACAACGCCGAGGATACGACGGGTCCGTGCGGCTTCGCGCGGGTTCGGGCGGTGTCGCCGCGGGGATCCCGGGTGGTCCCGCCCGGGATCCCCGCTCACGTGGCGGCTGGATGTCCCCGGCGGCTAGAGATGGACGTCGTTGTAGGCGCGCTCGTCCTCGATCGGTTCGAGATGGCTGGTGATGTGGGAGTTCGGCAGGGCGGCGTGGATCTCCTGTTCCACCTTCTCCACCAGGTCGTGCCCGCGATCGACTCGCCATTCCCCGGGCACCAGGGCGTGGAACTCGACGAAGCGCCACTTGCCGGACTCGCGGGTGCGCAGTTCGTGGAAATCCACCCGACCCGGCTCCCGGTGGCGCTGGAGTACCTCCTCGATGGCCTGATTGTCCTCCTCGGGCAGGGTCGCGTCCATCAGTCCCATCCCGGATTCGCGCACCAGCTTGTAGCCGATGAACAGGATGTTGACACCCACTCCGATCGCCACCAGCGGGTCGAGGATCTCCCACCCGGTGAGCCATGCGAGCGACAGGCCCACCACCACGCCGACGGATGTGATCACATCGGTGATGAGGTGCTTGCCGTCGGCCCTGAGGGTCGGCGAACGGTGCCTGGTCCCGGCCCGCACGAGTGCCGCTCCCACGATCCCGTTGATCACGGCGGCGACCACCGAGATCGCCAGGCCGATCCCCATCGATTCGAGCGGGGCCGGGTTGATGATGCGCTCGACACTCACCACGAGGATGAACGCGGCGGCGACGAAGATCATCGCACCCTCTACGCCCGCAGAGAAGTACTCGGCCTTGGAGTGACCGTACTGGTGGTCGTCGTCGGCGGGGCGCTCGGCGACGGTCACCGCCCCCACCGCGATGAGCGCGGCGACGAGGTTGACCACCGATTCGGCGGCATCGGAGAGCAGGCCGACCGATCCGGTGACGTACCAGGCCGCCATCTTGAGCACGATGGTGACGATCGCCGTGGCCACCGACAGCCACGCGAACTTCTTGAGTGTCGACACGCGGGTGAGCCTAGTCCGAGATCCGCGCCTTCCATCCCATCCACCGAGGCCCTACTGCCCGGCCCCTGTAGTCGGTAGTCTCGGGGATATGCACGTAGGACTGATCTGGCTCGGGGCAGCGGTGCTGCTCGCCGCCGGAGAAGCGGCGGGCGGCGAGCTGATCCTGCTCATGCTCGCCGCCGGCGCCCTGGGGGGTTCGGGCGCTGCCTTCCTCGGTGCACCGATCTGGGGGCAGGCCCTGGCGTTCGCCCTCGTGTCCGTCATCATGCTCGCGGCCGTGCGCCCGGCCGTGCGTAGTCGTCTGCTGGCGGCGCTGCCGGAGCAGGACACCAACACGGCGGCGCTGACCGGGCGGAGCGGAACCGTGGTCGAGGCGATCGGGCCCGAGGGGGGCCTGGTCGAGATCTCCGGGGACACCTGGACGGCGCGGCCGCTCATCGACGGTGACACGTTCGCCGCGGGTGAGAAGGTCCTCGTGCACGAGATCGAGGGAGCCACGGCGATCGTCGTGCGCGGGATCTGAGCCACGGTGCTCTTGCGAACACAGCTGACACGCACGACGGAAATCGGAGGAAAAAATGGGTGGCTTGGTCTTTCTCGCCGTCATAGTCATTTTGATCGCCTCGGTGGTGGCGAGCTCGGTGAAGCTCATACCCCAGGCAGAGGCGGCCGTCATCGAACGGCTCGGCCGCTATCAGCGCACCGCGAGCGGTCAGCTGACGTTGATCATCCCGTTCATCGACCGGGTCCGGGCCAAGGTCGACCTGCGCGAGCGCGTGGTCACCTTCCCGCCGCAGTCGATGATCACCGAGGACAACCTCACGCTGAGCATCGACACGGTGGTGTACTTCCAGGTCACCGACCCCAAGTCGGCCGTGTACGAGATCAACAACTACATCATCGCGGTGGAGCAGCTCGCCACCACCACGCTGCGTAACGTCGTTGGCGGCCTGACGCTGGAGCAGACGCTGACCAGCCGCGACATGATCAACAAGCAGCTGCGCGGGGTGCTCGACTCGGAGACCGGCCGCTGGGGACTGCGCGTGGCCCGCGTCGAGCTCCGCTCGATCGATCCGCCGCCCTCCATCCAGGACTCGATGGAGAAGCAGATGCGTGCGGACCGCGAAAAGCGCGCCACGATCCTCACCGCCGAGGGCCAGCGCGAGGCCGCGATCACCACCGCCCAGGGCGCCAAGCAGGCCGCGATCCTGGACGCCGAGGGCAACAAGCAGGCCGCCATCCTCGCGGCCGAGGCCGATCGACAGTCCCGCATGCTGCGCGCGCAGGGTGAGCGTGCCGCCCGCTACCTCGTCGCCGAGGGTCAGGCCGCCGCGATCGCCCGGGTCAACGCCGCGGTCAAGTCCTCCAAGCCGACTCCGGAGATGCTGGCCTACCAGTACGTGCAGAACCTGCCGGAGATGGCCAAGGGTGACGCCGCCACGATGTGGATGATCCCGTCGCAGTTCGGCGATTCTCTCGAGAACTTCGTCAAGGCGGTGGCCAAGAAGGACGACGACGGCGTGTTCCGCTACGAGCCGTCCGAGGTCGACACGGATGCGGATCTCCCGTCCGCGCCCGACGAGTGGTTCGACACCTCCACCGACCCGGAGATCGCCCGCTCGGTCGCCATGGCCGAGGCCGCGGCGAAGGGGGCGTCGACCCTGCCGGACGAGGAGCCCGGCCGTACGCCGAGGCCCAAGCCCGGTGTGTTCGACATGGTCCCGGAATCCGAGGGCGGAGCGGCCCCGGACTCGACCCCCGCGGATCCCGACACGGCCGCGATCGACGGGCCCCGGCCACAGCAGCCGGGCATGCCCGGGGCGCAGCACAGCGCGTACCCGGTTGACGGCGATCAGCACCGACCCGAGCCCTGAGGCATCCCTCACGTCGTAACATGTGAGGGTGACTCGTAACACTGCGCGCGGCGCCGACACCCCCGCCGACGCTGTCGCGGACAGCGCGGTATCCGACAATCAGGTTCCCGGCACCGGGAAAACTGACCGAGCGGGGGTCGGCGCCGCGCCGTCCTATGACGCGGAGGACATCCGTCTCATCGAGGTGGCCTGCACCGTTCTCGCCGAGCGTGGCATCAAGGGCGCGAGTACCGACGACATCGCCCGGGCCGCCGGGGTCACCCGCGTGACCCTGTACCGCCGGCTCGGCACCCGCGACCAGCTCCTGCGGGCGATCTACGCGCACGAGGCGCAGCGGCTGATGATGTCGGTCAACGCGCGCTTCACCCCGTTCGAATCGCTCGAGTGGGACCCGGTGCAGCACATCGAGGACCTGCTCGTGGGCACGGTCTTCGAGATCCGGGAGAGCGAGCTAATCCGCAGACTCATCGAGGTGGACAAGACGGCGACCATGGCCGTGCTGGCCGGCCAGTCCGACACGGTCCTGGACGGCATCACCGAGATCGTCGCCGAGTTCGTCCGTAACACCTGGAACGCGGACGTCCACACCCGGGCGATGGACAGCGAGGAGACCGAGCGGCTCTCCCGAGAGGTCGGCAGCGTGGTGGGCAGGTTCCTCCACTCACTGGTGGTCATGCCCGACGGCCCGCCGCTGGTGGACTCCGAGGAGAAGCTCCGGGCCCTGGCGCGGCGCGTGCTGGTGCCGATGATCCTGCAGCGCTGAACCCGCCACCCGGCGGGCTCCCCGTGCCCGGACGACGCCGATCTACAGCGGACGACGCCGCTCTACAGCACCGTGGGACGATCCTGGGCACCGAGTTCGTGGTCCAGTGCCGCGCGCAGGTCGGGGTACCGGAACTGGTGATCGGCTCCGGTCAACGCCGTCGGCAGCACCTTCTGGTCGGCCAGGGCGAGTTCGTCCGCCCCGCGCGAGCCCAGCACCAGGCCGGGCGCCCATCCGGGGACCGGCACCACCGTCGGTCGGCGCAGGACCCTGCCGAGGACCCGCGTGAACTCGGCGTTGGTGACCGGCTCGGGCGAGGTGGCGTTGACGACGCCCGCGGTGGCCGGGTCCACAACGGCCCGCAGGTAGACGTCGACGAGATCGTCGAGGGAGATCCACGACATCCACTGCCGCCCGGAACCGAGGCGTCCACCCAGCCCGGTCCGGGTGATCGCCGCGAGCGGTGGCAGCATCCCGCCGGCCGCCGAGAGCACGACCCCGGTGCGGATGGTCACCACCCGGGCGCCGGCCTGTCCGGCGGGTGCGCAGGCCCGTTCCCACTCGGTGACGATCCCGGCCAGCGGCCCGGTGCCCGCCGCCGCTGATTCGGTCAGCGGCTCATCGCCGCGGTCCGCGCCGTAGAAGCCGACCGCCGACGCGCACACCATGGCGGTGGCCCCCTCCCGAGCGGCCACGAGCTCCGCCAGCCGGCGGGTGGGCTCGATCCGGCTGTCGCGCACCTTCCGCAGGTGCGCCTCGGTGAACCGGCCGGCGATCGACGCCCCGGCCAGGTGGACCAGCACGTCGACGCCGTCGAGCAGATCGGGCGCCGGTGCGGTGGGGTCCCAGACGCGCTCGGCCCGGTGACCGGAGGCGGGGTGGGAGTCGTCGTCGGCACCTCCGCCCCGACCTCCACCGGCGCCGTCTCCACCGACGTCGAGGGGGCCGCCGGGGCGGACCAGCCGGATCACCCTGTGCCCCGCGACGCCGAGCAGCGCCGTGAGCGCGGAGCCGACCAGGCCGGAGGCGCCCGACACCGCGACGGTCAGAGGCGCGGAGGGGGCCGCGGCCGACGGCGGGTCAGGCGCTTCGACCGACGGCGACGCGGCGCCGAAACGAGCGATGGTGTGCAGGTCCGCGGCCATCTGGCGGTACCGGTAGGCGAACATCCGCGTCAGCATCGCCTCGGGGACGCGGGCCTCGACCCGGTCGCCGAGCAGGGCGGTCCCGTCCGGCCCCGGGGTCACGGTGTGCTCGTGGACCCAGCCGGTCGCGGCGGCGTAGGGCTGGGAGACGCACCGGTCGACGAACCGCTCGCCGTCCACGTAGCCGCGGGGGTCGTGGCGGGCCACCCAGCGCGGGCCGAAGCGCGAGGCCAGCGGCCCGGGGAGGGCGGTGCGGGGCTCCAGCACCGCCTCGCCGTCACGGAGCGAGGACGCCTCCCGCACCGGGCGCAACGGCAGGAACGGCGGGGACAGTCTCCGCAACGCGCCCGGCGCGGCGAGGTAGCGCCACGCCTCGGCCGGGCTCGCGGGGACCGTGCAGCTGACGTCGATGCTCATGGCCTACTCCCTCATGCGTGTGCGTCCTCGAGCTCGCGTGGGTCGTGTGGGTCGTGTCCGGCGAGGGTAGTCCGGCGTGGGTTCCCGGGCCACCAGACCTTGTCCCCCACGAGCGTGAACAGCGACGGGACGACGAGCGTGCGCACCACGAACGTGTCGAGCAGCACGCCCAGCGCCACGATCACGCCGACCTGGGTGAGCACGATCAGCGGCAGCACCCCGAGCACCACGAAGACCGCGGCCAGCACGATGCCGGCGGAGGTGATGACACCGCCGGTCAGGGCGACCGCACGGACCATGGCCTCGCGCGTCGAGTGCGTGGCCGCCTCCTCGCGGGCACGGATCGTCAGGAAGATGGAGTAGTCCACGCCCAGTGCCACCAGGAACAGGAAACTGTACAGCGGCACCGCGACGTCCAGCCCGGGAAAGCCCAGGACGTGCGTGGTGACGAACGTCCCCAGGCCGAGCGCCGCGACCGCCGACAGCGTGGTGGCGGTCATGATCAGCAGCGGGGCGACCAGCGACCGCAGCACGACGATCAGGATGACGAAGACGACCAGCAGGATGAGCGGCGCGATCAGCGTGAAGTCGCGGACGTTGCCCTCGGAGGTGTCGACCGCCTGGGCGACCGAACCGCCGACCAGCGCCTCGGAACCGGGCACGGTGTCCACCGCGGTACGCAGAGCGTTGACGCCGTCCTCGGACCGGTCGGTGGCCGGGGCGGCGTCGAGCACCACGTTGACGCGGCTCCAGCCCGTCTCCGACCGGCCCGACGGGGTCGCCGAGACCACCCCGTCGACGCCCTGGACGACCTGCACGATCTGCTCCTCCGTCCCGGTGCGGGTCACGATCGTGACCGGGTCGGTGACACCGGCCGGGAAGTGCTCGGCGGCGGAGTCGAGTCCCGCCGCGGACTCGGAGGCGGTGCGGAACTGCTCGGTCTGGCTCAGCCCCACCCGGGTGCCGATCAGTCCGAGGGCCAGGACGGCCAACAGCAGGACGCACGAGACCAGCACCACCACGGGACGCCTCACGACCTGCGCGGCGATCCGGCCCCAGATGCCGGGCGGGACCTCCTCGTCGAAACCGTCCGGGGTCCGGCCGGTATCCAGCGCGTGCTCCGCGTGCCTGGAGTGCCTGCCGCCGCCGGCCTGTTTCCCGCTGCCCGGGCGCGGGATGAACGGCCAGAACAGGCCGCGTCCGCACACGGCGAGCGCGGCGGGCAGGGCGACCAGGGCGAACACCACGGCGACGAGCAGCCCGACGGCCGCGGAGGCCCCGAGCGTGCGATAGTTGGGCAGGTCCGCCAGCAGCAGAGTCAACAGCGCCAGGACCACGGTGATGTTGCTGGCCAGGATCGCGGGCATGGCACCCCGGTAGGCGGCACGCAGCGCGCCGCGGCGGTCCTTCGTCCTGCGGAGCTCCTCGCGGTAACGGGAGACGAGCAGCAGTGCGTAGTTGGTTCCCGCGCCAAAGACGAGGACGGAGACGATGCCGGAGGTGGAGGCGTCGACGCCGAGACCGGCCGCCTCGCCGATCAGCCCCACGAGCAGGGCCGCCACCCGGTCGGCGACGCCGATGATGACCAGCGGCACCAGCCACAGCACCGGCGACCGGTACGTGACGATCAGCAACACGGCCACCACCAGCGCGGTGGCGGCGAGCAGACGGAAGTCGGCGCCCTCGAAGGCGGCGGCGGTGTCGGCGGCGAACGCCGGACCGCCGGTGAGCTGGGCCGTCATCGGGTCGTCCAGGCCCTCGGTGGCGGCGGCCCGCATGTCGGCGACGAGATCGCGGCCCTCGTCGCCGGAGATGAGATCCGCCTCCACCGGCACCAACACCAGGGCCGCCGCGCCGTCCTCCGACGGGATCGGCCCCTGCGCAGGGATCCCCACCACCTCGGACATGCGTTCGCCGGCGGCGGCGGCCGCGGCGAGCCCCGGCGGGCCGAGCTCGCCGCCGTCGGACCGGGTGACGACCAGGACCGCGGGCACCGAACCGGAGTCGGGGAACTCGGACTGGATCTGCGCGACCATCGCGGACTCGGCCTCGGTCGGCAGGGTGTCGGGCGCCTCAGAGGAGGCGTCGGCCCCGGCGAACGCGAACACCGCACCGGACAGGAGCACCATGAGCGCGAGCACCACCCAGGCGGTCACCCGGCCGGTGAGGAACCCCACCCAGCCGGTGTCCCGGGTCGGCCCGGTGCCGGCGGGTGAGCCCGCCGCGGGGTCGGGTGCCGCCATGTCAGCCGACGTCCGGCCCGCTGTCATCACATTCCTCGTTCTCTCGCGACTGTTCTTCACACGTTGTGTTCGGACAGGAACGCCGAGAGGATGGCGTTGACCTCGTCCGGTCGTTCCATACTGGGCGAATGCCCTGCTCCCGGGATCTCGTGGAAGCTCGTCGTGGCGACGAGCTCCTCGATGCGTCGCGACTTCACCGGGGGCGTCGCGGCGTCCTCCGCGCCGACCATCACCAGGGTCGGGGCGATGATCCGGACGGCCTCGTCCTCACACGGGTCCCGGTCGGCGACGGACTCGATCGCCTTGACCAGGCCGGCGCGTTCGGTGCGCTCGAGCATCGCCAGCCACTCGTCCACCCACGGCGCGTCGACGTTGCCCGGGGCCAGCATGATCGGCGCGACCTGCGAGCGCAACGGCCGGATCCCGGCGATGCGGTACACCTTGGACATCATCTTGTACTTGCTGCGGTTGGCGGGCTCCTCGGCCGTGGCGGCGGTGTCCATGAGGGTCAAGGTGTGCACCGATTCCGGGTAGCGGGCCGCCAGTCGCATCCCCACGAAGCCGCCCATCGACAGTCCCACGAAGTTGACCACCGGGATCTGCAGGTGGCGCAGCAGCTCGGCCACGTCCACGGTGAGCGTGTCCATGTCGTAGCCGCCCAGCGCGCGGGGCGAATTGCCCTGGCCGCGGAAATCGATGGTCACGCACCGGTATTCGGACCGCAGGTGCTCGATCTGGTGCTGGAACATCCAGCCGGAGAACAGCAGTCCGTGGGCGAAGAACACCACCGGGGCGTCCTCGCGGCCCTGTGGTGGACCGGTGTCGGTGTAGGCGATCGTGGTGTGACCGCGCCTGAACGTGGGCATCGGGGCTTCCTTCCGCTGGTGTCACGGCCGCCGCCCGCGGCCACCGCCACCCACGATACGACCACCGGGCCGCCGTATCCGGCCACTTCGCCGGAGCCGCGGCCCGGGCCGCGGCCGGGATCACCGCAGGGTGATGAGCCGTCGCGGGTCCCCGGGCCCGGACGCCCGCTCGAGATGCTGGTGCTCGTTGACCGCGATGCAGGTCATCCCGCTGCGTCCCACCACGACGCGCGCGGTGCCCGTGTTGACCGTGACCCGCTGCAGTCGGGTCCACAGCCCCACCACGCCCTCCGGGTCGGTGAGCAGCTCGGCGATCGCCAGCGAGATGGTGCCGGCGGAGGAGACCACCACGGTCGTCCTGCCCGGGCCCGACCGGGCGGCCGCCGCGGACATGGCCGCGTTGGTGGTGGTGACGTACTTCGCGAACTCCTCCAGGCCCGCCCAGTGTCCCAGCGCGGCATCGAGCTGACGCTGAAAGGCGCGTTTGGCCTCGTCCGAGGAGCCGGCGGTGTCGAGAGTGCCGTGCCCGGCGGACAGTCCGGCCACGCGCGCGGCCTCGAGGACCGCGTCGGCGTCGTACTCGGCCCAGCCCTCGTCCACCTCCACCCGGCAGTCCCAGTCGGCGCGCGCACGCAGCCCGGCCAGGATCCCCTCGGCGGTCTCGCGCTGCCGGCGCAGGCCCCCGTGGATGAGCACGTCCGGACGCACCCCGCGGGCCGCCATGTCCTCACCGGCCAGGCGCGCCTGCAGATGTCCGGTCTCCGACAGCCGGTCGTAGTCGCCCGACCCGAACGAGGCCTGACCGTGCCGGACCAGGTGCACGGCACCCATCAGTGCTCCCCTCCGGCAGCGGGGTCGGGGGCGGCGGACGTGCCCTCGGTCGGGGCGCCGCCCGCGCCGTCCGAGCCACCCGCGCCGTCGGCGTCCCTCGCGGCCCGGTCACCGATCAGAGGCAACCCGCCGAGCACCCCGCCCACCTTCTGACGCAGATCGTGGACCCCGCCGGCGACCAGCGGCAGCACCACACGCGGCACCCCGAGGATCTCCGGCAGCACATCGCGCGGGCCCAGGCCGCCCGGCGTGAGCCGCCCCTCGCCCGTGCGGATGATCCGCAGGCAGCGCTGCTCGAGCAGGCCCACCGCCGGCCGGAACGCCCGGAACGCCGGGTTGGTGGTCTGACGGTGGAAGTAGCGGTGGTTGATCTGCTGCGCGATCACCGCCAGACGGAACAGCCCGAACACCTCGTAGAAGCGCCACTGCTCCTCGGTCACGTCGATCCCCGCCAGCCGCGTGTACCGCTCCACCACCTGCCGGCGCGTGAGCATGCCGGGAGCGTTGGTGGGTTGGCGACGGAAGGCCTTGAACACCGGGCCGTCGTCGTCCTGCACCCAGTAGGCCAGCGCACCACCCAGATCCATGAGCGGGTCGCCGACGGTGGCCATCTCCCAGTCCAGGACACCGATCACGTTCGTCACGTCGTCCGGGTCCAACACCAGATTGTCGAAGCGGAAGTCGTTGTGGACGAGGCAGTGCCCCGAGTCCTCGGGCTGGTTGGCCGACAGCCACGAGATCACCGGCCCGAAATCCGGCACATCGGGGGTGCGGGCGCGCCGGTAGCGGGCCGACCAGCCCTCGACCTGGCGACGCACATAGCCCTCACCACGGTCGAGATCGGCGAGCCCGGCGGCGGCGATGTCCACCGAGTGCAGCTCCACCAGCGCGTCGACGGCCGCCTCGGACAACCGCCGGGTGGTGACGCGGTCCAGGCGCAGCTCGCGCGGCAGGTCCTTGCGCAGGATCCGGCCGACCATCCGCTCCATCACATAGAACTCGGAGCCGATCACCGAGCGGTCGTCGCAGAATCCGACCATGCGCGGCACCAGCGGGTACACCGGCCGCAGCGCCGACTGCACCCGGTGTTCGCGGCGCATGTCGTGGGCGCCACGGGCCTTGGTGCCGGCGGGCGGGCGACGCAGCACCAGGTCCGCGCCGGGGTATCTCAGCAGGTAGGTGAGGTTCGAGGCGCCGCCCGTGTACTGACGGACCTCCGGGAGGACGGGGTCGTCGTCGTCACCCAGGTCCACGCCGACCAGCACCGTCGGGTCGTCGGGGACGATCGACCGCAACCACGCGGCCACCGCCCCCACGTCGAACGCGTCCTCCTCGCGCACCGGGCCGGTACCGGGGACGCGTCGGCGAAGGGCGGCGTCGCGGTACTGCTCGCGTCCGTGATCCCGCGCCCGGGCACGCGAGGCGTCGCGGGGGCCGGAAACGTCGCGTGTACTCATCGTCTCTCCTCGATGTCGGTCCGCGCGTGTGTGGCGCGCGCGGCGGCCGCGTCGCGGTAGGGGGCGAGCATCGCGCGGGCGACGACGCCGAGGTGGACCTCGTCCGGGCCGTCGGCCAGTCGCAGCGCCCGCGCGGTCGCGTACGCACCGGCCAGCGGGAGATCATCGCTCATCCCGCCGCCCCCGTGCAGTTGCATGGACATGTCGATGACCTGCGCCGCCATCCTGGGCACCGCCGCCTTGATCGCGCTGACCTCGACCGCGGCCTGCCCCTCGGTGTCGAGCTTCCAGGCCGCGTGCTGGACGAGCAGCCGCGCCTGGTCGATCGCGATCCGCGCCTCGGCCAGGCGCTCCCGGTTCCCGCCCAGGTTGACGATGGGCTTGCCGAACGCCACCCGCTCCGACGCGCGGCGGCAGGCCAGGTCCAGCGCCATCTCGGCCAACCCGATGAGACGCATGCAGTGGTGGACGCGGCCCGGCCCCAGCCGCCCCTGGGCGATCACCGACGCCTGTCCCGGGCCGGAGATGATATTGGCGACCGGCAGCCGCACGCCCTCCAACCGCACCTGGCCGTGGCCCAGCGGCTCGTCGTACATGCCCTGCGCGGTGAGCATCCGCTCCACCGTCACACCGGGGGCGTCCATCGGCACGAGCACCATGGAATGACGCAGGTGACGGTGGGCGTCCGGGTCGGTGACCCCCATGAAGATCCCGACCTCGCAGTCCGGGTGGCCGACACCCGTGGACCACCACTTGCAGCCGTCCAGAACCACCTCGTCGCCCTCGATGCGGGCGGTGGCGGCCATGTTCGAGGCGTCGGAGGAGGCGACGTCCGGCTCGGTCATGAGAAACGCGCTGCGGATCCGGCCGTCGAGCAGCGGATCCAGCCAGCGGTCCTTCTGCTCGGCGGAGCCGTACTTGAGCAGCACCTCCATGTTCCCGGTGTCCGGGGCGTTGCAGTTGAACACCAGCGGTGCCAGGAACGAGTGGCCCATCTCCTCGGCGACCGGCGCGTAGTCGGTGTTCGTCAGCCCGGCGCCGCCGCGGGTGCCGTACCGCTCCGCGTACGGGCCCTCGTGCCCGGCGGGCAGGAAGAGGTTCCACAGTCCCTGCTCGCGGGCCTCGGCCTGCAGTCCGGTGACCCGCGGGTCGACCGCCCACGCGTCCTCACCGGCCAGACGACGCCGCGTGATGTCGGCGTGGATCTCCGCCTCCACCGGCAGGATCCTCGTGGCGATGAACTCTCGGACCGCCGCGGTGAGTTCCGCGGCGCGGGCGGACGGGGAGAAATCCATAGCTGCATCGTGGCACACCCGGTCAGGGCTCCCGCGTGCTGACCACACCGCCACACCCCGACCGCCCCGACCGACCGCCCCGCCCTGGCAGCGCCGTGCTCTGGCAGGATCGCAGGCGTGATCGAGGATGTGCGGACGGCGGTCGCGGACCGGATCGACCCGGTCCGCGACTGGTCTGCCCGTCGCTCCTACCGTGCCGCCGACTTCCGCGCCGCCGATCTCGTCGCCGCCAAGGCCGGGCGACGCATCTCGGTGGTGCTGCCCGCCCGGGACGAGGAGTCGACGGTCGGGCAGATAGTGACCGCACTGCGGACCGAGCTGATGGACCGGATCCCGTTGATCGACGAGCTCGTCGTCGTCGACTCCCACTCCACCGACGCCACGGCGACGGTGGCGGCCGACGCCGGGGCGCGCGTGGTGGCCCAGGGTGAGATCCTCCCCGCCGTGGGCGACGTTCCCGGCAAGGGCGAGGCCCTGTGGAAGTCGTTGGCCGCCACCGACGGTGACATCGTGACGTTCCTCGACGCCGACCTGCGCGAGTTCGACACCGACTTCGCCGTGGGCCTGCTCGGGCCGCTGCTCACCGAGCCCGGCGTGGTGTTCTGCAAGGGCGCGTTCGACCGGCCCCTCGACGACGGCCGCACCGTCCTGCCCGCCGGCGGTGGCCGTGTCACCGAACTCGTCGCCCGGCCGCTGCTCGCCACGTACTGGCCCGCGCTGACCGGGTTCGTCCAGCCGCTCGGCGGCGAGTACGCGGGCACCCGCCGGGCGCTGGAGGCGATCCCGTTCGCCGGCGCCTACGGGGTGGACATCGGGATCCTCATCGACCTGCACGAGCTGTACGGACTCGACGCGCTCGCCCAGGTCGATCTCGGCCGACGCGTGCACCGCAACTCCCCCGACTCGGCGCTGTCGGTGATGGCGATGCACCAGCACCTGGCCGTTCTGGAGCGGCTGCGCAGGCACGGGCGCGTGGCCCGGGGTGGCGGGCCGGGTGACGACGACGAGCCCGGTGACACGCTGATCCTCCACCGGCGCGATGCCGGGACCGGCGAGTTCGTGGCCGAGTCGATCCGGGTGGCGCCCGGTGAGCGGCCGCCGATGCGCGAGGTGCGATCCGGCTGACGCGACGCTCGCCGCGGGCAGGTGCGCAACCCCGAATGTGGCGATCCGGGTGCGCGGGTCATACAGGGCGCATATGGAATTCAGGCGCGGGTCATACAGCGCGCGGAAGGCCGTTCAGGGTGCAGACGCGCCGAGCGGCCGGGAGGCGCCGCTGAGCATCGGCATAAACGGCAGCACCGGCGGGAAGGGGCGCGTGCGCAGCCCCGACACGTCGAAGCCAGATGCGGCGAGCAGTGCCCCGGTGTCCTGATTCGGCCGACAGCCGCCGCCGACACGGCCCCACACCGGGGCGATCCGGTCGGCGACCCGGCCCGGGAGACCGCCGGCACGTACGTGCTCGAGCAGTCGCACCTGCCCGCCCGGCGCCAGCACCCGTCGGGCCTCGGCGAGCGCGGCGGGCACATCCGCCACAGTGCACAGGACCAGCCCGAACACCACCGCGTCGGCCTCGCCGTCACCCACCGGCAGAGCCTCGGCCACCGCGTCCACCACCTCGAAGGACGGCCCGGTCGCGGACGCCGCCACCAGCCGGTCCGCGCGGTGCCGGGAGTGTTCCCGCAGGTGACGGTCGGGCTCCACGGCCACGACGCGTCTCACCTCGGGCGGATAGTGCTCGAACGTCGCGCCACTACCGGCACCGACCTCCACCACGGTGCCGCTCAGCCCGTCGACCAGGCGCCGGCGGGCCCGGGCGAGCCCGAGACGCTCCAGCATCGGGCTGGCCAGCACCCAGCCGCGGGCGAAACGTGGGTCCCCCTCGAAGCCGCCGCCGGCGGGCGCGCCGTCGAGGCGGTCGGCCCGGTGCCGCGGACCGGCGGGGCCGGTGGAGCCGGTACGCCCGGCGTGGCCGTCAGGTTCCGTCTGTTCGTTCATGATCACCCTCGCCTCCACTCCACGATCCCACGTCCGCGCCAGGATTCTTATACCCTTGAGGGTATCGATGTCGGGAGAGGGGGAACGCGATGAGTGCCGACGGCGTCAGGTCGGAGCCCGCGGCGGAGGCGTCTGAGTTGTCGGCGCCGTCGTCGGGGGGCTCGTCGGCAGCGGCCTCGTCGTCGGCCTCGTCGGCAGCGGCGTCGTCGTCGGCCCTACCCGGATGGGGCCGCGTCCTCGCGGTGGTGGCACACCCCGACGACGAATCGTTCGGCCTCGGTGCGGTGATCTCCTCCTTCACCGCCGCCGACGTCGTCGT
>DWWG01000162.1 GCA_019119875.1 Candidatus Dietzia intestinigallinarum | reverse complement strand
GGGGGCTCGGTCCTGGGGGGCCTGGGCGGGCGGGGCGCCGAACTCGCCACGGTCCGGCGACCTCGACGGCTCGGACGCTACCGGAGCAGGCTGAAGCGGTTTGATCGGCGCGCCGAGCTCGGCGACCGGCTCCCCGACGATCTCCAACACCCCGTCCGATCCCCTGGTGAGGATCGGGGCGCTGGCCACCCCGACCATTCCGAGCTTCTCGGCTCGTTGAGCCAGGACCTCCGCGGACCGCGCGCGTTCATTGGAGGCCTGGAGAGACTCCATCCGCTCGACCAGTTCGACGTTGGCGTCGCGGGCGTTCTTGAGGTCGTAGGTGTCCTGGGTGGTCTGGGCCGACAGCAGGAGGGTGCCACCCACACCGGCGCCGATGACGAGGAGCAGGACGACGACGAAGGGCACCCGGGCAGCCAGGTCCGCCGGACTCAGTCGCTCGGCCGGCACCACGACCGTTCGACGTCCGCGCACCGACCGGGTGACGGGTCGACGGCGGAGACCGACGGTCCGCCGTGGCGGCGCGGGGGTGCCGGTTTCCGGCACAGCCGCGGTACGGGTGTCCACCCGCCCTCCGGCTCCGGCCGCGTCGATGGTGCTCGTCATGGGGTCCTCCCGTCTATACGTCGGACACATCGCACCCGGACCGAGGCCGAGCGTGGGTTGTGGTCGATCTCCGTGGGCGAGGCCTTCTCCGCCCCGCGGGTGACGGCCGCGAATTCGGGCCCGTGACCCGGGAGTTCCACCGGCAGTCCCGCAGGGGTTCGCGAGGCGGTTCGCGCGGACAGTTCGCGTTTGACGATCTTGTCCTCGAGCGAGTGGTAGGACATGAACACCGCGCGGCCGCCTCCGCGAAGGAGGTCGAGGTAACCGGGCACGGCGTTCTCGACCGCCTCCAGCTCGGCGTTGACCTCGATCCGCAAGGCCTGGAACACGCGCTTCCCGGGATGACCCCCGGTTCGGCGCGCGCCCTGCGGAATAGTGTCGTAGAGGAGCGCCACGAGCTCGGAGCTCGTGCGCAGCGGCTCGGTCTCGCGGCGCCGGACGATGGCAGCGGCGATCTGGCGGGCGAACCGCTCCTCTCCATAGACCCGGAAGATCCGGGCCAGGTCATCTCGCGAGTAGTCGGCGAGGATGTCGGCGGCGGTCGGCCCGGTGGTCGGGTTCATCCGCATGTCGAGTGGCGCGTCGACCGAGTAGGCGAAGCCGCGGTCGGCCACGTCGAGCTGCATCGAGGAGACGCCGAAGTCGAGGAGGATGCCGTCGATCGCCGGACCGGCGTCGTCGGTGGAGTCCACCGGGAGTGCCGCGACCACCGCGTCGAAATCGTCGAAACGGGCATGGACCGGGGTGAACCGGTCGCGGAACGCGGTGAGCCGTCGGGTCGCCATCTCGAGGGCGGCCGGATCACGGTCGACCCCGAGCACACGGAGTGAGTCGAACTCGGCGAGCATGTGGGAGGTGTGTCCTCCGAGCCCCACCGTCCCGTCGACGATGACCGGCATGCGACCTTCTGCCGCGGCCGCCTCGACGACCGGCTGGAAGAGCTCGAGAGTGCGCTCGAGGAACACCGGGACGTGCCCGGAACGCGCGGGTTCGCGATCGGCATCGGGCTCTGCTGCCATCTCGCCTCCTCGCGGCCGGATCCGGTGGTTGCTCCGGTTGTGGTGGAGCCCCCTGGTCCCCGTCCGATACCCACCTGGCGTTGGGGAAGTACGTCAGGGTGATGCCGGGCAGGGGCCGGGGGGCTCCGTCCGTCGTGCTGTCGTGCGTCTTCTTCTCGTGTCCTCTCCCCGGATCAGAATTCGATCCCGAGCGAGGTGCCCTCCATCTCGGAGAACGCGGGCAGGTTCTCTTCGCTGTAGCGGTCCCACGCGTCGGCGTCCCAGACCTCGAGTCGTTCCCCGAGGCCGTTGACGACGCAGTCTTTCCCAAGACCTGCGTATTTCCGCTGACTCGCCGGGATGGAGATCCGCCCCTGCGAGTCCAGTTGCTGGACTTCCGCGCCGCTCACCAGGAGCCGGAAGAACGCCATGTGCCTCTCGCTGAGGTTGGCGGTCGGCCGGACCTTTCTGACCAGCGCGTCGAACTCGTCTTCAGGGAAGACCGAAAGCGTGTTGGTGAACCACCCACACACGACCACCCCGTCCGCCAGGCCGGGCCTGAATCTGGCGGGGATCGTCAGCCTCCCCTTGTCGTCGAGTTTGGGACGGTGTGTCCCATACCCGACAAAGGCTCGTTCACGCCCGGAGTCGCCGGGATCGGTGTCGGTCACCCGCCACCTCCTGAGGGTTCAGACCCTTTGAGCTCCGTGCGTGCCCCACTCTACCCCACAACGCCCCACAAACAAGGTCTGCGCCCCACTTTCCCCCACCAAGCCACATCACCCCAGTTCACAGCGTTGATTTACAAGCCGACACGGGCCCGCCAGAGCACAGCTCAGCCACTTTCCGGCGATCCATCGACGCACAACAGGGATAAAAGTGGCCCCAGAAGCCCAGTGTGAATAATGTGGCGTTCTCGGTGGGAGAAAGTGGGGCGACGGACCAGGCCTGCAGGTGCCATGAGTTTTCCGAGTCAGAGGACACGGGCCGGCAACATTCCGCCCCGGGGCTGACCGTGCCTGACGACAGCAAGCGCACACCCGGGGAACCGTCGACATGTGCGGGAGAACGGCCCGTCGCGGCGAGTCGCCACAGCTCAGGCATGGCGCTCACCCATCTGTCCTGCTCACCGCACACCGCAGCACCCTTGCCCCGGGCGGGTCACGGATCTCAAGGTGGGGCACGGTGGGGCGAGTCACCGCGGGCCGGTGAGCGGTAACCGGGTCACCGACCGTGGGGCACGGTGGGGCGAGGGCTCACCACGTGGGGCACGGTGGGGCGAGGGCTCACCCCGTGGGGCATAGTGGGGCGAGGTCAAATGGCCGAAGGGGCGAGCGCGGGTGCGCTCGCCCCTTCCGAAGATTCCGGGACCGGCTAGGGCTCCTGCTCGAAGCGCCGCCGGAAACGGTCCTCCATCCTGGTGGAGTAGGACCGCCCGTCGCCAGACCCCGAGGACGACGCCCGACCGCTCCCCGGCAGCCGCGGGCCACCGGACTTCTTCGCGCCGACGACAGTGGAACCAGACGGGGATCGCAGTGCGAGGACTCCGGCCGCGAACATGGTCAGAAAGCCGATGAGGCTGAGAACCGGGAATCCTCCCGGCTTGACGTCCAGCGCCAGACCACCGATGAGGAGAGCCAGTCCGAGGACGCCGAGTCCCACCACCAGACCGGTGGGGCGGCGAACGCCTGCGGCACCGGTCTTGCGAACGGACGACGCGAACTTCGGGTCGTCGGCGTAGAGCGCGCTCTCAATTTCCTTGAGCATGCGCTGCTCGTGCTCGGACAGGGGCACTTCGACCTCCTTCAAATGCTCGCGGTTGACGAGCGCGGCCGGCTGTGTCGGCGAAACCCGACCAGTATTGTGATAAGCCGGTCAAGGCTCTTCCCATCATACGAGGGCAACGCCGCCGTGACCACCGAGATTCCCCAGGACGGGCGGGGGACTTTCGTGGAGGCCGACGAACACGCTCATGCTGCGGGCCCCAGGACCCCCAGCCGCTCGTCCACGAGGTCGAGAAAACGCCCTACCGCCCAGAGGAAGTCATCCGCCATCCGCGGCTGCACTGAGCGGGGAAGCCCGTCCTCCACCGCAGCGGCGAGTGCGGAATAACCCCCGAACGCGACCGCCCATTCGCGCAGCTCCGGGACTTCCACGGCGAGGCGATGCCAGACGTCCGCCGGTCCACGCCGCCTGGCGCCGGGAACGAGTAACGCACCGGCGGCGGAGCGGGCGGCGCGATACGCCTCGACGAACCGGTCCTCGGGTGTGGACGCGGACAGCGCCCGTCCGCGATGCACTTCCGCGCGCTCCGCCCGTCCGAGAGGTGTCCTCACACCACCCCCGCCGGCGACCCTCAACCCGTTGGTCTTCCCCATGCCACTGCACCACCCATCTCCGCTGTTTCTCCGCTTGTGCCCGCACGCTATCGCCGGGGTACGACACAACCCGGGGTGGCGAGCGCCCGCTCGTGATGAGATGGAGCCGATGAACACCGTGATCACCCGGCTCGACGCCGCCGATTTCAGAGACCGACTTCCCGAGGCACTCGGGGTCTACGTCGATGCGATGGGCTACCCACCACAGGTGATCCGCTCGCGGGCGGCGGCATGGCTGGAACACAGCCGACGCGAGGGCTGGTCCGGGTTCGCCGCGTTCGAGGCGCCCCGGCGGCGCCTGCTCGGACCGGCGCGCGGGCCCCTGGTCGCGATCTGTTACGGCTACCGCGGGGCCCCCGGCCAGTGGTGGTACGAGCAGGTCTCCCGCGGACTCCGGGACCGGCAGCGTGAGCTGCCCGACGACTACGTCGAGCTGACCGAACTCCACGTCTCCCCTGCCCATCAGGGCCGGGGCATCGGTGGCACCCTGCTCCGCAGCTTCCTCGCCGAGCGAACCGAACGCACGGTCATGCTGTCGACCCCCGAGGTCGAGAACGAGAACAACGGTGCGTGGCGGCTGTACCGCTCACTGGGATTCGGCGACGTACTGCGCTCGCACCGGTTCGACGGCGACACCCGCCCGTTCGCCGTCCTCTCACGTCCCCTCCCGCTCCCCGAACAGGAGTCGTGAGATGCCCCACCACGACGTCGTGGTGATCGGGTCCGGCCACAACGGCCTGACCTGCGCCGCCTACCTCGCCCGCGCCGGCCTCGACGTCCATGTCGTGGAGAAGGACACGGTGATCGGGGGCGCCACCTCCACTGTCGAGCGGTACCCGGGCCACCGCACCGACCGGGGGTCCTCCGCGCATCTGATGATCCGTCACACCGGCATCCCCGAGGAGCTCGACCTGGCCTCACACGGGCTTCGCTACGTCGACTGCGACCCCTGGGGATTCGCACCCGCGCCGCCCGGCTCGGACGAACCACCGATCGTCTTCCACCGCGATCTCGACGCCACCTGCCGGAGCATCTCCGAGGCCTGCGGCCCCGCCGACGCCGAGGCCTACCGGGCCTTCGTCAGTCGGTGGGGCGTGCTCGCCGGACGCATGATGCGGGGCTTCTCCGTTCGCCCCACCGCCGCAGGTCTGGGATTCGCGTTCCTGGGAGCGGACGATCTCCACGACCCCTTCGGCGCAGTACAGACGTTCCTGTCCTCGGGAGATGCGCTCCTGGACTCACTGTTCGACTCGGAGCGGCTGAAGGCCGCCCTCTCCTGGTTCGGTGCGCAGTCCGGGCCCCCGATGTCCCATCCGGCCACGGCCCCGATGATCGGGTTCGCGGCACTGATGCACACGATCCCGCCGGGGCGGGCGATCGGCGGTTCCGGCGCCCTGGCCGACGCACTGGCGTCGGTCGTGCGAGGACATGGCGGCACCATCACCGCGGGGGCCGGTGCCACCGCCATCGCCAGGTCCGGTCGCGGCTGGCGCGTGCACACCGCCGGCGGCCCGTCGCTCTCCTGCTCCGCGGTGGTGGCGGCGTGCCACGTGCACACGACCTTGGACCTGCTCTCCGGGGTGCTCCCCGCCCCGACGGTGGACCGCTGGCGCAGGCGGATCCGCCCGGGCTTCGGGCTCGGCATGGTCGTCAGGCTCGGGACCACCGATCTCCCCCGGTACCCCGACGTCCCCACTCGGGTGAGCTCACACGGACTGCAACTCCTCGTGACCGATCGCCGCCACCTGGACCGCCGATACGGCGTCGCCGCCGCTGGCGGTCTCGACGCCGACCCCGCGGTCCTCGCGATGAGTTTCAGCTCACTGGACCCCTCACTGGCCCCGGCGGGGCGGCACGAACTGACTCTGTGGTCCCAGTGGCATCCCAGGAACCTCGCAGACGGCAGGCCCTGGTCGGACGCCGGCGCGGCCGAGGCCGACCGGATCATCGCCGCCGCGGACCGGTTCGCCCCCGGGCTCGCGGGGTCGATCGTCCATCGGCATGTCCAGACCCCGGAAGACCTGGAGACCGAACTCGGGCTGATCGGCGGAAACGTCATGCACGTCGAGATGTCGCTGGACCAGATGCTGCCGATGCGCCCACACCCGGACCTTCGCGGTCACACCGTCCCGGGCGCGGACGGCATCTTCCTCGCCGGTGCCTCCACCCACCCCGGAGGCGGCGTGATCGGGACGAGCGGAAGGACCGTCGCCCGACTTGTCGGTCGCCGGTTCGGCACGTCGACACGTCGCCGACGCCCGGCGCGGGCAGAATGACACCTGTGACCGTTCCTCGTTCGACAGCCATCACCCACGCGGCCCGTGGTCGCTCTCCCCTGGCCCGGCGGCTGGCCGGTGTGACCGCGCTGTTCACGATGCTCTTCGTCCTCAGCGGTTGTCTCCAGCTCAACGCCCAGATGAGCGTCCGCAAGGACGACACCGTATCGGGTCGGATCCTGATCGCGGCCGACCAGCCCGCGCAGGCCGCCGCCCTCGAACGGTTGGGCACGCCCTCCGGGCTGGAGCAGAAGGTCCGGATCACCCCCTATTCAGCGGACGGGTTCACGGGCCGGGAGATCTACTTCACCCAGCTGACGTTCGCGGAGATGGACACGCTGTCCCTCGCCGTGGACATCGAGGGCGCACGCCCCTACACCATGAGTTTCCGGCGCAGTGGAGACACCGTGTCCTTCAGCGGCTCCGTCGATCTCTCCGGCATGCCGGCCGACAGCTCGGAGGCAGCCACCACGCGGGTCGACCTGACCTTCCCCAACCGGATCAGCGAAACCAACGGGACCGTCGGCGCCGGCAACACCGTCAGCTGGACTCCGTCTCCGGGCTCGATCACCCGGATGCAGGCGTCGTCGTCCTATCCCGACCCCGCCGCACGTGGCTTCGCCGTGTGGATGATCGTGGGCATCGGCGCGGCCCTGCTCGTCGCCATCGGCACCGTACTCGCCGCCCGCACCTCGCGGGCCCGGGCCGACCACCTGGCGCGCTGACGGACCGCGGTGGCGGCCACACCGACGTGCTCAGATGCTGCCGAGTGACGCCTTCTCGGCAGGGACCATCGACAGGTTTGTCAGGACCTCATGGGTCGCTCTGGAGAAGTTGAGCGTGTTGAAGTGCAGGCAGGGCACGCCCTCGGCGATCAGCTGCTCACACAACTGGGTGGCGAACTCGATGCCCACCTCGCGAACGGCCGCGCGGTTCTCCTCCGGTCCGTCGCCGGCGGCGAGCCGCAGACGTTCGGAGAGCCCCTCCGGGAGCGCGCAGCCGGAGAGTTCGACCATCCGGCGCACCACCCGCAGACTCGTGACCGGCATGAGACCGGGGATGATCGGCTTGGCGCCCTGCTCGGGATCCGCCCGGACCACGCGGTCGCGAAGCCGAAGGTAGTCCTCGACGTCCCAGAACATCTGCGTGATGGAGTACTCCGCCCCGGCCCGCAGCTTGCCGACGAGGACCTCCGTGTCGTGGTCCAGATCGCGCGCCCGGTAATGCCCCTCGGGGAACGAAGCCACGCCCACGTGGAAGCGGCCGACGTCGTGGATGAGGCGGACCAGCTCCTCCGCATAGTGCAGCCCCTCGGGGTGCGCTGTCCACTCGCCCAGCGGATCGCCGGGCGGGTCACCTCGCAGCGCCAGGATGTTGGAGACCCCGACCTCGCCGTACATGCGGATCATCTCGCGAAGCTCGTCGACGGTGTGGCCGACAGCGGTCAGGTGTGCGATCGGCACGAGGTCCGTCTCGCGGACGATCCGCTCCACCACCCGGACCGTGCGGTCGCGGGTCGAGCCGCCGGCACCGTAGGTGACGGAGGCGAACGCCGCCCCGAGGTCGGAGAACACCGAGGCGGCGCGCCACAGCCGCTCTTCGGCCGCCTCGTCACGGGGCGGGTAGAACTCCACGGAGAACGGAACCCTGGGGGTGGTCGATGCGGCGATACGCTCCA
Organism: Candidatus Dietzia intestinigallinarum; assembly: GCA_019119875.1. Classification (GTDB taxonomy): domain Bacteria; phylum Actinomycetota; class Actinomycetes; order Mycobacteriales; family Mycobacteriaceae; genus Dietzia; species Dietzia intestinigallinarum. The sequence goes on along the minus strand of DWWG01000162.1, from coordinate 43,305 downwards.
CGATGCTCGGGTGCCGGCCGCCGTCCGTCGGATCGAAGTCGGGTAGCTGGGTCACCGGACCAGGGTAGCCCGACACTCGCCCGGGCCCGTCTCCACCCGGCGACTAGGATCGACGGCGACGAGGGCGACCGGACGGACCGCCCGGAAGGGATGGTGCCCGTTGGCCCCGGCGATTCGCCCCGACGACGGAGAACGCGTCCTGACCGCACTCCGGCGACACCTCGACGGGCGACGCGACGTCGTGGCCGGTGTGGACGACCGGGTGGACCGTCTGGCCGGCCTGCTGGCGGATTTCGTGCTCGACGGCGGCAAGCGGATGCGCCCTCGGTTCGCGTTGGCCGGCTGGGCCGCGGCCGGCTCCGACGGGGACGTGGCGCCCGACGAGGTCGTGACCGCCTGTGCCGCTCTCGAGCTGATCCAGGCGTGTGCGCTGGTTCATGACGACATCGTGGACGCCTCCGACACCAGGCGGGGCCGGCCGACCGTGCACCGCACCGCCGAGACCATGCACCGCGACGCCGGGTGGGATGGCGACCCCGAACGCTACGGGGTCTCGCAGGCCATCCTCCTCGGCGATATGGCTCTGACCTGGGCTGACGAGATGTTTGTCACCTCCGGGGTGAGCCCAGACGCGCTGGCCCGCGCCATCGTGCCCTGGTACGCGATGAAGACCGAGGTCCTGTCGGGGCAGATGCTCGACGTCCTCGCCGAGGCCTCCGGCGCGACCGACGAGATCACCCCGGCCCGCGTCAATCGGTTCAAGACCGCCGCCTACACAGTCGAGAGACCACTCCACATCGGAGCGGCGCTGGCCGGTGCGGGTCCCGAGACCATCGGAGCACTTCGCGAGTTCGGGGTGGCCGTGGGCCAGGCGTTCCAGCTCCGGGACGACCTGCTCGGCGTGTTCGGGGATCCCGAGGTCACCGGCAAGCCGTCCGGCGATGACCTACGGGAAGGCAAGCGCACCCTGCTCCTGGCCCGCGCCACGACCCTGGCCGGCCCCGCAGACACGGATTTCCTGTTGGGGGTGATCGGGACGGAACTCGATGCGCCCGCGCTGGACCGGGCCCGTCGCATCCTCGTGGACTCGGGTGCCGTGGCCTCCGTGGAGACCGAGATCGACACCTTGACCGCGCGCGCACTGGCCGCGATCGACACCGATGCGGTCACCGACCGTGGTCGCCACGCCCTCCGTGACCTGGCCGCGGCGGCCACCCGTCGACGGGCCTGAACGTGACGGAGGTGACGACGACATCGCCCGGGTCCCGCCTGCGCGCACTGCCCGCCGCCACCTGGAATTCGGCGCTCGGGGCACTGGCCGGACCGTCCGGTCCCGCACTGTGGCGTGGCGTGCTCGGTTCGGTCCTGCTCACCCTCGCCGGTTTCGGCGTGGGCGCACTGCCCGTCGACGGCGGGCCGGCGGTCGCGGCGGGGCTGCCGGGCTTCACGTTCGGTCACGGTGCGAGCCTGGCACTGATCCTGTGCTGGATCGGCGTGGCACTGCTGATCACCTCGTGGCTGGCCCTGGGACCCCGCGCGGCGGCGGGGCGACTGCCTGTCCGGGACGGCGCCTGGGCCACGGCGTTGTGGTCGCTACCCATGCTGCCGGCTGTCCCACTGTTCAGCCGGGACGCCTGGTCGTATCTCGCCCAGGGCGCCATGACCGGCGCCGGCGTCGACCCCTACCGGTACGGACCGGACGCCAATCCCGGCCCCTTCACCACCGAGGTCAGCCCCGACTGGAAATCCACCCCCACCCCCTACGGGCCGCTGCACCTGCTGCTCATGCGGATCGTGGTGGCGCTGACCGGCGGCCACCCGACGGTCGGGATCCTGATCCTGCGGGTGCTGACCCTGATCGGTGTCGCGGTGATGCTGGTACTGATCGTCGCCGCCGCACGCCGCGTGGGCGTCGACGCCGGCGCGGCGGTGTGGATGGCCGGCGCATCACCGTTGACGGTGATCCACCTGTCGGGTGGACTGCACAACGAGGTGTTCCCGCTCGCGGCGTGCCTCGCCGCGGTGGTGCTGACCCTCGACCGCCGGTACGCGTGGGCCGGCGTGGTCGTGGGACTGGCCGTGGCGTTCAAGGCGACCGCGGTGCTCGTGGCGCCGTTCCTGCTGTGGATCGCCCTGGACCACCGTCGCGGCTCCCCCGCCGGCGGAGCCGGATTGCGTCCGGTCGTGGGCGCGATCGCCGACACCGCTCGCGCGGCGGCGGTCGCCGCCGTCGTGTTCGTGCTGGCGACCTTCGCCTCCGGCACCGGGTTCGGCTGGGTCGACGCGATCTCGGTCTCCGACCGGGTCATCAACTACCTCAGCGCCCCCACCGCGGCGGCACACCTCGTTCACGCACTGCCCGGCACACCGGCCTTCGCGGACATCCTGGCCGTCTCCCGCGACGTGGGCCGAGTCGTCCTGGCCCTGTCCCTGATCGCCGTGTGGTGGTTCAGCCGCCGCACCACCCGGTCGGCGCTGCGCGGGATCCTGGTGGCGATGCTCGTGTTCGTGGTCTTCAACTCACTGGCCTGGCCCTGGTACCACGTGTGGGTGACCGCGTTCTGGTTCCTCGGCCGCCCCGGTCCGCGTGCGACCACAGCCGCGGTGGGGTGCACGGTGTTCCTCGTGATGGCCATCGGCCCCAACGGCTCGACCAGCCTCTACAGCCCTGCCATCGTCGCAGCCGCGATCATCGCCTCGATCGCCACCTCCCTCTGGTGGTGGCGCGCCACCACCGACAGCGAAGCAGGTGGTCTCAGAACGCCATCGCCTGAGCACGCCGGATGACCTCACGCGCCCGGTGCCCGTGGAGCGCATCCGCCGGAGTACCCGGCAGCGAATCGTCCTCCCTGAACAACCAGCTCAGGATCTCGTCGTCCTTATAGCCCCCGTCGCGGAGCACGGAGACGAGTCCCGGGAGAAAACGGACGACCCCGTCGTCGTCGAAAAATACCTCCGGCACCACCACGACACCGGCGCGACGGATGGCGATGAGCGCCCCTTCCCGCAGCAGGTCGTGCACCCGCGTCACCGGGATACCCAACCGCTCGGACACCTCGGGCAGATCGACGGTCTCGACGTCGGCGGGCAGGACGTCGTCACAGTGTGGAACTCTACTCACGACCACCAGGCTAGACCCCCGGGATCCGCCGGGCATCACCGCGCCGGGCATACCGCTACGGGGACAGGAGGGGCAGAATGGACGACATGAGCACTCATGACGGGCAGATTCCACGGCCGGGCGCCCTGCTCGACGGGCGGTACCGGCTGGACGCCGTGATCGCTCGCGGCGGGATGTCCATCGTCCATCTGGCCACCGATGAGCGACTCGACCGTCACGTGGCCGTCAAACTCCTCGACCCACAGCTCGCCGGGGACCGTGCCTTCGTCGACCGCTTCACCCTCGAGGCGCGCTCCGCCGCCCGACTGTCCGACCCCGGGATAGTCCAGGTCTTCGACCAGGGCGTCGAGGGAGAGACCGCGTTCCTGGTCATGGAACTCGTCCCCGGCGGCACCCTGCGTGAACTCCTCGACGAGCGCGGCCCGATGCCCCCCTACGCGGCGGCAGCGGTCCTGCGCCCCCTGCTCGGTGCGCTCCGCGAGGCACACGAGGCCGGACTGGTCCACCGCGACATCAAGCCGGAGAACGTCCTGATCTCCACCAACGGCGCCGTCAAGCTCGCCGACTTCGGCCTCGTCCGCGCGGTCGCCGAATCTCGCGCCACCTCGAGCAGCGTCGTCATGGGCACCGCCGCCTACCTCTCCCCCGAACAGATCTCGGGTGCGGACACCGACGGCCGATCCGACCTGTACTCACTGGGGGTCCTGGCCTACGAGATGCTCACCGGCGAACCGCCGTTCAGCGGGGACAACAACATCGCCGTGGCCTACCGCCGCCTCGACACCGACGTCCCCTCCCCCTCGGACCAGGCCGACACGGTGCCCGAGGACCTCGACCACCTGGTGCTGCGTGCCACCCGCCGCAGCCCCCAGGATCGGTACGCCGACGCCGGCGAGATGCTGCGCGACCTCGACCGGGCCGCACAAGAGGGCCGATTCCCCGACTACGTGGTCCCGGCACCCAGGCAGTCGTCCTGGTCACGGGCACGGGCGAAGGCGGCTCAGTCCGCGCCCGGCGCCGAGTCCGAGTTCGACGCCGCCGACCGGGAGAGCGGAGAGGCCGTCCGACGCGGTGGCCCCGTGCCCACGAGGGTCCAGACGCGGGCGGTCCCCGCACAGCCCCCCGGTGGCCCCCCACCGACCGCCGACCCCGAGGCCCAGCCCCGGCACTGGCACGGTGCGGGCGCCGGCCCGTACCCACCGGGCGAACTCGAACTCGCACCCGAGAGGGACGTGATCCGGCCCCGCCGCAGACCCGGCCTGCTGTGGCTCGTCGTGGTGCTGATCGCCACGATCGGACTCGCCGTCGCCGGGTGGTGGCTGGGGTCGGGACGGTTCGTCGAGGTGCCGTCCGTGCAGGGCATGTCGGTGGGACAGGCCACCGAGGCCGTCGCCGCGGTCGGACTGACCGCGGCGACCCGAGACGAGTTCAGCAACGACATACCCCCGACTGCACTCGTCGGCACTGACCCCGGCGCGGGCGAACGCGTCCCCCGCGGGGACACCGTCGATCTGCTCGTCTCGGTCGGCCGACCCGTGGTGCCCGAGATCGGCGCCGACCGGACCGTGGAGGCCGTGTCACAGATGCTGACCGAGTTCTCCCTGGAACCCATGACCGGGCAGACGACCCACTCCGATTCCGTCCCGATCGGCGAGGTCGTCGCCCTGGAGCCGAGTTCGGGCACGACCGTCGACGTGGGCACGCCGGTCGAGATGCTCACCAGCGCCGGGCCGGCACCGGTGGCGGTACCGGAGGTGGCGGGGCTCGAAGAGGACCAGGCACGGGCCGCGCTCGAAGGGGCGGGCCTCGCCGTATCGCAGGTCCGGAGGGTCTTCGACGCCGAGCTGGACGGCGGTGTCGCCGTCGGCACCGACCCCGATCCGGGCAGTGACGTGGCGCGGGGTGACGGCGTGACGCTGGTGGTCTCCAACTCGCTGACCGTGCCCGATATCCGGGATGTTCCCGTCGACGAGGCGACCGCGGTGCTCGACGAGGCCGGCTTCACCATCGTCCGCGAATCGCCGGTCACCGACCGCCGTGTGGCCGACGGCCGCGTGGTCCGCACCGATCCGCCGGCCGGAACCCGACTGGACCCGGACAACGCCGTCCTGCGGATCGTCCCCTCGAACGCGGTGACGGTCCCCGTCGTACTGGGTTCCCGCGCCTCCGACGCGCGCCGCACGCTCGAGGACGCGGGTCTTCGGGTCACCATCGACGCCGGCACCTCGAACGGGATCGTCTACGGGCAGACCCCGCTCCCGGGCCGGGTGGTCGCCCGCGGGAGCGAGGTCGAGATCGACGCGCTGGGATGACCCGGCACCGGGACGTCGCCCGTTCAGCTGCGGAGCATCTCCGCGACGAGGTAGGCCAGCTCGAGTGACTGCTGCGTGTTGAGCCGCGGGTCGCACGCGGTCTCGTAGCGTCCCGCCAGGTCCAGGTCCGAGATGTCCTGGGCGCCGCCCAGACACTCGGTGACGTCCTCGCCGGTCAGCTCGATGTGGATGCCGCCCGGGTGCGAGCCGATCGCGTGGTGGACCTCGAAGAACCCCTGCACCTCGTCGATGATCCGGTCGAAGTGGCGGGTCTTGTAACCGTTCGTGGCGGAGTGCGTGTTGCCGTGCATCGGGTCGCACTGCCAGATGACCTTGTGCCCGGTCGCCTCGACCGCCCTGACGATCGGGGGCAAGGCCTCGCGGACCTTGTCGTTACCCATCCGCGAGACCAGGGTCAGGCGGCCGGGACGATTGTCCGGATCGAGCTTCTCGACGTACTCGACAGCCAGCTCCGGACTGGTGCCGGGGCCGATCTTCAGCCCGATCGGGTTCTGGATCATCGAGGCGAACGCCACGTGGGCGTCGTCGATCCCCCGCGTCCTCTCCCCGATCCACAGGAAGTGGGCGGACAGGTCGTACAGCCCCTGCTCGGCATCGCCGGTCAGGCCGGTGCCGTCGTCGGCCAGGCGCAGCATCGCGCGCTCATAGTCGAGCACCAGCGCCTCGTGGGAGGAGAAGATGTCCGCCGACCGGAGGTTCTCGTCCGAGACCCCGCAGGCGTCCATGAAGCGCAGGCCACGGTCGACCTCCGCCGCCAGTGCCTCGTACCGGGCACCGGCCGGGGAGCCCGCGACGAACTCCATGTTCCACTCGTGGACCCGGTGCAGGTCCGCGGTACCGGAGGCGGTCAGTGATCGCACGAGGTTCATGGCGGCGGCCGCATTGGCGTACGCGCGCACCAGCCGCGACGGATCGTGCTCGCGCGACTTCTCGTCGGCCTCGAGGCCGTTGACCATGTCACCGCGGTAGGACAGCAGGCCGGCACCGTCGCGGTCGGCGGACCGGGGCTTGGCGTACTGGCCGGCGATACGACCGACCTTGACCACGGGCATCGACGCGCCGTAGGTCAGGACGACGGACATCTGGAGGAGAGTCCGGATGACCCCCTTGATGTGGGGCTCGGTATTGGCCTCGAACGTCTCGGCGCAGTCCCCGCCCTGGAGGAGGAACGCACGCCCGTGCGCCACGTCCGCCAGCCGGTCAGAGAGGTGTTCGACCTCGGACGGCACGCAGATCGGCGGCACACTCTCGAGCACCTTGCGCATCGCCGCAGCGTGCTGGGGGTCCCACGACGGCTGCTGCAGCGCCGGCCGGGAGAGGGCGTCAGCCAGCTGCCGATCGAGGTCCGCGGAGAGCGGGGGCAGATCGGGAAGCTGTGCGATGTCGACGTCGACTGTCCAGTTGCTCACCCCGGCGAGGATACGCGACCGCGTCGCCCGGCAGCCTCAGAGCCCCAGGTGAGGAGCTCTCGCGGCGATCGCGCGGAAGCGGAGCATCGCGTGCCGGGCGTCGGCGAGCGCGTCGTGCTCACCGCCGGGGTGGGTGGGCAGGTCCGGCTTGCCGGCCATCTCCCACAGCTGCCGGACGTCCCGGGTGAACCGGGGCATCGCGGCCGGCAGCCGGGTCATGTCGCCCCACAGCTGGCACACCGCCACGTGGTCGTAGGCGCCGATCCACGCCCACATCTCGACCTCACCGGTCGGTGGCGCGGTGACGAAGTCGTAGAGCTCGTCGCGGATCCTGGACCGCGACTTCCAGACCTCGGACGAGGGACTGGGCAGCTTCGGCAGTACGTTCCGCCGCACCCACGGCCCCGCCGCCCCTGCATCGAACTCGGTGGAGACGGCGTAGAACTCGCGGCCGTCCTCGGCCACGACGCCCACCGACACCAGGTCGATGGTGATTCCGTTCTCGATGAACTCGCAGTCGTAGAAATAGCGCACCGGGTCAGCTCGACCCGTCGACAGGCTGGTCGAGCAGGTTGCGTCCGGATTCACGGATGGCGTCGAACCGCTTCTTCATATCCGCACCGTAGACGTCCGGCAGGTACTCCTGCCCGGTCAGAGCCTGGATCCTGAGCATCAGCTCGTCGGTGATCTCACGCTCGGCGGCGCGGTCGCCCTCACGGCCCGCCCACGCGGAGATGTCCAGCGGCTCGCCGACCATCACCCGGACCACGGGACGGCGGCCGAGCTTCGGCTTGGTGAGCGCCCGGATGTAGTCACCGGTGCCCGTGACACCGATCGGGATGACGGGGACCCCGGCCTTCATGGCGAGGCGGGCTGGCCCGGTCTTACCCCGGTAGAGGCGCCCGTCCGGGGACCGTGTGCCCTCCGGGTAGATGCACAGGATCTCGCCCTCGGACAGCACCTCGAGTCCGGCGTTCATCGCCGCCTGCGCGGCGTCCGCGTTGGTGCGGTCGATCGGGTGCTGACCGGATCCGGCGAAGAACCAGCGGCTGAGCATGCCCTTGATGCCGGTTCCGGTGAAGTAGTCGCTCTTGGCCAGGAACGTCACCCGGCGCGGCATGAGCAGCGGCATGAACAGCCAGTCGCCGACGGACAGATGGTTGCCGACCAGCAGCGCGGCCCCGGAGCGGGGGAAATGTTCCTTGCCGGTGACGACCTGACGGCTGGTCAATCGGAGAAAGGGCCCGATGAGCACGTACTTGAACAGCCAGTACAGCAACCTGTCACCGTTCCTCGGTTCGATGGGTCTGGTAGGTGGTGGATATTACCCGGCGCGGCCGGCGAATCCGGACGGTACGAGATTCGGGGGCCACAGATCCGGGTCGGGCACGAACCGCAGGATGACCCGGCCGGCCGCGGCGTCATAATCGGAGCCGGTCAGGACGCATCTCGCCAGCAGTGACGGCAGCGGCAGCACCGCTTCGAACCCGTCGTGCTCCAGTCGGAGCGCGGTTCCGTCGACGGTCGCGGGCGTGGAGGGCATGGCGGGTGACGGGTAGGTGACCAGGTAGGTGCCGGCGTCGTCGGTCTCGATGTCGGGTGTGACCGCGCCGCGCGCGAGCTCGGCCATCGCCGTGGTGCGTTCGGGCGCCCCGCCCGCGACCACCACCCGGAGCGGGCCGGCCAGGAAATCGGCCACGTCGTCGGCGAGCAGCGCCAGCCGGTGGGCCTCGCGGACCCGTACGTCGGCGAGGTCCCCGGCGGCCATCGACGCGTATCGGACGTGGGCGGGCCATCGGCTCTCCACGAACGCCGCCAGTTGGCCGGCTGCCGCCAGGCGACGCACGGCGGCGAGGTCACCGTCGAGTTCCACCACGACCACGTCCCAGTAGCCGGCCGCCGCCGCCCGGCGCGCATACTCCCATCCGAGCACCGCCGACAGCGGGGTGTCCGCGCCGGCAGACAGCGCTGCCAACACGTCGTCGTCGGGGTCCACGGCGCCGGACCTGAAGGCCTCCAGCCGCGCGGTCGGGTCGTCGGCACGCACCTCCACGCGTCCGGACTCACCGGTGTCGAGGCGCGGGTCCACCGCGTCGGGGTGTCCGGTGAGCAGCAGGGCTGTCCCCCCGGTGCCGGTGAGGAGGTCCGCGGTCCGTACCGCGCGTTGCGCGGGGTCTGCGCCCATGACGACGACGACACGGGTTTCCTTCACCTGGCCTCAGCCCTCCGCTTCAGTTCGTTCAGTGCGTCCCCGAGGATGCGTCGTTCGGCCCGGGTGCGCAGACTGCCGATCACCGGGACCACGAGTTCGATCTCGAGTTCGTAGTCGACCCGTGTGCCGCCCTCCACCGGCTCGAGCCGGTAGCTCCCCCGTTGCGACTTCTGCAGGGTCGAGCTCTCGAGCCGCCACTCGAGTCCCCGGTCGTCCGCGGACCACGAGTAGGCGAGAACATATTCGTCGATTATCGCGCCCGCCTCGAGCTCGAATCGCACGCGATCGGGACGGTCGTCGGGGCCGATCGACAGCACCTCGGCCACCCGGATCGACGTGGACCACTCCGGGTACGCGGAGAAATCGGAGATCACGGCCATGACGGCTTCCGGCGTCGCCTCGACCACCGTGGAGTCCCGGGTCGGCCAGACCTCGGGCACGCCGTTGTCGTCGCTCATACCCTCAAGCTTCACATATCAGGGACGGAGATGTGTCCTCGCCGAGCTCGCGGGTAACGGGTGCCGTAGCCGCAGACCAGGTACGGGGATAGTGTGAGGTGAAAGACATACAGTGATCGTCTCCACCGGGAGGACCCTTTGCGCGAATACGTCGCCGCACCCGCCACATTCACCGTCGCCGACGACTGGTCATGCGTCCAGTCCGCGTACGACCGTGCCGTGCAGAGCCCGGACAACGTGGCGTTCCAGAAACCGGTGGGCGGCAGGTGGGTCGATGTCACCAACAGGGAGTTCGCCGACACGGTCCGCGCTGTGGCGCGCGGTCTCGTCGCCCGCGGCATCGAGGCCGGGGACCGGGTCGCGTTGCTCTGTTCCACGCGTTACGAGTGGAATGTCCTCGATTTCGCGATCTGGGCCGTCGGCGGCGTCACCGTGCCGGTCTACGACTCCTCCAGCGCCGAACAGATCCGGTGGATCATGGAGGACTCCGCGGCCCGGTTGATCATCGTCGAGCTCGAGTCCCACGCGGTCACGGCGCGTGAGGGGATCACCGGGCTGGAATCCGACCCCGGGGTACTGGTGATCGACGGATCGACCCCGGTGATCGACGTGCTCGGCGCCGAGGGTGCCGCTGTGGACGAGTCGGTTCTGGACGAGCGGAGGGCCTCGGTCACGGCCGACTCCCCCGCGACCCTCATCTACACGTCCGGGACCACGGGCCGCCCCAAGGGCTGCATGCTCACCCACCGGAACTTCATGTCCGAGACGCTGTCCGTGCTGGAGACCCCGTTCAGGAACTACCTGCGCGACGACTCGACCACGGTGATGTTCCTGCCGTTGGCCCACGTCCTGGCCCGGGCCATCACGTTCGCGGGTTTCCACGCCGGTGTCACGATCGCGCACTCCTCCGACCTGACCAACCTCGTCGACACGTTCGGCGAGATGCGCCCGCACTACATCCTCGCGGTCCCCCGGGTGTTCCAGAAGGTGTTCAACAAGGCCCAGGCCACCGCCCAGGACGGAGGGGCGTTCAAGGCCTGGATGTTCGACAAGGCCACCGACACCGCGGTCGCGTATTCGCGCGCACGCCAGGACGGCCGCATCGGCCCGCTCCTGAAGCTCCGGCACGCGGTGTTCTCCAAGCTGGTCTACGCCAAACTCGTCGCCGCACTCGGCGGACGGTGCGAGATCGCCATCTCCGGCGGCGCGGCACTGGGCGAGCGACTGACCCACTTCTTCGACGGCATCGGTGTGAACATCTTCGAGGGCTACGGCCTGACGGAGACCTGCGCGGCCATCACGGTCAACACCCCCGGCCACATGCGCATCGGCAGCGTCGGCCAACCACTGCCCGGCTGCGCGGTACGTATCGCCACCGACGGCGAGGTCGAGGTCAGCGGGCCCGTGGTCACGTCAGGTTACTGGCAGAACGACAAGGCCACCGCCGAGGCGTTCTCCGACGGTTGGTTCCGCACCGGCGATCTCGGTTTCCTCGACGAGGACGGCTACCTGACGATCACCGGTCGCAAGAAGGAGATCATCGTCACCGCGGGCGGCAAGAACGTCGCCCCCAACCAGCTCGAGGACGCCCTGCGCGCGGACCCCCTGGTCGCCGAGGCGGTGTGCGTCGGCGACGGCCAGCCCTTCATCTCCGTGCTGCTCACCCTCGATCCGGAGGGGCTCGAGCGGTGGAAGAACCAGAACGGCAAGACCGGCTCACTCTACGAACTACTCAAGGACGCCGACATGATCCAGTACCTGGATCAGACACTGGCGCGGGCCAACCGGTCTGTCTCGCACACCGAATCGATCAAGAAGTACCACGTGCTGCCGGACCAGTTCACCGAGGAGACCGGGGAGCTGACCGCCTCGCTCAAGGTCAAGCGCAACGTGGTGCACCAGAAGTACGCGCAGCAGATCGAGTCGCTCTACGCCTGAGGCGGGCCACGCGTCCGCGCCGCGGTACCCGCGTCGTCACGCTGCGCCCGACGTCTCGGCGCGCCCGACGTCACGGTGCGCGTGTTCTCCCGGGTCAGTCCCCCGAGAGCACGCGTTCCATGTCTTCGGCCAGGTCCTGCCAGCGCCAGCGGTCCAGGACCCAGTTGCGGCCCCGCACGCCCATCGCGGACGCCCTCGGGCGGTCGCCGAGGATCTCGATCACGGCCTCGGCGATCTCGGTGACGGAGGTACCGTCCACCACCGATCCGGTGCGGCCGTGCTGGACCGTCTCGGGAGCACCACCGCTGCGTCCGGCCACCACGGGCACGCCACAGGCCGACGCCTCGAGGTAGACGATTCCCAGTCCCTCGACGTCCAGCCCGGCGCCGCGGGTGCGGCAGGGCATGGCGAAGACGTCGGCCATGCGGTGGTGGTCGACGATCTCCCCGGCGGGGACGCGGCCCGTGAAGATCACCCGGTCTGCGACGCCGTGGCGTCGCGCGAGGCCCTCCAGGGTTCGCCGGTAGGGTCCACCGCCGACGACGACGAGGACGGCCCCGGGCACCTGCCCGGCGATCACCGGCATCGCGCGGATCAGCATGTCCTGCCCCTTCCGGGGAACCAGGCGGGACAGACATACGATCACGTCGTTGTCCGTCACCCCGTAGCGTTCCCGGATCGCCCGGCGGGCCGCGGGGTCGGGGCGGAACCGGTCCGTGTCCACGCCTCCCGGCTGATGTACGAGCCTGGCCCGCGGGCCGAACGCGGAGGCGACACGGCGACGCGTGTACTCGCTGACGTAGGTGACGGCGTCGGTGGAGTCACCGATCAGCCGGAGGATCTGACGGGACCCCGGGAGCATGGACCACCCGACCTCGTGACCGTGTGTGCTCGCCACGATCCGGTTCACCGGCCCCTCCCTGAGCACCGGTGCCATGGCAGCCAGGGGCGCGGCCGCACCGAACCAGATGGTGGTCGCACCGAAGTCCTCCGCCAGACGCCGGGCTCTGGCGGCCAGATCCGGTGTCGGGAGCAGCATCTCGGTGGGGACCCGCTCCACCAGGTAGGGCTTCGACTCGTCGTACCGGGCCGATTCCTCACCGCGGAAGGTGGAGGCCAGGACCGCCACGTCGTCGGGGTCGAGATGCTCGAGATACGTCTCGAGGTACGACTGGATGCCGCCGGGCCGGGGCGGGTAGTCGTTGGTGATCAGCAGGGTCTTGGTCATCGGCTCCGAGCCTGCCACACGGCCGACCGCGCTCTCTCCCGACCTGCCGGTCCCGGGGCGTGGGGTCAGTACCGACGGATCGCGCTGATCGGCATCGCGTCGACCCGCTCCAGTTTCACCGGGACTCCGTAAGTCGGGGCGTGGATGACGAGACCGTCCCCCGCGTACATTCCGACGTGGGTGGCGCCCGGGTAGTAGATGACGAGGTCGCCCGGCTGCATGTCCGAGGGGGCGACCGGCGCACCCGAGACCGCCTGAGCCTGACTCGACCGGGGAAGAGTCTTTCCCTCCTGCGCGTACGACCACACCATGAGACCGGAACAGTCGAACTCCGAGGGGCCCGTCGCACCCCACGAATAGGGCGCTCCGAGCCGGGTCAGGGCGGTCCGCAGGGCTGCGGAGTTGATGCCGTCCACCGGCGGGGCCACGTACCCCTCGGGGACGACGGGTCCACCGGCCCACAACGCGCGCTGTGTATCCGAGAGCGCGTCGACCCGACGACGGACCTCGTCCATCCTGTCGCGCATCTCGTCCGACCGGCGGTCGAGATCGTCGGTCTTCTGCCTGGCGTCGTCGGCCGCAGCCCTCGCGGCATCGGCTGCGCCGACGGCCTCTTCCCGGAGCCGTGCGGCCTCCGCGGAGGCCGCCCTGGAGGCATCCAGCGCACTTGTGGTGGCCCCGGAGATCCGCCTGAGCGCGTCGAGTCGCCGCACCAGGTCCTCGGGGCTCTCCGCCAACACCGCCGCACGCGTCGGACCCGTGTCCCCGCTGCGGTATCTCATCGCGGCGAGGTGATCCACGACCACCTGGTCTCTCTGCGCGTTCCCTTCGGCGGTGGCCGCCAATGCCGCGGCGACCCCGGCCGCGCGCTCGAGGCGATCCCTTTCTGCGACCGCCCGGTCCAGTTCCGCGCGGGCCAGGTGGAGTTCTTCACCCAGCGCCCCGGCCTCCTCGGACAATCTCGACAGCTCGGCGAGGTCCTCCCCTGCCGCCGGTGACGCGTCCGCCGGGGCGCTGTCCGCCGGGACGTCGACCGGCTGCGGGACGTCGACTGCGGGCTGCTGATCCGGAGACGCCGGCTGCGCGGCGGCGACACCGCCACAGATGAGCACTGTGGCCATGGCCGCACCGACTGCGGCCGCACTGAAACGACGGGTCATCTGACGTGGTTCGAACTCTCGGCTCGGTGGGGATTCCCAGGCGTCCGCTGGCGCGGATGTCAACGGTGGAATCGGGGGCGCACCGTGGAATGTTACAGCCGACAAGACCCCGCCGGGGCCGGTTCATCGCCGGGCCGGCGGGGTCTGGGGAGTTCAGTCGACCCGATCAGTAGTAGCGGGTCGCACCGTAGAACGGCATCGAGTCCACCGGGGCGTAGCTCACCGAGGTACCGGAGTACGGCGCGTGGACGACCTGGCCGTTGCCGGCGTAGATGCCGACATGGCTTGCGCCGCTGTAGAAGGCGACGATGTCGCCCGGCTGCAGGTCGGCCTTCGAGACCTGGGTCCCGCCACCGATCTGGGCCTGGCTGGTGCGCGGGATGGAGATCCCGGCCTGCTGGTAGGCCCACGAGGTGAGGCCGGAGCAGTCGAACGAGTCCGGACCGGTGGCGCCCCAGACGTAGGGAGAGCCGACGCGGGTCGTCGCGGCGTCGAGGATCTTCTGACCGGTGGAGACCTCGGGCGCGGGGGCCGCGAACTCCTGGACCGGGGCGGCCGCCTGCTCGAGGCCGGCCGGAAGGGCGATGCCCTCGGGCAGGTCGACGGTGACCTGCGCGGGCACCCCCGGAAGCTGGAACTCGACGGGGACGTCGACGGTCACCGGCGCGGCGGCGGCGGTACCGGATCCGGCGACAGCCGCTCCGGCGGCGAGCAGTCCGGCCGCGGCCACACGACGGCCGGCCGAACTGGTCTTGATGCTGTGGGCTCCCACGAGAGACAATCCTCTTTCTTCCTGCGACACCGACCGGGTTAGCTGACGGATTCGGACACGGAAGTCTGTCCTACGCCCCGGGCCGTCAGGCCCTCGGGCGATTCACCCCAATAGTTCTCGGTTCCCCGGCGCACCGACACGGTGCTTAGGTGTTGACCCCGGCTCCCCACCGGCGGGTGGGCGATGACTTCCGAGGTCTCGAAAAGGTTACGAAACCATCTCGCCGAAGTCCAGCCCATCGCCTACGCGGCGGGAAATGCCGCCAGAATCTCGACGGAAGAGACCATTCCGACATCGCGCAACACCTCGATGGCGGCACGGACCTCAGGGGGGAGCACAAACCCGCACGATTCCGGCGAAAGCTCATCTACCTGCAGGTTATCGGATTCAAGGAACGCCACGATGCAGCCCTCGCACCCCCGGGGCGCGGCGGGGCAGGCCCCACAATCGATCGACAACATGATCTACGTCACACTCCGTCCCGGGCGCGTTGCCCATCCGTTACCGACACGCGATATCGGTGCCGGGCATCCGTGGGAGCAGACACTAGAGGCGGGGTACGACACGAACTCGTCACGTCAACACGTCCACGCCGTCGCACAGACACCGCCGGGGCATCTCGACGCGGCCGCGGGCGGCGCGGTGTCCGACCGGGACGCCCGCGGTGTCCGACCGGGACGCTACGGTCTGCCGCATGTCCCGATCGACCTCTCCCGACCAGACGGACCCGACGGGTGCGACGGGTGCGACGGGAGTCCAGGCGTCGTTCGATGAACTCGAGCCTCTGCTGTCGGAGACCACCTTCGTGGTGGTGGACCTCGAGACCACGGGAACCCGGTCGTCGAGGGACGAGATCACCGAGATCGGCGCGGTGCGCATCCGCGGCGGGGAGATCCGGGCCGAGATGTCCACCTTCGTCGCGATCGACGGTGTCCTGCCCGCACACGTCAGCCGACTCACCGGTATCGCACCCACGGACCTCGTGGACGCTCCCACGCTCGGCGAGGTGATGTCGACGTTCCTCGAGTTCTCCCGCGGGGCGGTGCTCGTCGCACACAACGCCGGGTTCGATCTCGGATTCCTCCGCGCCGCAGCCGCGACCACCGGGCACCAGTGGCACGACCCACCGTCTCTGTGCACGCTCACCCTCGCCCGCCGCATCCTGCACCCGGGAGAGACCCGGGGGCACCGCCTGGGCACACTCGCCGCGCACCTCGGTGCGAGCGTGGAGCCGAATCACCGCGCGCTCCAGGACGCCAGGGCCACGGTGGACGTCCTCCACGCCCTCATCGCCCGGGTGGGCGATTGCGGAGTCTCGACGCTCTCAGAGCTACGCGCCTACGACGGACGACTCTCCCCCGAGGTCCGCCGGCGGGCCTCACTCACCGAGTCACTGACGAGCGGGCCCGGCGTCTATGTCTTCCGCGACGCGAGCGGCACCCCGCTCTACGTGGGTTCGTCGATCTCGGTGCGTCGACGAGCCCGCTCCTACTTCTCCGGTGGCGACGCGCGGGGACGGATGCGGACGATGGTCGGACTGACGGCGTCCGTCGAGGCCGTTCCGTGTGCACACCTCCTCGAGGCCCGGACCGTCGAAGAACAGCTCATCGACTCCCTGCAGCCCCCGTACAACCGACGCTCGCGGAGCCCCCGTCGGGGCTGGTGGCTCTCGCCACCGGCAGACCGCGACGGCCGGATCCGCGGCGCGAGGGGCCGCGCGGATCGAACCCCCGGGGAGCGCTGGTCGGTCGGCCCGTTCCCCCGTGCCGAGGACGCCCGGACGGCCTGGGAGGACCTGGTCGAGGGGTTCGGCGGCACACCGGATGCAGAGCAGTGGGTGTCGCTGGTCGACGGATCAGACTCAGCCCCGCTGCGTAACCTGGTCGCACGCGTCGACCGCCTCGCAGCAGAGGGCGCGTTCGAACGAGCCGCACGGCTGCGTGACAGGACCGCCCTGCTCGTCCGAGTCCTGACGCGTCAGCAGGAACTCGCGGCGACAGCCGCCCTCGGCGAGCTGATTCTGGCCCAGGGATCGGCGCGGAGCCGGTGGGACATCGCGGTGATCCGCCACGGACGACTCGCGGGCTCGGGGACCGTGCCGGCCGGCGCCCATCCGATGCCGGTCATCAGCGCGATCCGCGCGGCCTCGACGACCGTGCAGGCCGGGGCGGGCCCGCTCCGCGGCGCGACAGCTGACCAGATCCGCAACGTCCACAGGTGGATAGATTCCGCACCCACCCGCATCGTGTCCGTCGACGGGACCTGGACACACCCGGTCGACGGGGCGCACACGCTGGAGGCCTGGGCTGACCGTGCGGAACGCGCGGCGTCGGAGACCGCTGCACCCGCCCACGCCTGAGGCATGCGGTGCCCGGCCCGAGGCCCGCGGTACCCGTCCGTCAGGTTCCCGGCAGAGACCGACCCACCTCCTGGCTGAGCTCGACCCAGCGGTCGAGCAGGCGGGCGGCGCCGCCGTCGTCCACAGCCGCCGCGGCACGGTCGACGGCCCCGCGCATCGCGTCCACGAGGTCCGCCCCCCGTCCCGGCCCGTCGAACGCCACCAGCGCGGCGGCCGAGTTGAGCAGGACCGCGTCCCGGACCGGGCCCTTCACCCCCGCGAGGAGCTCGCGGACCACGCCTGCGTTGTGGGCACCGTCGCCCCCACGCAGTTCGTCGATGGAACAGGTCTTCAAACCGAAGTCAGCGGGTTCGATCACCGCCTCCTCGACGTGCCCCTCGGCCACGCGGAGCACGCGGGTCGGACCGGTCATCGTGATCTCGTCCAGTCCGTCGGAGCCACGCACCACCAGTGCCGATTTCCCACGGCGGGCGAAGACCTCCGCCATCACCGGAAGCAGCGACTCGAAGGCACAGCCGATCAGGTTCGCGGACGGTCCCGCGGGATTCGTCAGCGGCCCGAGCACGTTGAAGACTGTCGGGATCCCGATCTCCTTACGGGCCGTGGCCACGAACCGGAACGCCGGATGGAACACGGGAGCAAAACAGAAACCGATCCCCGCCTGTTCCAGGCATCGTGCGACCTCGGCGGGACCCAGGTCGATCTTGACCCCGAGCGCCTCGAGGACATCCGCGCCGCCGCTCTTCGACGACGCGGCGCGACTGCCGTGCTTGGCCACCGGTACCCCGCAGGCGCTGACCACCAGAGCGGACATCGTCGAGATGTTCACCGTCCCCTGTTGGTCGCCGCCCGTGCCCACGATGTCGACACACGGACGATCGGTCGGCACCCGCCGTGAGTACTCCAGCATCGTCGTTGCCAGAGCATCCAGTTCCGGGCCCGTGACCCCCTTCATCTTCAGCGCCACGCCGAAGGCCGCGATCTGAGCGTCCGTCGCGGCGCCCTCCATGATCCGGGCCATCGCCCAACCGGCGTCCGCCGGCTCCAGGTCCTCACCGGCCGTCAGGGCTCCGAGCACCCCGGGCCAGGAGCGACCCCCGTCGAACGCCGTCGAACTGCCCACGTGTACCGACCTCCCTTGAAATCCCGGACCCGGCGACGCCCGCGAGGCGCCGACCATGTGTCCCCAATCGTGCCACCGCTCGCCCGCGCCGGGCCGACCACCCGCCCACCACGGTTCCGCCCGCCCGGCCCGGCCAGGGCCTGAGAGGCCCCTGATAGCCCCTGCAAGGGGGACGGTTCCCGGGGCACTTCCAGCGAGTTTCGAAAACGACCTGCGGAAACGCTGAGTGGACACGCCGATTTCGGGGGTCCGTGCAGACTCGACCCACCTCAGGGGTCATACTTGGCCACGTGACGAGCGCAGTAGATAACTCAGGATCGGCCATGGCCCAGCGCGTTCATTCGCTGAACCGGCCGAATATGGTCAGTGTGGGCACCATCGTCTGGCTGTCCCAGGAGCTGATGTTCTTCGCGGGGCTGTTCGCGATGTACTTCGTCTCCAAGGCGAACTCGGGAGGTGACTGGCCCTCTTATCCGGTGCACCTGAATGTGCCGTTCGCAGTGACGATCACCGTCATCCTCATCGCGTCCTCCTTCACGTGTCAGATGGGTGTCTTCGCGGCGGAGCAGGGCGACGTGTTCGGCCTCCGACGGTGGTACGTGATCTCGGCGATCATGGGCACGGTCTTCCTGATCGGTCAGTCCTACGAGTACCTGTTCCTGTACCTCGAGGGCGTCACCATCTCCTCGAGCGTCTACGGTTCCGTCTTCTTCATCACCACCGGTTTCCACGGCCTCCACGTCGCTGCGGGTGTCCTCGCATTCGTCATCCTCGTCATGCGGACCACGATGTCGCGTTTCACCCCGGCGCAGGCCACGGCGGCAATCGTCGTGTCGTACTACTGGCACTTCGTTGACGTCGTCTGGATCGGCCTCTTCGTCACCATCTACTTCATTCAGTAGTCAGCTGGCCGCAGGACGCTGTGTCCAGCAGGTCCCAACACCAAAGGGAACTCACAATGAACTCACCTCTCCCACCCGCTGCGGGATCGCAGGCGCCCGACCCGGTGCCGACACCCAGGCGATCCGCGTCGACCAGGCGTCGTCGCAAGGCGACAGGCGCGCTCGTCATCGCCGCCGGTCTGCTGGGCGCCGGAGCGATCGCCACCGCCGTGGTCCCCGAGCCGCAGGTCGCGACCGCGCAGCAGGACCAGGCCGCGCTCATCGCCGAGGGTAAGTCGATCTACGACGTCGCCTGCATCACCTGCCACGGACAGAACCTCCAGGGTGTCGAGGACCGCGGCCCGTCGCTCGTGGGTGTCGGTGCGGGTTCCGTCTACTTCCAGGTCCACTCCGGCCGCATGCCCGCGGCGGACAACGAGGCCCAGGCCGAGCGGAAGAAGCCGCGCTACAGCGAACACCAGATCGTCGCGCTGGCGGCCTACGTCGACCAGTACGGCGGCGGCCCGGGCATCATCACCAACCCGGACGGCACCATCGCCCAGGAGAGCCTGCGCGGCGCCTCCGGTGAGAGCCGCGAAGAGGAGCTGGCCCGTGGTGGCGAGCTCTTCCGCCTCAACTGCGCCTCCTGCCACAACTTCACCGGTCGTGGCGGTGCGCTCTCCGCGGGCAAGTACGCCCCGATTCTCGATCCTGCCAACGAGCAGGAGATCTACCAGGCCATGCTCACCGGCCCGCAGAACATGCCCAAGTTCTCGGATCGTCAGCTCACGCCTGACGAGAAGAAGGACATCATCGCCTACATCAAGAATGCGGACACCAAGGTCTCGCCCGGCGGTTACGGCCTGGGAGGCCTCGGCCCCGTCACCGAAGGTGCAGCCATGTGGCTTGTCGGCATCGTCGCCCTCATCGGTGCGACCCTGTGGATCGGATCCCGTTCATGAGTGAGACCCCCAAGAACCCGTCCCCCGCGGACCTGGACCGGATGAGCGAGGACGAGCTCGTCCGTCTCGGTACCGAGCTCGACGAGGTCGACATCAAGTTCCGTGAGGCCCGCTGGCCCGAGGGCGTCGAAACCCGTGCGGAGAAGCGGGCAGCGCGCACCGTCACCACCTGGTTCGCACTGTCCGCCCTCTTCGGCCTGGCCTTCGCCGCGGTCTACATCTTCTGGCCGTGGGAGCACCGCGGCGAGGGTGAGGACGGCTACTGGCTGTACATGGTCTACACCCCGCTCCTCGGCCTGACGATCGGCCTGTCGATCCTGTTCCTGGGCTTCGGCGCGGTGCAGTTCACCAAGAAGTTCATCCCGGAGGAGATCTCGGTCCAGACGCGCCACGACGGCCCCTCCAGCGAGGTCGACCGGCGCACCATCGTCGCCGAACTCAACGACTCCTGGAAGTCCTCCACCTTCGGTCGTCGCAAGGTCATGGGCGGTTTCCTCGGGGCCAGTGTCGGCCTGATCGGTCTGTCCGCGATCCTGCCGCTCGGCGGCATGATCAAGAACCCGTGGAAGCGCGGTCCGATGACCATCGCCGGCGACGGAACCCTGCACACCACCGGCTGGACCCTCGCGTCCCACAACCGCCCCGACGGACTCCCCGCCGAAAAGGTCTACCTCGGCCGCGACACCGGCAAGGTCTTCCCCGACGGGCACCCGCCGGCCGGCCAGGGCCGTCTCGAGCGGATCCACATCGACGATCTCTCGACCGGTGCCCTCGAGACCGTCTTCCCGCTCCCCGCGAGCGCGATCGGCAACTTCACCGAGGACATGCACTCGATCCACGGCACGCGCAACTCGGTCATGCTCATCCGATTCCGACCCGAGGACGCCGCCCGCGTGATCAAGCGCAAGGGCCAGGAGAACTTCAACTACGGCGACCTGTACGCGTACTCGAAGATCTGCACCCACCTCGGATGCCCCACCTCGCTGTACGAGCAGCAGACCCATCGTTTCCTCTGCCCGTGCCACCAGTCGCAGTTCGACGCACTCGAATACGCGAAGCCGATCTTCGGCCCCGCCGCGCGTGCGCTTCCGCAGCTGCCCATCGCCGTGGACAGCGAGGGGTACCTCGTCGCCAACGGTGACTTCATCGAGCCGGTCGGACCTGCCTACTGGGAGCGTCGTTCATGAGCAACAACAGCAAGCTCGCGACCGTCGGGGACAATCTCGACTCGCGGTACACCATGGCCCAGGGAATGCGTCGGCAGATCAACAAGGTCTTCCCGACCCACTGGTCCTTCCTGTTGGGCGAGATCGCCCTGTACAGCTTCATCATCCTGCTGATCTCGGGTGTCTATCTCACCCTGTTCTTCGACCCCTCCATGTCGAAGGTGATCTACCAGGGCGCCTACGCCCCGCTGAACGGCGTGGAGATGTCCCGTGCGTACGAGACCGCGCTGAACATCTCGTTCGAAGTGCGCGGCGGCCTGTTCGTGCGACAGATCCACCACTGGGCGGCTCTGCTGTTCGTCGCCTCGATGGTCGTCCACATGCTGCGGATCTTCTTCACCGGTGCGTTCCGGCGCCCGCGTGAGGCCAACTGGATCATCGGCTGTGTGCTGCTGCTCCTGGGCATCGTCGAGGGCTTCCTCGGCTACGGCCTCCCGGACGAGCTACTGTCCGGCACCGGCCTCCGGATCACCTCCGCCATCATCGTGGGACTGCCGGTCATCGGAACGTGGCTGCACTGGCTGGTCTTCGGCGGTGACTTCCCCGGCGACCTGATGATCCCGCGCTTCTACGTCCTGCACGTGCTGATCATCCCCGCCATCATCCTGGCCCTGATCGCGGCACACCTCGCGCTGGTCTGGTACCAGAAGCACACGCAGTTCCCCGGGGCCGGCCGTACCGAGAACAACGTCGTCGGCGTCCGCATCCTCCCCGTGTTCGCGGTCAAGTCGATCGCCTTCGGCGCGATCACGGTCGGTGTCATCATGCTCTTCTCGGGCCTGTTCACCATCAACGCGATATGGAACCTCGGGCCATACAACCCGGCAGCCATCTCCGCTGGCTCGCAACCTGACTGGTACATGCTCTTCACGGAGGGCGGAGCACGCGTGATGCCGGCCTGGGAGCTCTACCTCGGCCCGTACACGGTCACCGCCACCACCTGGGTCGCCGTGATGCTCGGCGCGATGTTCGTGCTGATGTTCGCCTACCCGTGGATCGAGTCCAAGTTCTCGGGAGACACCGCACACCACAACCTGCTGCAGCGTCCCCGCGACGTTCCGGTCCGGACCGCCGCCGGCACGATGGCCATCACGTTCTACATGATCCTGGTGCTGATGGGCGCGAACGACCTCATCGCCTACCACTTCAACATCTCGTTGAACGCGACCACCTGGGCCGGCCGCATCGGCCTGATCCTGCTGCCGCCGCTGGTGTACTTCTTCACCTACCGGCTCTGCCTGGGGCTGCAGCGTGCGGACCGCGAGGTGCTCGAGCACGGCATCGAAACCGGAATCATCATGCGCATGCCGCAGGGTGAGTTCATCGAGGTCCACCAGCCGCTCGGCGACGTCGACGAGGACGGCCACGCCATCCCCCTCGAGTACGCCGGCGCCAAGGTGCCGACCAAGATGAACCAGCTCGGTGTGGCCGGTCGACCCCCGCTCGGCGCTCTCACCCCGGACCCGCAGGACGAGGCCCGACTCCTCGAGGAGACAACCGAGGAGAAGCACGAGCGCGAATACCGTATGCTCAACACACTGCAGGAGGAGAACCGTGCCCGTCGTCACGACGAGCACTGATCCCCGGTAGCACCCGACCGCGGGCCGGATCTCCACTCGGAGATCCGGCCCGCGGTCTTTTTGTGAACCCTTCTCCCTGCTCGAGGAGCGCCATGGCTTCGCACGAACGGGACGTCGACGACCACACATCGAACGGCACCGTCCTCACCGACGAGATCCGTCACGCCCTGGAACTCCTGCACGGCGGGCACGACCTCCTCCTCACCGGCAAAGCCGGCACCGGAAAGTCGACCCTGATCAGACGCTTCCTCGACGAGACCGAACATCCGACACTCGTCGCCGCGCCGACCGGGATAGCCGCGCTCAACGTGGGCGGATATACGATTCACCGCCTGTTCGGGTTCCAACCCGGCCACACCGTCGACCACGTCCGCAGCTCCGCCTACCACCCCGGCCGCTTCGCCACCGCCCTGGCCTACCTGCGCACTCTCGTCCTCGACGAGGCGTCGATGATCAGAGCCGACGTATTCGACATGATCGCCGTGGCGCTGGAACGATTCGGCCCGGACCCTACACAGCCGTTCGGCGGCTTCCAGATCGTGCTGGTCGGCGACCTATTCCAACTGCCACCGGTGGTCCCCGCACGCGAGGCCGCCGCGTTCTCGAAGGTCTACGACACCCCGTACTTCTTCTCCGCCGAGCACTACAGCCGCAAAAACTTCCCCACCGTCGACCTCAACCACGTGTTCCGCCAGTCCGACGATCCGGCTCTGACGAGCATCCTCAACTCCATCCGCGAAGGCTCACTGGTCGGGCATGCACTCGAACTGCTCAATGCACGCACGGACCCCGGTTTCGAACCACCGGACGGAGAATTCTGGCTGACACTGACCACCACCAGCCGGATAGCGGCGGCCCGGAACAGGCGCAGCCTGGACCGCCTACCCGGAGACGAACTCGCGATGGAGGCCACCACCACCGGTGACGTCACCGACTTCGAACCACCCACCGCCCCCACACTGAGCTTCAAGATCGGCGCGCAGATCATGATGCTCACCAACGACCCGTACGACCGATGGGTCAACGGCTCCATCGGCCGAGTGCTCGACGTGACCTTCGGTCGACGTGGTGACCGGGACGAGCGAGGCCCCGTCGTCGTCGTCGAGTTCACCGACGGCGAGGTCGCGGAGGTCGCCCTTCACACCTGGGACGTCACACGGCCCAGCCCCACCGGCGGCACCATTCGGCACGACGTGGTGGGCACCTTCACGCAGTACCCGTTCTCCCTGTCCTGGGCGATCACCATCCACAAGAGCCAGGGACAGACCCTCGACAGGCTCGTGGTCGACCTGTCCGGCGGCACCTTCGCCGCCGGACAGCTCTACGTGGCCCTCAGCCGCTGCCGGTCCCTCGACGGACTGGTCCTCACCCGGCCCGTCCACCCGCGCGACCTCAAAACCGACCGGCGCATCACCCGGTTCCTCCGCACCCTCGACACCGTCTCCGCACCGCGCCGCCACTGTGCGATCGCGACACTCACCGTCGGCGACCAGGGCGCACGGTCCCGTCCACGGCCCGTCGAACTGGCGGTGGCGTTCCCGGACGGCACGGCGGTCAGCACACTGATCAACCCGCAACGAGATCTCGCGCAGGCCCGGTCCGCGGTCGGGATCACCGTCTCCGACGTGCTGCTCGCCCCCACCCTCCTCGAGGCGTGGACCCTGCTCGCCCCGCTCCTGGACGGTCACACCCCGGTCGCGGTGGACGTGGACCGCACCCTCGGCGAGCTGGAGTACGAACTCCGACGCCTCGGCAGCGCGGCTCCGCTACCGCTCGGCGTGAACGTGCCCGCCAACCGGTTGACCCCGGCAGAGCGCAGCCGGACACGGTCGGGATCGGCGCTCACCCGGGCGCGGGCGGCACTCGCAGCACACGCCAGGTTGTCGCCCGAGGACGCTGCAGCAGGGAGCTTCGACGCCGACCTGCTCGACGAATCCGAGATCGGCTACCTCGTCAGCCGCGACTCAGACATCTCGCCGCCGACCTCGCGGGTACTCCCCCAGCTCTCGGCCGTACTCGAGATCAGCGCGCGCGTCGGCACGGCCCTGCTGGGTCCGCACCACGCCACCGGAACGCCGACCGTGGACGTCACGCCCCCCGCCGACGCAGCGCCGGACGGACCCCCCGGCGGCCCCGCGCCGGGCGAGGTGGCGACGACGCCGGGGGACCACGAACTTCAGGCCGGCGCGAGGTCGCTGGTGGCCGCGCAGGTCCGCCGAGCAGCCGACCGGGTCCCCGTCACCGCCGATGTGCTCTCCCGACTCCGGCGCGTCGGGACGATACTCGGCACCGATGTGACAGAGGGGCTGGAGGCGCTCCCCCGAGTCGACGCCGCCGCGGTGCTCATGCCGGGCACCCGGGTGTGCTTCACCGGCAGCGCGCTCGACGAGGCCGGGGTCCCGCTGTCGCGAGAATCGATCGAATCGCTCGCGATCGACAGGGGGCTCGAGCCCGTCGACAACGTCACCAGGTCGCGCTGTGACGTCCTGGTCGTCGCCGAGCCCGGAACCCAGTCGATCAAGGCCGGCAATGCCCGGAAATGGGGAAAGCCGATCCTGTCCGTGTCGGAGTTCCTGGCCTGGGCCCACGGCCCTGCCGATCCCGGCGGGTGACGCGTCAGGGCGTGACCGGCAACGGTTCGCCCGCCATGTCCGCGACCGCGCGGAACGCCATCACCATTCCGGACCCGAGCGGCACCCCCGGCCCCGGGTAGGCCTCCCCGGAAATCGACGCCGAGGAGTTCCCGGCCGCGTACAGGCCGGCGATGGGCTGCCCCTCCACGTCGACGACAGCGCCGTTGGCATCGATCACCGCACCTCCCTTCGTCCCCAGGTCCCCCAGCACGAGCCGCACGGCGTGCAGGCGGTCCCCGCCCACCGGGCGCAGGCACTGCTGCGGTGTCGAGGCACCGAGGAAGAACCGGCCGTAGGGGTCCTCGCCCCGATGGAAATCGGTGTCCTCTCCCTGCTCGGCGAAGCCGTTGAAGCGGTCCACGCTGGCGCGGAGGGTTTCCGGGTCGAGTCCGGTCATGCCGGCGAGTTCCTCGACGCCTCCGGCGGTGTGCCAGAGCCCGGCCGCACGGAGCTCATCGGCGTCCGGAGCGGGGATGCAGATCGCCGGGAATCCGCCGGCCTCGGCGTCGTCGAAGACGAACCAGAACTCGTCGCCGGCGCCGTCGGCCATCCGGGCGCGCATCGCGCGCCCCATCTGGTCGTAGGGAAGCAGCTCGTTGGCGAACCGGCGACCGGTGCCGTCGACGATGAGCCCGGACCGGAAGCCGAGGGTGAAGGCCGCGTGACCGTTGGGGAACAGGGTGGCCGGGCACCACCAGGACTGGTCGAGCAGATCCAGCTCGGCTCCCACCTCGCCGAACATGCGGGCCGCGTCGCCCGAGCCGGTCGCGGGATGCGACGACGACCAGTCCGCGGTGGGCATCTGTTGCCACTGCTCCCGCAGCGTCGCGGACCGCTCGAACCCGCCGGCCGCGACCAGCACCCCGCGCCGGGCCCCCAGCGCCTGAAGGCGACCGTCCTGTTCCACGGCCACACCGACGACCCTGCCGTCGGCGTCACGGAGCAGCTCGCGGGCCGCACAGGACAGCCGGAGCTCGGCGTTCTCCATCCCGTCGATCGCCGACACCAGGCGTGCCACCCATGCCCGGCCGCCCTCGAGCTTCGTGGTGTCCTCGTCGGCACCGAACTGGTCCACGGGCACCGCCGAGCGGACATCGCGGACTCGATCACCGAGCTCCTCGCCCCTGATCGGCTTCGGATAGATGCTCCGGCCCGCATCCTGACGGCCCGGGGCGTCGAAGTAGTCCGGGAAGGGCTGGAACCGCATGGGGATCCCCAGCTCTTCCAGGAGGAAGTCCACGACCTTCGGGCCGGTGTTGAGAAATGCGTCCTGCACCTGTCGGTCGGTGCGGTCCCCCACCACGGCACGGAAGTACGTCCGCCCACGTTCGACGGAGTCCTCGAGCCCGTCGCGGGCCAGGACGGCGTTGCCGGGCAGCCACACCGCACCTCCCGAATAGGCGGACGTCCCGCCGAAACGATCGGTCTTCTCCACCAGACACGTGGACAGGCCCCGACAGGCCGCGGCCGCGGCGCCGAACAGTGCCGCCACCCCGGACCCCACCACCACCACGTCGAACTCCGCGTCGAAAGTGATTCCCTGTTCCACTGGCCCGTCCCTTGTTCGTCGTCCGTCTCGTCCACGGCGGGCTTCCCGGAAGACAGGGGCACCGTGCACCACCACGAGAGCCTATCGAGCTACTGACACCTGTGAAACACGTTCCAGAATTTTGTCGCGGTCGGGAATCGCGTCGGCCGGTCCGGCAGCCCCACCCCCTTGTACGATCGCACAGGTAGAGATTACGTCCACCAGATGTCCCGTCGCGGACTCGTGCTGACGGGATGCCCACGGGAAAGGCAGTCCTTTGCGCCGAACTGTGTTCAACGAAGACCACGAGGCCTTCCGCCAGACGCTCCGCTCCTTCATCGAGTCGGAGGTGACCCCACACTTCGACGACTGGTACGAGGCGGGAATCGTCCCCCGCGAGTTCTACTACAAGCTCGCCGACCTGGGCCTGTTCGGGATCACCGTGGACGAGGAATACGGCGGCGCCGGTCTGGACACCCACAAGTTCGAGGCCATCCAGACCGAGGAGGTCACCCGCGCCGGCGTCACGTTCGGCGGCTCCAACGTCCACGTCAGCCTGTGCCTGCCATACATCACGATGCTCGCCACGGACGAGCAGAAGCAGCGGTACCTGCCCAAGTTCGTCGCCGGCGAGGAGATGTGGGCGATCGCCATGACCGAGCCCGGCACCGGCTCGGACCTGGCGGGGATGAAGACCACCGCCAAACTGTCCGAGGACGGCACCCACTACGTCCTCAACGGCGCCAAGACGTTCATCACCGGCGGCGTCCATGCCGACCGGATGATCGTGTGCGCCCGTACGTCACCGCCGCGTGAGGACGACCGCCGCTTCGGCATCTCGCTTCTCGCCGTGCAGACCTCGCTCGAGGGCTACGAGGTCGGCCGCAAACTCGACAAGGTCGGCCTCAAGACGTCGGACACGGCCGAGCTGTCCTTCACCGACGTCAAGGTCCCCGTCGAGGACCTTCTCGGGGAGGAGAACCGGGGCTTCAGCTACCTCGGGCAGAACCTGCCGTCAGAGCGCTGGGGCATCGCCTACGGCGCCTATGCTCAGGCCGCCGCGGCCGTGCGTTTCGCCCAGGAGTACGTCGAGCAGCGAGAGGTCTTCGGCAGGACCGTCGCCTCGTTCCAGAACACCAAGTTCGAGCTCGCGGCGTGCAAGGCCAAGGTCGATGCGGCCCAGGCCGTGGCGGATCGTGCGCTCGAGGCTCTCGACGCCGGTGAGCTGACTCCGGCGGAGGCGGCCTCCGCCAAGCTGTTCTGTACCGAGGCGGCCGCGGAGGTCATCGACCGCTGCCTCCAACTGCACGGCGGCTACGGCTTCATCAACGAGTACCCGATCGCCCGCCTGTACTCCGACAACCGGGTCAACCGGATCTACGGTGGCACCAACGAGGTCATGAAGACCATCATCGCCAAGGACATGGGCCTGTAGGCGGCCCGGAGCGGACGAAGCGCGCTCCCTGAAGGACCGGGCCCCGTCAGCCATCGCGCGGACGGGGCCCCGGCGTGTCGAGGGCACCGTCCCTACGAGGTGGCCTCACGCCCCGCCGGCCCCTCCCCTTCGCCCTCATCCGTGCCGACCGCCGGATGCGCCCGGAGACCGTACCGTTTGGTGACGGGGTCCAGGAAGACGTCGGGCTCCCCGGGTGGTCGGAGAGTGAACAGGACGTAGGCGGTCACGATCCCCGCGAGGTAGGGGGCCGCGATGACGACGACGACGAGCCCTGCGTCGAGGCCCCGGAGCAGCCCCACGAAAATCGCCTGGGCGCCGGCGATCGACAGGCCGAACACGCCGATGTCCATCCAGAGGACATTCCGTCCGGTCACCGACTTGTAGGCGAACACCACGCCGATCATGGTCACCGGGATCGAATACAGGGCGACGGTCGCCGCGGGGATGAACGACGGATGGCCGGCACCCCCGAGCGCGAACAGTCCCGCGTAGAGCAGCATCGTCGGCCAGGCCGCGATCTTGACGTGTTCCCAGTAGCTCTCGTTGACCGCACTGAAGACGGCGACGACGCGCTTGCGTCCCGACCAGTCATAGGCGAAGTGCAGCAGCGTCCCGACGATGATCAGCGGGCCGATCGCCCACCATGACGCCGCGACCAGCGCGTCCATGTCCAGCACGCCCACCATCTCCCCTTGTCGCGCCCCGCCCGCCGTCGGCTGGTACCGCTGTGCGGCGTCATCTACGCAGAAACCCCCGACGCGGAGAGCGCCGGGGGTTCCGTCGGATCGAGAACGGACGGGTCAGTGCTTCTCCCGACCCCAGTGGTACTCGAAGACCAGGCCACTGATCGTGATGATGGCCGCGATCACGCCGCCGATGATCACCCACCAGTTCCAGAACGCCGCTCCGTAACCGAAGATGAAGATCGAGAAGGCGATCATGAACGGCCAGAAGCTGTGCGGGCTGAAGAAGCCGAGCTCACCTGCACCGTCGGAGACCTCCGCCTCCTCGTAGTCCTCGGGCAGCGTGTTGATGCGCCGCGCCACGAAACGAAGGTAGCCACCGACGAGCAGACACAGGCCGGCCGAGAGCACGAAGGCCGTGGTGCCGACCCACTCCACGTCGGTACGGGAGGTCCCGGTGAGGTAGGCGTAGCCGATCCCCAGGACGGCGAAGAAGATCACCAGTCCGTCGAAGATTCTTACTGTTGCGTTCATCGTTCAAGAGTCCTTCGCGTGATACCCGGGAGAGACGTCAGTTGGCCGACGCGTTCTCGATGATGTTGTTCTGGTCACGCGTATCACTACGTCCCGTCTTGAACGGCGACGTGGACGTTGCGTACGGCGTCTGGCCGATCTCCTGCAGCGCCTCGGCGTTGGTGGCCGTCGGGTTGTCCTGACGGAACTGGATGTACTGGGCGAAGTCCTCCGGCGAGACCGCGCGCAGCTCGAAGTTCATCATCGCGTGGTAGACACCGCACATCTCTGCACAGCGGCCGACGAACGCGCCCTCCCGCTCGATCTCCTCGACCTGGAACATGCTCAACTGCTGGTTGCGCCCGGGCTGCGGCATGACATCCAGCTTGTAGATGAACTCAGGGATCCAGAACGAGTGGATCACGTCCGCGGAGGCGAGCCGGAACTCGATACGGGTGTCCGTCGGGAGCACCAGAACCGGGACCTCCTCAGAGGTGCCGACCGTCTCGATGTTGTTGTAGTGCAGGTACGACTTGTCCTCGGCCAGGCGACCGTGGATCGGCCCACCCGCCGCGGGCATGCCCTCGTGCCCGAGGGCTTCACGCTGCGCGTCGGAGAGCACGCCGGCCTCCTCGGCCTGGCGGGTCGCCTCCTCGTTGGTGCCGTCGACGATGCTCGCACCCTCGACGTCGACCTTGTTGTACCCGAACTTCCAGTTCCACTGGAATGCGGTCACATCGACCCGCACACCGACCTCGTCCTCGGGACGCAGATCAAGAGCCTTGTTCTGCGTGATGACGGTGAAGTAGAAGAGGACCGAGATGATCACGAACGGCACCGCGGTGTAGACGAGCTCCAGCGGGACGTTGTACGCGGTCTGCCGGGGGAACTCCCCGTCGTCGTTCTTCTTCTTGCGGTGGAACGCCATCGACCAGAAGATCAGGCCCCACACGAAGAAGCCGACGATCAGCGAGGTGATGACGGTGCCCGTCCAGAACTCACGGATCGCGATGCCTTCGGGGGTGATCCCGGTCGGGAATCCGAAGTTGATCGTCTGGTTCCACCACTTGTTGTCGGTGTGGAGGCTACAACCGGACAACAGCAAGCCCAATGTGCCGAGTGACACCGCGAGTGTCGCCCTGCGCGTCCGACGACGCCCGTCACGCTGTTCCACCATCACGCCTTCCTGATCAGCGGCTCCGACCACATGGCCGGGACACCTTAGAAGAGTAGACCACGCCTCTCAGTTTGAAAGCCGCGGGTCCGGCAATTCACCCGATGCGCCCCCGCTCCGTCCTGCGCGACGGCGCGGCTGCCACAGACCAGTAGTATTCGAACCCGCCGCGACCCGCGCAAGCGGGTCCACCGACCACCACCGACTTTCGATCGACGAGGTACCCGACGCATGTGTGGCCTACTTGGTCTGCTCACCCCCGACGGCTCCGCCCGTACCCACGACGCCCGGGTGCTGAGCGCCATGGGATGCCAGCGGCACCGCGGTCCCGACGAGGTCGGGACGTGGGTCGACGACGACGTGGCGTTCGGCTTCAACCGGCTGTCGATCATCGACATCGCCCACTCGCACCAGCCGTTGCGATGGGGGCCCCCGGAGCAGCCGGACCGCTACGCGCTCGTGTTCAACGGTGAGATCTACAACTATCTCGAACTCCGCCGTGAGCTGGAGACCGAGTTCGGCGCCACGTTCAACACCGAGGGCGACGGCGAACCGATCGTGGTGGCCTTCCACCACTGGGGCACCGGTGCCGTCCGACGCCTGCGCGGCATGTTCGCCTTCGCCATCTGGGACACCGTCGAGCGTTCGCTCTTCGTGGCCCGCGACCCGTTCGGCATCAAACCGCTGTACATCGCCAGCGGAGAGCGCGGGACGGTCTTCGCCAGCGAGAAGAAGTCCGTGAGCGAACTGCTCGACCTCGTCGTCGTCGACACCTCCCTGGACACCCGCGCCCTACAGCACTACGTCACCTTGCAGTACGTCCCGGAGGACGAGACCCTCACGCGGGGCGTCAGGCGACTGGAATCCGGCTGCCACGCGACCATCACCCCCGGTGCCGCACCGTCGATCGAGCGGTACTTCGAGCCCACCTTCCCGGTGGTCCCCTTCGCCGACGGGGACGCCGAGCGCCGCTACGAGGAGATCGCCGACGCCCTCGAGGACTCCGTCGCCAAACACATGCGTGCCGACGTCACCGTGGGCTCGTTCCTGTCCGGGGGAATCGACTCCACCGCGATCGCCGCGCTCGCCCGCCGGCACAACGAGAACCTGCTGACCTTCACCACCGGCTTCGAGCGCGAGGGCTACTCCGAGATCGACGTGGCCGCCGAGTCCGCCGCCGCGATCGGCGTGGAGCACATCGTCAAGGTGGTCTCCCCCGAGGAGTTCGCCGCCGCGATCCCGGAGATCATCTGGTACCTCGACGAGCCCGTCGCCGATCCCGCACTGGTCCCCCTCTACTTCGTGGCCCGCGAGGCCCGCAAGCACGTCAAGGTGGTCCTGTCCGGCGAGGGTGCGGACGAGTTGTTCGGCGGCTACACCATCTACAAGGAACCGCTCTCGCTGGCGCCGTTCGAGAAGATCCCCGGCGGACTGCGCCGCGCCCTCGGCCGGGCCAGTGGTCGCATCCCCGAGGGCACCCGCGGCAAGAGCCTTCTGCACCGCGGATCGATGAGCCTCGAGGACCGCTACTACGGCAACGCCCGTTCTTTCTCCGAGGAGCAGATCCGCTCGGTGCTGCGCGACTACCGCCCCGAGTGGGGGCACCAGGACGTCACCGCGCCGATCTACGAACGCTCCCGTGGCTGGGACCCGGTCGCACGGATGCAGCACCTGGACCTGTTCACCTGGCTGCGCGGCGACATCCTCGTCAAGGCCGACAAGGTCACCATGGCCAACTCACTCGAGCTGCGGGTGCCGTTCCTCGACCGTGAGATCTACGAGGTCGCGTCCCGACTGCCGCACTCGGAGAAGATCTCACACGGCACCACCAAGTACGCCCTGCGGCGGGCACTCGAGCGGATCGTTCCGGCGCACGTGCTGCACCGCAGAAAGCTGGGTTTCCCGGTGCCGACACGCCACTGGCTGGCCGGGCCGGAGCTGCACGACTGGGCCCGCGAGCATGTCCTGGCCTCCGACACGGACGAGTACGTCGACAAGGCGGCGGTGCTGCGGATGCTCGACGAGCACCGCCGTGGGGAGTCCGACCACAGCCGCCGGATCTGGACGATGCTCTGCTTCATGATCTGGCACGGCATCTTCGTCGAGGGCCGGATCGTCCCGGACATCGAGCAGCGCGACTACCCCGTCCGGCTCTAGACCGCGCCCCCAGCCCACGCCAGGCGCACGGTCCGCCCACGCCCAGCCTGCGCCCGGCGCGCGTTGAGTCGCTCCGGCAGCCACCAGCCGAAACCGCCCAGCGGAAACGCTGCACAAAACGACTCAACGCGTGCGGCGGGTCCGCGGGGAGCACGGTGGCGCGCTCAACGCGTGCGGCGAGTCGGCGGGGAGCACGGTGGCGCGCTCAACGCGGGTGTGCGAGGTCGCGCAGCAGGATCAGCCGGGCAGCGACGCCGCGAGTTCCTCGGCGGCCTCCTCGCCGTAGGTCTCGGCCAGGCGACGACGAGCGGCCGCCGGGTCGATCGTCCACTCCTGGGTGCCGGTGGTCTCGAGCACGTGGGTGGCGATGAGCGCACCGAACTGCGCGGCCCGCTCGAGCGACAGGCCGTCGAGCACACCGCTCAGGAAGCCCGCACGGAAGGCGTCGCCGACGCCCGTCGGATCGAGCAGATTGGTCGACGGCACGATACCGACCTCGATCGGCTCGGCGCCCTGCTCCACGATCACCACGCCCTTGCCGCCGCGGGTGGTGATTCGTGTTCCGACCTTGGCGTCCAGCTCGGCGGCGGTCCAGCCGGTCTTGTTGAGAAGGAGCTCGTACTCGTACTCGTTGGTGAACAGGTAGCGGGCACCGTCGACGAGCGCGGCGGCCGCCTCACCGTCGAGGAACGCCAGCTGTTGCGAGGGATCAGCGGCGAAGTCGAGGCCGAGCTCGCGGCACTCGGCGGTGTGGGAGTTCATGGCGGTCGGGTCGTTGGCGCCGATCAGCACCAGCTCGGGCCGGCCGATCCGCTCGACCAGACGAGCCAGCGAGATGGTCGCGGCCTCCCCCATCGCCCCGGGATAGAAGGACGCGAGCTGGGCCATCTCCGAGTCCGTGGTGCACACGAACCGGGCCGTGTGCAGGGCCGAGCTGATGTGGACCGCCGAGCAGTCGACGCCGTGCCGCTCGAGCCACTCGCGGTACTCGGCGAAGTCCTCACCGGCGGCACCCACCAGGTGCGGCTTCCGTCCGAGGACGCCGAGAGCGAAGGCGATGTTGCCGCCCACGCCTCCTCTACGGATCTGGAGCGAGTCCACGAGGAAGCTCA
Organism: Candidatus Dietzia intestinigallinarum; assembly: GCA_019119875.1. Classification (GTDB taxonomy): domain Bacteria; phylum Actinomycetota; class Actinomycetes; order Mycobacteriales; family Mycobacteriaceae; genus Dietzia; species Dietzia intestinigallinarum. Next base: position 9,287 of record DWWG01000162.1, on the reverse strand, counting down.
GCGACACATGCGCGAGCTGGTCCGGGAGGAGCTGCTCCGAGAAGCGACCGGAGAAGGTCATGAGGTGGTCGGTGGCGATGGATCCGGTGATGACAACGGGCATGCCCCAGACAGTAGACGACCCGGGCCGGTGGTCCGTCGGCCCGGGTCGTCGGGTGTGACCGTGAGGTCAGTTGAACGAGTCGCCGCAGGCGCAGGAGCCGGTCGCCTGGGGGTTGTCGATCGTGAAGCCCTGCTTCTCGATGCTGTCGACGAAGTCGATCGAGGCGCCCGTGAGGTACGGCACGCTCATGCGGTCGACGGCGAGCTTGATGCCGCCGAAATCGTCGACCACGTCGCCGTCCAGCGAGCGATCGTCGAAGAAGAGCTGGTAGCGCAGGCCGGCACAGCCGCCGGGCTGCACGGCGATACGCAGTGACAGGTCGTCACGACCCTCCTGCTCGAGCAGGGCCTTGGCCTTGGCGGCGGCGGCGTCTGTGAGCAGAACGCCGGTGGCGGTGTTCTCCGCAGTGGTCATGTCGGTTCTCCTTGCGATCCGGGAGGGCTTCGGGGACGTCTTGTGTGATCTAACGCCCGGCGGGGAGTCCTCTATTCCCCGGTACCCCTGTCCACCGGACACGATACGCCTCCTATCGCGCGTGGGTGAATGTCCGGCCTTCCCGGGGATCGCCTAGCCTGGTGTCGTGAAGTTGCGCGCATTCGGCTCCCGAGACGACGAGAACAGCCAGGACTCGCCGGCCCCCGAGGCTCGGCCCGAGCCCGAGACGGGCCCCGTCGTCGACCCTCGCCGGCCCGCGGGCAAGGGTAAGCCGACCCCCAAGCGGCGCGACCAGGAACGCGCCCGGGGGATGCGCCAGGGCCCGGTGTCAGCGCCGCTGACGCGCAAGGAGGCCCGGGAGCGGCGCAAGGCTGTCGAGGCGACCATGACCAAGGAGGAGCGCAAGGCCGCCAAGGCCGAGGCCCGCGCCGCGCGCGAGGAGCGCCGCCGACTCATGATGGAGGGCGACGACCGCTACGTGCTCTCCCGCGACCGCGGTGAGGTCCGGCGTTTCGTCCGCGACTGGGTGGACACACATCGCCGCCTGATCAACTGGTTCATGCCGTTGGCGCTGTTCGTGATCGTGTTCCAGCTGATCCCGGATCCCACACTGATGATGTACAGCCAGACGTTGTTCCTGGTGCTCATCGCGGTGGTGGTGATCGACGGGATCCTCCTGGGCCGCACGGTCAACAAGGTGGTGCGGGACCGGTTCCCCGACACGGAGGACACTGGTTTCGGCCTGGGTTGGTACGCGGTCATGCGCGCCACCCAGCCGCGCATGCTCCGTACGCCGCGCCCCCGGGTCCGCCCGGGCGACACCATCTGATCGCCCGCCCGGGCCCGATCCCACCGACTCCACCGACGTTCCATCCGGAAGGGCAGAATCCCCATGCGTCAGCTAGTCCTCGGCGGCACCCGCTCGGGCAAGTCCGTTCACGCCGAGTCCCTGGCCGCGGCCACCGGCACGGACGTCGTCTATGTGGCGACCGCGCGCCGGGACGCCGGCGACGAGGAGATGTCGGCCAGGATCGCCGCGCATCGGGATCGACGGCCGGCGGGTTGGGTGACCGTGGAGACCGACGAGGTCGCACGTGTTCTGAGCGAGTACCCCACCTCGACGGTGCTCGTCGATGATCTGGGCGGGTGGTTGACCCGCCGGATGGACGCGACCCTGGCCTGGGCCGACGGCGGTGCGGCGGTGGACGACGACCTGGACGCGGTGGTCGCGGCGGTCGCGGAGCGCACCGCCCCGGTGGTCCTGGTCTCCCCGGAGGTGGGGCTCGGGGTGGTGCCGGAGACCCTGTCGGGCCGGGTCTTCGCGGATGTGATCGGATCGCTCAACCGGCGACTGGCCGAGGTCTGCGATTCGGCGGTTCTCGTCGTCGCCGGTCGCGCCCTTCCCCTGTCCGGAGCCGCCGCCGTGCCCGGCGAGGTGAGTGCCGGGGCCGGCGAGGTGGCTGCCGGGGTCCGTGCCGTCGCCGCGCCGGCGGTCGTGTCCGCCGGGGGGTTTGACGACGACAACGACGCCCCCACCGCGCAGCACACCGCGGTCCCCACTGACGAGTCGTCCCCGGCAGCGCCGGACGCGGACGCCGACCCGACCGCCGTGTTCCCCGGCCTGCGGGACGTCGAACACTATGAGGACCCGGTGGCGTTCCCACCGGTCCACCCCCCGGCGCACACGGTCTCGGAGGAGGCCCGGGCCCGGCAGCTCACCCTGACCAAGCCCGCCGGGTCTCTCGGCCGACTGGAGGAACTGGGCGCGTGGATCTCCGCCTGCCAGGGCGTCTGTCCTCCGCGGGCGCTAGAGCGGGCCCGGGTTGTCGTCTTCGCCGGCGATCACGGCATCGCCGAGCACGGGGTGTCGGCGTACCCGCAGGCTGTCACGCTGCAGATGGCCGACAACATTGTCGGCGGCGGCGCGGCCGTGTCGGTGCTGGCCAGGCAGGCCCGGGCCACAGTCCGCGTCGCCGACATGGCGATGTCGGCCGAACGTCCGGGCGGGCTCGACGACCACAAGATCCGTCGCTCCTCCGGGGCGATCGACCGTGAGGACGCGCTGACCGAGAACGAGGTGCGGGCGGCGATCGCCGCGGGCCGCCGGATCGCCGACGAGGAGGTCGACTCGGGGGCCGACCTGCTCATCGCCGGCGATCTGGGCATCGGCAACACGACCCCGGGGACCGTCCTGGCCTGCCTGGTCACCGGCCGTGAGCCCGTCGAGTTGGTCGGGCGGGGCACCGGGATCGACGACGAGGGGTGGATGCGCAAGACCTCGGCCATCCGCGACGCCATGTTCCGTGCCTCCGGGGACGTCCGTGACCCGGTGGCGATGCTCCGCAAGGTCGCCGGGGCCGATATCGCCGCGATGGCCGGGTTCCTCGCCCAGGCCGCCGTCCGCAGGACACCGTGCATCCTCGACGGATCGGTGGTCACGGCCGGCGCTCTCATGGCCGAGGCGCTCGCCCCCGGCTCCCGTCAGTGGTGGGTCGCCGGCCACCGTAGCGCCGAGCCCGCACACTCGGCGGCCCTGACCTACCTGTCACTCGAGCCGATCCTCGAGCACTCCATGCGGCTGGGTGAGGGCAGTGGCGCCGTGGCCGCCCTGCCTGTCGTCCACAACGCGGTCGCGATCCTCACGGAGATGGCGACGTTCGCCGACGCCGGGGTCAGCGGAAGGGACGACTGACTCTCGTGCTCGGCGCTGTGCGGGTGTCACTGTCCTGGATGACCGTGCTACCCGTCGGCCGCGTCGGTGTTCCGGACACGCATCTGGCCGGCCGGGCCATGACCGCGCTCCCGGTGGTGGGCCTGGTGTGTGGACTCGTCGCCACCGCGGTCGCACACGCTGTCCACGCGCTGGGCGGCGGGGCCCTTCTGAGCGGGATCGCCGGGGTGGCCGCGGTGCTCGCGCTCACCCGCGGGATGCACATCGACGCGCTGGCCGACACCGCCGATGCGCTGGGCTCGTACGCCGGTCCGGAGCGGGCGCTGGAGATCATGCGTTCCGGCTCGGTCGGCCCCATGGGCTCCGCGGTCCTGGCCCTGACCGTCCTCGCCGAGGTCGCCGCCCTGGGGGCGCTGGTCGACTCGGGCGCGTGGTTGGCACCTCTGGCCGCGTTCGTGATCTCCCGTAGCCTGCCGGTCGTCCTCCTCCGGAGGGGCGTCCCGGCAGCGTCCCCGACGGGCTTCGGCGCGATGGTGGCCGGCTCGCAGTCCCGGCTGGCGGTCGTGGGGATCGGCCTGCTGTGCGGGGTGGCCGGCGCCGGGCTCGCGGGCACTGGCTCGCTCCCCGAGGGCTGGTGGCGGCCGATCGTGGGGGCGGCGCTGGGTGTCGCCGCGTACCTCGCGACCGCCGGCGCCGGCCGTCACGTGGTCCGGCGGCTGCGCGGGATCACCGGCGACGTCCTCGGGGCAGCCGTCGAGACGGGAACGGCGGCGACCCTCGTCGCCGCCGTCCTCCTGCTCTGAGGGCGTCACCGGTACCGGCCTGGCCCGTGCGCCCCACGAGCAGCCGCGTCAGGCCAGGGTGGTCATCCAGCCGAACGGGTCCTCCACGGATCCTCGTTGGATACCGGTGAGGGTCTCCCGCAGCCGCATGGTGATCTCGCCCGGTCCGCCGTCACCGATCGTGTAGCCGCCACCGGCGTGCTTGACGGAGCCGACGGGGGTGATCACGGCCGCCGTCCCGCAGGCGAACACCTCGGAGATCTCCCCGGTGGCCACGCCGGTCTCCCACTCCTCCACGGACACCTTGCGCTCGGTGACGGGGTAGCCGAGGTGCCGGGCGAGCGTGAGCAGACTGTCGCGGGTGACGCCGGGCAACAGTGAGCCGGAGAGTTCGGGGGTCACGATCTCTGCCGACTCACCCGAACCGTAGATGAAGAACAGGTTCATGCCGCCCATCTCCTCGACATACCTGCGCTCGATCGCGTCGAGCCAGACCACCTGGTCGCAGCCCTCGGACGCGGCCTGCTCCTGGGCGCGCAGCGACGCGGCGTAGTTCCCGCCGAACTTCGCGGCGCCGGTGCCGCCCGGGCTGGCACGGACGTACTCGGTGCTGAGCCAGACGCTGACGGGCGCGACGCCGCGGGAGAAGTAGGCGCCGGCGGGCGAGGCGATCACGGCGTACAGGTACTCGTCGGCCGGCCGGACGCCGAGTCCCGTCTCGGTGGCGATCATGAACGGTCGCAGGTAGAGGGCCTCCTCACCGCCGGCTGCGGGGACCCAGTCACGGTCGATCGCGACGAGCTGCCGCAGTGACCGGATGAACAGCTCCTCCGGGAGCTGCGGCATGGCGAGCCGCTGCGCGGACCGGTTGAACCGGGCGGCGTTCTGCTCGGGGCGGAAGGACGCGATCGAGTCGTCGGCCTGACGATAGGCCTTGAGTCCCTCGAAGATGGTCTGCGCGTAGTGCAGGACCACCGCCGACGGGTCGATGCTCAGCGGCGCGTAGGCCTCGACGACCGGTGTCCCCCAGGCGCCGTCGGCGTACTGCAGGGTGACCATGTGGTCGGTGAAGTGCCGGCCGAACCCGGGTGCGGCCAGGATCGCGGCGCGCTCCTCGGCGGATCGCGGTGCGGCGGAAGGGCGGATATCGAAATCGGACATGAGGTCTCGTTCCTGGGGAGGGTGGGGCGGGTCAGCGGGTGTGGATCTCGACGAGCGGGGGTACCGCGAGTCGGCAAGGTACCTCGCGCCCGCGTACGTCGACCACGACCTCGTCGTTCTTCTTCAATCCCGCGTCCACCCCGATGAACGCCAACGCGATGCCGGTCTTGAGGGTCGGCGAGAAGGTGCCGGAGCTGGTGACGCCCACATCTCGACCGTCGGCCCGCACGGTCTGACCGGCCCGGAGGACACCGCGCCCGGTCACCTCGAGCGCGTACATGCGGCGTGCGGGGCCGGCCTCCTTCTGCCGCAGCAGTGCCTCGCGGCCCCAGAAATGTGGCTTGTCCCAGCCGATGGCCCAGCCGCAGCGCGCCTCGAGCGGACTGAGGTCCACCGACAGCTCGTTGCCGTGCAGCGGGTATCCGGCCTCCATGCGCAGCGAGTCGCGGGCCCCGAGTCCGCAGAGTGCGCCCTCGCGCGCGAGGACCTGCTCGGCCAGGGCGTCCCACACGGGTCCGGCCTGATCCCAGGCGGGCAGCACCTCGAAGCCGTACTCACCGGTGTAGCCGGTGCGGCAGATGCGGACCGACCGGCCGTCGAGATCGGCATCGACGTACGCCATGTAGTCCAGGTCCGTGGGCAGGCCGAGAGCGGTGAGGACCTCGCCGGACCGCGGTCCCTGGACGGCGATCACGGCGTGGGAGCGGTGCTGGTCGGTGACGGTGATCCCGGGAGCGCGCTCGGCCGCGGCGGAGTTCAGGCGCCGGACCACCTCGGCGGTGTTGGCCGCGTTGGGGATGAGGAAGACCTCGTCGTCGGAGACCCGGTAGGCGATCAGGTCGTCGACGACTCCCCCGTCCTCGTCGCAGCAGAGCGTGTACTGCGCGCTACCGGCGGAGACGCGATCGATGTCATTGGTGAGGCACGAGTTGACGAACTCCGCCGCTCCCGGCCCGCTCACCAGGGCCTTGCCGAGGTGGCTCACGTCGAACAGGCCGACGGACGTCCGGGTGGCAGTGTGTTCGGCAACGGTTCCGGTGTACTGGACCGGCATGGACCAGCCGCCGAACGGGGCGAAAGTCGCACCGGCCTCCACGTGGCGGGAGTGCAGTGGTCCCTCGCAGAGATCTCCGGTGTCGGTCATGTCGCCACTCCTCGCGCTCTCCAGTACGGCTTCATTCACACGTTAGTCGATAGACTATGGTGCCCTCGCCGTGGCGGTCCCCGTCATGTCGTCCGGGCGCCGGGACCTCGTCCCGGACCTGTTTCCAGCCAGTTGCCGACCACCCCAGGAGCGTCATATGCCGACCGCGGATTCGATCCTCAGCCACAGCCCGGACCTCGCCTCGATCGAGGCGGTCACCTCGCCTGTGACGTCCGACGTGGTGGTGGTGGGAATCGTCGCGGATGCCGCCGCCGAGGGGGAGAAGGACGCGGCCGCGGCCCCCGTCGTCGTCGCCCCCGGGCTCGACGGTGAGGCGACATGGGCGCTGTCCACACTCGCCCGCTCGGTCGGGGCGTCGACCAAGGTCGGCTCCACCACCCGCGTTCCGGCGTCGGCGGGGGTGCCCGGCGACTCGGTCGTGCTGGTGGGCCTGGGCGCCTCGGACGACGAGCGGACCGACGAGGTCCTGCGCCGCGCGGCCGGTGCCGCCGCACGCGCCTGCCGCGGCCTCGGATCGGCCCTGGTGCTGCTCGACGCCGAGAGGGCCGAGGCCGTCGCCCTGGGCGCCGGACTCGGATCGTTCACGCCCGCCAAGGTCACCGCGAAGGACGAGAAGGACGACGACGACGCAGCCGCCCCGGACACCCTTCGGGTCTTCGTCGGCGAGTCCGGCTCGGACGCGGTTGCCCGCGCCGCCACCATCGCCGAGTGCGTGGGCCTGGCCCGCGATCTGGTCAACACCCCGCCCAACCTGCTCTTTCCCGGCTCATTCGCGGACCGTGCCGCCTCGCTGGCGTCGGAGGCCGGCCTCGAGGTCGAGGTCCTGGACGAGACCGCGCTCGCCGAGGGCGGGTTCGGCGGCATCCTCGCGGTGGGTGGCGGCTCCGCGCGCGGGCCGCGCCTGGTTCGGCTGACCCACCGTGGCGGCGAGGGACGGCCCCGGGTCGCACTCGTCGGAAAGGGCGTCACCTTCGACACCGGCGGCATCTCGATCAAGCCGGCTGCCGGCATGGAGCAGATGACCATGGACATGGGCGGCGCCGCGGCCGTGGTGGCCACCGTCATCCTGGCCGCGCGGCTGGACCTCGATCTGAACATCGTCGCGACGGTGCCGATGGCCGAGAACATGCCGTCGGCCACCGCCTACCGCCCGGGCGATGTGCTGACCATGTACGGCGGGACCACCGTGGAGGTGCAGAACACGGACGCCGAGGGGCGACTCATCCTGGCCGATGCGATCGTGCGGGCCTGCGAGGACTCCCCCTCGCACCTCATCGAGACGGCCACCCTCACGGGTGCGCAGATGGTGGCTCTGGGCACCAGGACTCCGGGCGTCATGGGCTCGGAGGACTTCCGCGACCGCGTGGCCGAGCTCAGCCGCGACGTCGGCGAGAACGGTTGGGCCATGCCGCTGCCCGAGGAACTGCGCGACGGGCTGGACTCGGAGGTCGCCGATCTGACCAACGTGACCCCGCACCGCTGGGGCGGCATGCTCTCGGCCGGGCTGTTCCTGAACGAGTTCGTGGCCGAGGGCGTGGAGTGGGCGCACATCGACATCGCCGGCCCGGCCTACAACTCGGGCGGCGCCGAGGGCTACCTCCCCAAGGGCGCGACAGGCGTGCCGGTGCGCACCATGCTCGCCGTCCTGGAGGACATCGCCGCGGCCGGCTGACCCGCAGCCTCCGACGCCTACCCGCGCGCGAGGCCGGCGGTGCGTGATCAGCGCCCGTCGGCCTCGCGCATCTGGTCGCGTAGCCGTTGGGCGCGTTCGCGGCGTTCCCGCTTGATGCGCACCTCCTCGTAGTCCCGCATCCGCTGCGGGTACCCGGTCACCGTGGCGTCCGACAGCGGGAGCCCGAGCTCGGAGGCGAGCTTGCGGGCCGTGCCCACGTCACCGACCGGGCGGCGCGTCCACTCACCGTCGAACGCCACGAGACACAGGCCGGGAACGGAGACCAGGGTCTCGGGCTCGAGGAAGGCCTCGACCCCGACACGGGTGCTGCACCACCGGCGGAGGTGATCCAGATCCGCCGGGTCGGCGGGAACCCGGGGCCTGCGTCGCCCGAACAGATCACGTATCCCCACAATCGGACTCCTCCCCCACGGCTCCCCCTTCCCGGGGCGGAGCCGAGCATCTCGTGACGATCGTACCGAGCGTCAGCTGCGCCGATCCCGGGGACTTCGGCCGAATTAGCGCCCGGCATGCCTCCGGTTCGGGGCGTCCCACGACGCCGACCAGTGGCAGAAGGCACAATGGACGACGATCATCTGGACGGAGCGCCACCGCGGTTCCATCCGGTTGCTCCGACGAACAGATTGTTGCCCAACCCACGTCGCCGCTCACCGCGGGTGCAGACCGCGCCCGGGAGCAGCGCAAGAGAACTCTCGAGGAGTCACGACACCATGGCCTTCTCCGTACAGATGCCGGCACTCGGTGAATCAGTCAGCGAGGGGACCGTCACCCGCTGGCTCAAGAAGGAGGGGGACACGGTAGAGGTCGACGAGCCCTTGCTGGAGGTCTCCACCGACAAGGTCGACACCGAGATCCCCTCCCCCGTCGCCGGCACCATCCAGAAGATCGTCGCCGAGGAGGACGAGACCATCGAGATCGGCGGAGAACTCGCCCTGATCGACGACGGCTCGGCGGGATCGGATGATTCCTCGGCTGACGAGTCCACGGCCGGAGAGTCCGGGTCCGACGAGTCGGACACCGCAGACGAGCCCTCGCGGGACGAGCCGGCCCCCGCCGGGAAGTCCTCCGGCGGCTCCGGCGGCGGCGAGGGCACCGACGTGGTCATGCCCGAGCTCGGCGAGTCCGTCACCGAGGGCACCATCACCAAGTGGCTCAAGGCCGTCGGCGACACCGTCGAGATCGACGAACCCCTGCTGGAGGTCTCCACCGACAAGGTCGACACCGAGATCCCCTCCCCCGTCGCCGGCACCATCCAGAAGATCGTCGCCGAGGAGGAC
>DWWG01000020.1 GCA_019119875.1 Candidatus Dietzia intestinigallinarum | reverse complement strand
GTCGAGCTGGCGGACCCGGACGTGGTGATTCTGGATGAGGCGACCGCCGAGGCCGGTTCCTCCGGGGCCCGCAGGCTTGATGCGGCGGCCGCCGCGGTGCTGGAGGGGCGTGCCGGTCTCGTCGTGGCCCACCGGCTGAGTCAGGCGGTCACGGCCGACCGGATTCTGGTGATGGAGCGCGGGCGGATCGTGGAGTCGGGCACGCACGCCGAGCTCCTGCAGGCCGGCGGCCGCTACGCCGAGCTCGGCCGGGCCTGGTTCGGCGCCTGAGGCCGCCACGCTCCGGCTGTAGGGGCCGGCTGCTGGAGGCCGGGCCCTTCCGAACACGCGACACCTATCGGACTGCGCTCCCCTCAGACCACGCGCTCTGCTCAGACCACGCGACACCTATCGGACTGCGCTCCACCTAGCGGGCCCGCACGGTGCAGGAGAATTCGATAGGTGCCTCGGGTGGGTGGCTCGGATTCGATGGGTGGACAGCTCGGGCAGCCCGCCGAGTAGCCGCAGATCAGCAGTAACCGCAGATCAGAATCCGCGGCCGCGGCTTCCGGCACCGAGCCGAGCCCGAATCAGCGCCACGGCGGAGTCCGGGTCGTCGACGTGCAGCCGGATCGAGCACAACTGCCGCAGCTCAGGCGCGCTCCACGGATACGAGGGCACACTCGCCGCCACCGCGCGGGTGAGATCCAGAGAGACAGAGGTGCCGTCGGGCCCGGCGAGTGACAGCACAGCGTTGTTGTCGTCGTTGTTGTCGTCGTCGATCACTTCCGCCCCGCCGGAGCCCAGGTGACGGTCGAGGCGCACCCGGGCGATCGCATCGAGCGGCACGCGTGCGCAGACGTGCGGCCCGCTGCGCAGCACCAGCTCGCCGCCGACGATCAGATGCGGCCGAACGATCCGCCCGGCGAGCAATCCCAGGATCATGAGCAGCGCGTACACCCCGAGCAGATCCAACACGAGCCGCACCGCGGGCCACGGGATGAGCAGATGCACGGCCACCAGCTCGATCCCCGCCGCGACGGAGAGCGCTACCGGGATGCCCAGCGTGCCGCGCGAGTAGCCGATCGCCACCGCGCCTGCCGGCACATCCGGTCGCCGCGCGATCCAGCGGCCGAGGGAGGCGAACGTGCGCGCCTCGGCGGCCATCATCCGCAGGAACGGGTCGGCGGCGGCCAGTGCTCGCAGGGCGTCCCGCCGGTTGTGTGCGCCCGCGCGGTGGTGGCGGTAGCGCCGCACGTAGTCGCCCACCGCGAGCGCGCCGAGGGGGATCTCCACCGCGAGGAACAGGGCGAGAGCGGTGGCGGGGCCGATCACCCCGGTGGCGAGCAAGGTCGCATCGATGACGACGACGACGAGCGCCGCCACCGGCAGCAGCCGGCCCGTCACGGGAGCACGTCCAGTGCGATCAGCGTGCGTCGCACCACCTCGCGTTGGGCGGGGTCGGGCAGGAGCTGGTCGAGCGTCGGGCCGGTCTTCGCCGCGGGCCGGGTGGGTTCTGCCGGGTCTGCGGTGGGTTCGGCTGCCTCGGGTGGGCTCGCGCCCGGTGGTGCCGGGGTTGTGGGCTCGGCCTCTGCGGCCGGTGGGCCGGCGACGAGGGCGCGCAGGTCGGGGTCGCGCAGGAGGAGGTCGACGAGTCGGGCGATCTCGGGTTCCACGTCGGCTGGGCGGTGGCCCTCGATGCGCTGGAAGCCGGCGAGCATGTCCAGGTAGTCGCGGCGGCGTTCGGCGTCCGAGCCGATCGCCACATAGGTCGCGGTGAGCACGTCGGGGAAGTCTGCGCCCAGGGCTACCAGGTCGAGCAGGTCGTGTTCGCGATCGATGAGGGCGGTCAGTTCGGGGTCGTGGGCGGCGTCGGCTCTGCAGGTGTTGAGGGCGGTGGCGACCGGCTCGGGCAGCAGTCCCGGTGGCAGTCCGGCGGCGGCTCGCCGGGCGATCACGTCCAGTCGTTCCCGTTGCCGGGTGAGCTGTGCGATCTTCCTGTCGATGCCGTCGCGGATCGCGGCCAGGTCGGCGGCCGGATCGGTGGGGGCAGGGCCTCGGTGTGCAGTGCCATCGCCGCTGCCACCGCTTTCGCCGGCGCCACCGCCGCCGGCGCCACTTCCGCCGCCGCCACCGCCACTGCCACCGCTTTCGCCGGCGCCACCTCCGCCCCCGGCGCCGCGTTCGGACTCGAGGATCGCGCCGACCTCCCGCAGCGGGACTCCCGAGTCGGAGAGGAAGGCGATCCGGGCGATGCGGGCCAGGTCGACCAGGTCGTAGTCGCGATATCCGCCGCCCGTGCGCTCGGGTTCCGGCATCACGCCGAGGCGGTGGTAGTGCCGGATGCTGCGTGCACTGATCCCGACGATCTGCGCGACCTCACCGATTCTCATGCCCCGATCATCAACCTTGACACAGTGACAAGGTCAAGCTTCGGCTGGGATCCGGTCGGGCGCCCGGCCCGGTGGGCGTGTCACTGCCGGCTGGTGATGTCGCGGTAGATCTGCGCGAGCGGCTCGCTGTCCAGTCGCAGGCCGTACGGGTGGAGAAACGTCGCGGCGCTCGCGGAGTTCCAGGCCTCGGCGGTGACGCGACCGAAGTCGAGCACGGCGCCAGCGTGCTGGGCGAGATGCTGCATGAAGATGCGGGTGGTGCGTCCGTTGCCTTCGCGGAACGGGTGGGCGAAGTTCAGTCGGGTGTGGACGTTTGCGAGGGCGTCGGCCAGTTCGTCCGGTTCGAGGTCGCGCCAGGGAGTGGTCTCGATGAGGCGACGCACCTGCCGCATGTACATGTCCATGCTGCTGTGGTCACCGAAGTGGTGGGTCACCTTGCCGGCGCCGCCCCTGGAAATGTTGACGGTCCGGTACTGCCCGGCCCAGTCGTAGATGTCGCCGAACAGGTGTGCATGGATGACCTTGAGATGCGCTGCGTCAAAGGTGTGGTCGATGCGGAGTGTGCCGTTCCGGATCTCTTGAGCTCGGAGTTCGGCCACCCGGTATTCGATCTCGCGGAGATCGTCACCGACTGTGATCGTGAGCTTGTTCCTGAGGACGGTGCTCGCGGGTCAGAAATATGCGTGCCAATCACCGTTCTCGGTTCGGCTCATGCAGATGCGCCACGCTGGGCTCGATACCTCTGCATACCTCGGGCGATGCTCTCCTCCGGTGACATGCGTCCGAGTTCCACGTCGATGAAGTCCGAGACGTCCTCGCGCGTGTGGACCTTGCCCTCGAGGCGGCTGTCGGCGAGGGTCTGGGAGACGTTGTGCCGGGAGCGGTCGTCGGGCAACTGGGCGAACAGTTCGGGCCACTTCTGCCCGTAGAGGCAGGGACGCCAGGTGCTCCCGCTCATGTCGGTCCTTTCGCCGGTACTGGCCACGATTCTACTGGCGGGCCCGGCATCCAGCCCGGCTAACATTCAGCTCCAGCGCTGTCCGGGCGCTTATGCGGCCTGGTGTGCCTGGGTGCTGGTGTGTTGAGTCGCTGCGGCAGGGCGTGCGCTCGATTTTCCTGCGGAAACGCTGCATGGAACGACTCAACGCCCAGGGTGGGGCCGCTTGGGGTGGGTTGCCCGCGTGGGCGGTGCGGTGCGGGCGCTTATGCGGCCTGGTGTGCCTGGGTGCTGGTGTGTTGAGTCGCTGCGGCAGGGCGTGCGCTCGATTTTCCTGCGGGAATGCTGCACGGATCGACTCAACGCCCAGGGGTGG
>DWWG01000161.1 GCA_019119875.1 Candidatus Dietzia intestinigallinarum | reverse complement strand
GCCCCCGAGCCCCCGGCACCCGCCCCCGAGCCGGCCCCCGGGGCCGGTGACTTCGTGGCCCTGCTGGACAGTCGTGGGATCGTGTTGCCGGAAGGCACGGACCCGGTGGGCACCGCGACGGAGGCGTGTGCACGCTTCGACGCGGGACAGCAGATGGACGAGGTGTCCGGGTGGCTGGGCGAGCAGACCCAGCTCGATCCGGATGGCCAGGGCTTCTTCCTCGGCACCGCGGTCATGACGTACTGTCCGGGCAACTTCCCCAAGCTGGGCTGAGTCCGTCTCAACCAGCTGGACTGAGTCCGCCCCGGTTCGTCGGGACGCCTACCAGTCGATCTCGCCGAGGATCTCGTTACGCCTGCGCAGTTCGGCGACCCGGAGCTCGGCAGCGCGGTGTTCCTCCATGCGTCGGCGTGCCTGCTCCGCCAACGCGTCCGCCTCGACCTCCGCGAGCAGAAGCTGCAGACGGTCCTTCTGTTCGCGGACGGTCTCCACCGAGGTGTCCATGGCGATGAGCTTGCGGGATCCGGCGGTGGCGTGGAGGAACGGATTGCGGTCGAGGATCAGCCGCGCCTCCTCGGGGTCGAGGACCCGGGACAGCTTGAGCAAGACCGGATAGCCCCTGCCGTCCTTGTCGAGCTCCGGGTCGTGATCGGGGTCGAGCGCGGCGGCGACCACCTTGAGGGGACGGGCGCGCGGGGAGGAACTCCGGAAGTCGAACTGTTCGGCATCCATCGGTATCCGGCTCCTTCCGGCGCTGTCACCACGTCGGCATGTCCTTCTGCGCCCAACCGTAAACGCCCCGGCCGATGTGGCCGGGGCGTTTGGCGGATTCAGGCGACGTTCAGCCGGGAGGCTCAGCAGTCGTAGTAGAGCTCGAACTCGTGCGGGTGCGGGCGCAGGTTGACCGGGGCGATCTCCTTCTCACGCTTGTACGAGATCCAGTTCTCGATGAGGTCCTCGGTGAACACCCCTCCCTCGGTGAGGTAGTCGTGGTCCGCCTCGAGTCGGTCGATGACCGCGGGCAGCGACGTGGGCGCCTGCGGGATGTCGGCGGCCTCCTCCGGCGGCAGCTCGTAGAGATCCTTGTCGACCGGGGCGAGCGGCTCGATCTTGTTCTTCACGCCGTCCAGTCCGGCCATCATCATCGCGGCGAACGCGAAGTAGGGGTTGCCCGAGGAGTCGGGGCACCGGAACTCGATGCGCTTGGCCTTGGGGTTGTTACCGGTGATCGGGATGCGGACACAGGCCGAGCGGTTGCGCTGCGAGTACACCAGGTTGATCGGAGCCTCGTAGCCCGGCACCAGGCGGTGGTACGAGTTGATCGTGGGGTTGGTGAACGCGAGCAGCGACGGCGCGTGGTGCAGGATCCCGCCGATGTAGTGCCGGGCGATGTCGGACAGTCCGGCGTACCCGGCCTCGTCGTGGAACAGGGGCTTACCGTCCTTCCACAGCGACTGGTGGGCGTGCATGCCCGACCCGTTGTCGCCGAAGAGGGGCTTGGGCATGAACGTGGCGGACTTGCCGTTCTTCCACGCCGTGTTCTTGACGATGTACTTGAACAGCTGGACGTCGTCCGCGGCGTGGAGCAGGGTGTTGAACTTGTAGTTGATCTCCTGCTGCCCACCGCTGCCCACCTCGTGGTGCAGACGCTCGAGCTCGAAGCCGGCGTTGGTGAGGTTGGTGGACATCTCGTCGCGCAGGTCCACGAAGTGGTCGTAGGGGGCGACGGGGAAGTATCCGCCTTTGGCCCGCACCTTGTAGCCGAGGTTGGCCGAGCCGTCGGCCTCGGTCGGGGCATCGGTGTTCCAGTGACCGGCGATCGAATCGACCTCGTAGAAACCGTGGTTGGTGCCCGAGCCGTACCGGACCGAGTCAAAGACGAAGAACTCGGCCTCGGCCCCGAAGAAGCAGGTGTCGGCGATGCCGGTGGAGATCAGGTACTCCTCCGCCTTGCGCGCGACGTTGCGTGGGTCTCGGCTGTACGCCTCGCGGGTGAAGGGGTCGTGCACGAAGCAGCTGATGTTGAGTGTCTTGGCCCTGCGGAACGGGTCCAGTCGGGCTGTGGCCACGTCGGGCAGGAGCATCATGTCCGACTCGTGGATCGACTGGAACCCACGGATCGAGGAACCGTCGAACGCGAGCCCCTCCTCGATCATGTCCTCATCGAAGGCCGCTGCGGCGATCGAGAAGTGCTGCTCGGCCCCCGGCATGTCGGTGAACCGGATGTCGACGTACTCGACGTCCTCGTCCTTGATGAACTTGATGACTTCGCCCGGGGTGGAGAATGCCACGGTGACGCTCCTCGTCTTATCGGTGCGACGGGAGACGCGGTGTCTTCCCGTCGTGCGGTGACCTCACGATATGGGCGTGGTGTTGCCCGGCAGTCAAGCGAATGTTTCGCGGGTGTTACGCGACGGACCGGGTGGCTCCCTTCCCAACGCGTCAAGCCTAGACGGCGCGACACCTGGATCGCCGAGGTGGGGACCGGTGGCGCCCCGGCTACCCTGGGACACATGCGTGACGTAGCGGGATCATGGCTGTCCGGACCGGCCTCGTCCGGGAGTGGGCCCGAACAGAGGTACAAGGGAGAGCGCCTGGGCATGCCCAGGGACGGGGAAGGCTCCATGGCGGCACTGGGCACGCGCATCGCCGCCCTCGTCGTGGACTGGGCGTTCGCCTACGCATTCGTCGGGATCATCGTGGCGTTCGGTGGTCCCGCCGCGTTGGGGGGCGAGACGTTCGCCGCGGTCACCAGCTGGGCGGTGCCGGTGGCCTGGGCCGTGGCGGGTGTCGTGTGCGTCTGGCTGTTCGCCCAGACGCCGGGGCAGGCCCTGCTCGGGATCGGCACGGCTCGCGTCGACGCCGACGAGCGCGTGGGATTCATCCGGTCGCTCGTCCGCGTGATCTTCATCTTCTTCCTGATCCCGCCACTGGTGCAGGACGAGGACGGGCGCGGAATGCACGACCGCGCCACCGGGACCGCGCTGATCCGCACCCGGTGACCCGGTGATCGCCGAACCGGCTATCCGGGAGATCAGCCCCGACGGCGGGCGGAACGCTGGATGTTGCGGACCTTGGCCCCCTGGGGGACGGGGCCCTTGGGCATCTGGTTCTGCACACCGGTCTTGGTGCTCAGTGCGCGGAGCCGGGTGTCCAAGGCGTCCACCTTCTGCCGGCTGATGTTCATCGGGTACCGGGTGAGGCGCCGGTTGAGCTTGCGCAGCGGGACCTGCTCGGGGGTGGTGCCCTCCTCGTCGCCCACGATCAACTCGTAGATCGGGGTGTCGCCCACGACACGGGCGACCTTCTTCTTCTCCTGCATCATGAGCGGCTTGAGGCGGTGGGGCTGGCCCTCACCGACCAGGACGATGCCGCAGCGGCCGACGACGCGGTGGACGGCGTCGAAGTTGGTGGTCGCCGCCACCGCCTGGTTGACACGCCAGCCCGAACGAAGCTGGTCGAGCGCCCACGCGGCGGCTCCCGGCTGGCCCTCGGCCTTTCCGTACACGGTGTTCTGGATACGGCGGGAGAAGATCATCATGGCGGCCATCACGCCGACGAGGACACCCAGCGGCAGCATCCACCACTGTCCGCCCCAGATCGATCCGAGCAGGAAGAACACCACAGCGGCCAGAACCACCGCGCCGATCATCAGCGGCCACAGGAGTTTGTCCTGCTTGGACTGGATCTTCAGCGCTTCCCACATCTGGCCGCGCTGTTCCTTGCCCGCCTGCCGACGAGCAGCCCGGGCCTCCTTCTTCTCCGCCTTGGTGAGCTCGCTCTTCGCCATGCCCACCAGGATACGTGGCGTTCACCACGGCAAGAGAACCGCGGTGAACGCCGCGGGGGAGTCCGGGGGAGGACGTGTCAGGCGCGGGCCCGTTCACGCTCCAGAACGCTCGAGGCCTCCTGCGACGCGGCCCCGCCGGTGGTCAGCTGCTGCAGATGCTCCGGGACCTCCTGGCCACGGTGCGCCAACGCCTGGACGTAGAGACGACCGGCCCGGTAGGAGGAGCGGACCAGCGGCCCGGCCATCACACCGGCGAAGCCCATCTCGCGGGCCTGCTCGGACAGCTCCACGAACTCCTGCGGCTTGACCCAGCGGTCGATCGGATGATGCAGCGGGCTGGGGCGCAGGTACTGCGTGATCGTCAGGATGTCGCACCCGGCCGAGTGCAGATCCCGCATGGCGTCCACGATCTCCTCGGAGGTCTCGCCCATTCCCAGGATGAGATTGGACTTGGTGACCAGCCCGAAATCGCGTGCGGCGCGGATGACATCGAGTGACCGATCGAACCGGAAGGCGGGCCGGATGCGCTTGAAGATCCGGGGGACGGTCTCCAGGTTGTGTGCCAGCACCTCGGGGCGTGACTCGAACACCTCGGCCAGCTGATCCGGATTGCCGTTGAAATCCGGGATGAGATTCTCCACACCGGTGTTGGGGTTGAGTTCGTGGATCTTGCGGACGGTCTCCGCGTACAGCCACGCACCGCCGTCTTCCAGATCATCCCGGGCGACCCCCGTGATGGTGGAGTAGCGCAGACCCATCTCGCGGACGGACTCGGCCACGCGGCGTGGCTCGTCTCGGTCCAGGGCGCTGGGCTTGCCGGTATCGATCTGGCAGAAGTCACAGCGACGCGTGCACTGCTCCCCGCCGATGAGGAACGTGGCCTCGCGGTCCTCCCAACACTCGTAGATGTTGGGGCAGCCCGCCTCCTCGCACACGGTGTGCAGGCCGCCGGTACGGACCAAGCCCTTGAGTTCCTTGTACTCCGGCCCCATGGTTGCCCGGGTCCGGATCCAGGACGGCTTGCGTTCGATCGGGGTCTCGGCGTTACGGGCCTCGATGCGCAGAAGCTTGCGGCCCTCGGGAGTCACAGTCACGACAGCCACCCTACGCGCGAATCACACGACGGGCAGCCGGCCGTCCAGGGCCTCCACCAAGTCGGAGGTGGCCTCTTCCAGCACATCTGAGACGGTGACCGTGCGACCGAGCTCCTCGGTCAGTGAGGTGACGCCCGCGTCCACGATGCCGCAGGGGACGATCCGGGAGAACGCGCCGAGGTCGCAGTCGCAGTTGAGAGCGAAACCGTGCATGGTCACCCCGCGCTGCACACGGATCCCGATGGCCGCGATCTTGCGCTCCGGTCGCCCGTCGGACGCAGCACACCACACTCCCGAGCGCCCCTCGACGCGGCCGACCTCGACCCCGAGACGCGTACAGGTGGTGATGAGTGCCTGCTCGACCCGGCGGACGTACTCCACCACATCGATGGGGTCGGCGAGCGCGACGATCGGGTAGCCCACCAACTGGCCCGGGCCGTGCCATGTGATCCGGCCCCCGCGATCCACGTCTACCACCGGGGTGCCGTCCATCGGCCGGTCCGCGGGCTCGGTGCGTTTGCCGGCCGTATAGGTCTCCGGATGCTCCAACAGGAGGATCGTGTCACCGCGGGTTCCGTCAGCGCGCTCCTCGGCGAGCGAGCGCTGCAGATCCCAGGTGGGCGAGTACTCGACCGTGCCGAGTCTGCGGATTTCCGGAGGGGACGGTTCGCGGCGGAGGGATTGACCGTTGAAGGGCATGTCCTCCAGCGTAGGCGTCCGCCCGTAGACGGCGGAGACAACCGGCGTGCAATGCCCCTTGTCGGTCTCCCCGTGGCGGAACGTCGCTGCCTGTCCACACGCCGGAAACGACGACGGGCGCCCTCCCCGTGAGGAGGACGCCCGTGCCCACGGCCTGCGGCTACAGTCCGAGGTCGCCCTCGAACTCGGCCTTCTCGAGACGGTCCTTGACCGTGGTGAGGAAGCGGCCGGCGTCGGCACCGTCGATCAGACGGTGATCGTAGGTCAGCGGGGTGTAGCCCATCGAGCGGATGGCGATCGACTCGCCGTCGTCATCCGCATCGACCACCGGACGACGCACGATCGCGCCGGTGCCCAGCATCGCAGCCTGCGGCGGGACCAGGATCGGGGTGTCGAACAGGGCGCCTTCACTGCCGATGTTGGTGATGGTGAACGTGCCGCCCGAGAGATCGTCCGGGGTGAGCTTGGAGGCCCGTGCCCGCTCCGCGAGGTCGATGATCGCCTTGGCCAGGGCCGGGATGTCCATGTCCTGGGCGTTCTTGATGACCGGCGAGAGCAACCCCGCCTCGGTGTCCACGGCGATCCCGAGGTTCACCGCCTCGTGGTAGGTGATCTCGTTGGCGTCCTCGTCGTAGGACGCGTTGACGTTCGGGTGCGAGACCAGGGCCTCGACCACGGCCTTGGCGTAAAACGGCAGGTAGGTGAGCTTGACGCCGTGCTTCTCGGCGAACTGCTCCTTGACCTCGGCACGCAGCTGCGCCACGCGCGTCATGTCGACCTCGAAGACCTGCGTCAGCTGGGCGCTCGACTGCAGCGACTCGCGCGTGATCCGAGCGGTGACCTTGCGGATCCGGTTGGCCTTCTTGGTGGTACCGCGCAGCTCCGCGAGCTCCGGGCGGACACCTGCCGACGACGGGCCGCCGGTGGCGGCGGCCTTGGCGGGAGCCTCCGGTGCGCTCTCGGCGGTCCCGCCCTTCGCGGCGGCGAGAACATCCTGCTTACGGATTCGGCCACCGATGCCGGTGCCCTTGACCGTGTCCAGGTCCACGCCGTGCTCCTGTGCGAGCTTGCGCACCAGCGGGGTGACGTACGGTGCCGTGCCGGCCTTGGCGGCCGCGGCGGGCTCGGCCCGCTTCTGCACCGTCGCGGGGGCCGCGGCGCCGGAATCACGATCGGACTCCGCCTTGGCCTCGGCCTCGGCGGCCGCCTTCTTCTCCTGCACCGGGGTGTCGCCGGCCTTGTCCGCCTGCTGCTCGGCCCCGGTGGCGTCGGTGGCGTCGCCCTCGGCCCGGGCGGGGGCCTCGGCCGGACGGGCCTCCTTCGCCGGCTCCGGCGTCCCCTCGTCCTCGGGCCCGGCGTCCGCGGCGGCGCCCTCGCCGATGACGGCGAGCGTGGCGCCGACGTCGACGGTCTCGTCCTCCTCGGCGACGATCTTCTGGATGGTGCCGGCGACCGGGGAGGGGATCTCGGTGTCGACCTTGTCGGTGGAGACCTCCAGCAGGGGTTCGTCGACCTCGACGGTGTCGCCGACGGCCTTGAGCCACTTGGTGATGGTGCCCTCGGTGACGGACTCGCCGAGCTCGGG
>DWWG01000160.1 GCA_019119875.1 Candidatus Dietzia intestinigallinarum | reverse complement strand
TTCGTCGACGACCCGGCCGGGATCCTATCCGTCACCGAGGCACTGCACTCCGCGAGCGGCCCCGTCGCGGTGGTGTTCTCGCTCGACTCGCTCACGAATAGGCCTTCCTGGCTCAGACGACGTGTGATGGGTAACCAGTGTAGGTCGCCCTCACTCGGACTCCCCAACCGCCGCCCCGGGCCGACTGCCCGTCAGCCCCCCGGCGGGGGCGTGTCGACGAGTTCGACGTAATCCGGCATCGGTGCCCGCCCCGCCAGTTTCAGGATCCGGACGATCATCTGCTCCCGCAGGCCTCTGGTGTCGCGGACGGCGTCGTTGTAGAAGCGGCGGGCCATCGCGACCCGGTCGGTCGCGTCGTCGAGGTCGTGGGCGAGGTCGACGGGAAGGGCCGCGGGGTCGACGCCTGCGAGGAGGACTCCGAGGCGGTTCTCGGATATCTCCGCGTCGGGCCAGTGGTCGTGTTCCGGGTCCGCGCCGAGCTCGCGGATACGGCGGTCCGGTACCGGTGCGGGGTCGACACCGGCGACCGCGTCGGGTGGGTGCGCCCGCGCCGCCGCCACGGCCCGGGTCAGTCGTTCCGCGGTCTCCGGGTCGTCGTCGGCGAGCTGACGGGCGATCGCGGCGCCGACCATGTGCCGGCGTCCGAGGGCGCCGACCAGCGCCGCGCGGGCCAGATCGGTCCGGATGTGCAGGCGGTCGAGCCGGTGCGCGGTGAGGTAGGCGGCCAGCAGCGCGGCGAGCAGGACGACGACGGCGACGACGACGAGCGCCACGAGCTCACCGGACACGGACCGTCTCCTCGGGTCCGCGGATCGTCTCGTACACCCGGACGACCCTGTCAGCGACGACCGACCAGTCGTACTCACGGACGGCCTGACCGCCGTGTGTCCGGAGAGTGTTTCGTCGCTCGTCGTCGACCAGGACCCGGGTCAGCGCCGCGGCGAGTGCGTCGGAGTCGCCGACGGCGGCGAGTTCGCCGCATTCCCCGTCGCGCAGCACCCGCCGGAAGGCGTCCAGATCGGAGGCCACCACGGCCGTCCCGGCGGCCATGGCCTCGACCAACACGATCCCGAAGCTCTCGCCTCCGGTGTTCGGTGCACAGTAGACGTCGGCGGCCGCGAGCACCGCGGCCTTGCGGCCATCGGACACCCGCCCGAGGAAGTCGACCGCCATGCCACGGGGCAACCGTGCGCGTAGCGCCTTCTCGTCACCGTCGCCCATGATCCGCAGACGGAGGTCGGGCACCGCCCGCAGGACCGTGGGCAGTGCCCCTACGAGTACGTCCATCCCCTTGCGGGGTTCGTCGTAGCGCCCGAGGAACGCCACGGTGGGTTCGCGGGAGGTCTCTGATGCGGTGTCGATGCCGGAGAAGGCGGACACGTCCACCCCGTTGGGGATCTCCACCGCGTCGGATCCCAGTGCCTCGATCTGCCAGCGGCGGGCCAGGGCCGAGACGGCGATGCGCCCGCGGATCTTCTCCAGCAGCGGTGCCAGGACCGCATCGGAGGCCTCGAGGATCATCGAGCTGGTCGTGGACGTGTGGAACGTCGCCGCGATCGGGCCCGAGGACATCGCCAGTGCGAACATCCCCACCCCCGGCGCGTTGGGCTCGTGGATATGAAGTACGTCCAGGGGCTCCTCGCGGAGCCAGGTGCGGGTCGCCCGCCAGGCCGCGGGGCCGAAACTCAATCGGGCCACCGAGCCGTTGTACGGGATGGCGATACCGGGCCCGGTGAGGGTCATGCCGGGGATCGGGGCGTTCTCGGGGCGTCCCGGCGCGAGGACACGCACGTCGTGTCCGCGGCGGCGAAGTTCCAGTGACAGGTCCACCACGTGTGCCTGCACGCCGCCGGGGGCGTCGAAGGAGTACGGGCAGATCATGCCGATACGCACGGTCGGATCAGTCCTCGAGCTTCATGCGGCGCTCGGCCGGCAGATCGTCGATCCACAGCGGCTGGAGCATATGCCAGTCGTCGGGGTTGCGGGCGATGCACTCGGCGAACACGTCGGCCATCGACTGTACCGCCGACTCCACACCGTCGGAGACGTCGATCGGCGGATGGACCCGGATACGCATCGAGTCCTCGTCCGGATACCAGAACTCGGCCACCATGAGCGGGGCCCCGGTCTCCACGGCGAGCTTCGCCGCCCCCGCGGGCATCCGCGTCCGCTCGCCGAAGAACGTCACCGGGACGCCCGTGTGCCGCAGGTCCCGCTCCCCCGGCAGGCAGACGATCCCCCCGCTCTCGAGTACCGCCCTGAGCGCATCGAACGGCGGCACCGGGCCACCGGTGAGCGGGAAAATGGTGAAGCCCAGACCCTCCCGGTACTCGAGAAAGCGCTGGTAGAGCGATTCCGGCTTGAGCCGTTCCGCAACGGTGGCAAAGCCCCCGTACCGATGGGCGAGCCAGGTGCCACCGAGATCCCAGTTGGCCGAGTGCGGCAGCACCACGATCGCGCCGTTCCCGAGCGCGAGCGCCCCGTCGAGGTTCTCGAGCCCGTCGATCGTCCGGTCCATCTCCCGTACGACGGCCTCACGGTCCATCGTGGGGAGCCGGAACGCCTCCCGCCAGTACCGGGCATAGGACCGCATCGAGTCCCGGATCACCCGCTCCGGGACCTCGTCCGGCGCCACACCGAGAACCCGCGCGAGGTTCTTGCGCAGCTGCGAATCCGGACCCTGACGTCGTGCGGCCAGGTCGGCTCCGCCCCGGAAGACGGCTCGGGCCACGCTCTCGGGAAGTGCGCGGACCACGGCCCATCCCGCGGCGTATCCCAGGTCCGAGAGTCTCTCCCCTATCCGGCTCATCGGTCCCCGACCGTCTCCGCGCCACCCGCGTCCGCCCGGGACAGGTAGTCTGCCCGTCCACCCCACACCCGCTGCAGCACGGTGATCAGACTGCCCACCGCGACCGCCGTGGTCGCGACTTCCAGCGCCGCGGGCACACCGAGTCCCTCCAGTCCGGCGCCCAGCAGGATCAACACGAGCCGGTCGGCCCGTTCCATCAGTCCGCCCGGAGTGCTCAGCCCGCCGGCGTCCGCCCTGGCCTTGGAATACGAGACCACCTGGGACAGCACCATGCAGGCCAGCAGCATGATCAGCGTGTACCGGTTGTCCGGCTCGGTGGAGACGAGCCACCACACCAGCGACCCCAGGATGACGCCGTCCGCCACCCGGTCCGACACGGCGTCGACGAGCGCACCGTACGGCGATCCGCCGTCCCCGGCCCTCGCGACCGCTCCGTCCAGAAGGTCCAGCAGGGTGCACAGCGCGATGACGATCGCACCCGCCACCAGATGCCCGGTGCCGAAGAGCGCGACCGCTGCGGCAGAGGTCAGGATCAGGCCCGTGAGTGTGATCCCGTTGGCCGTGACACCCAGGCGGACGAGAAAGGTGGCGAACGGGTGCGCCACCTTCGTCACGCCGGAGCGTCCGTACTCGCTGAGCATGTCTCTCCCGCTCGTCAGGTGTGTCGGGGCGCGGATGGTGTGTCGGACCACGCGTCGGCCAACAGCTGCCGGGTCTGCCGGAGCAACTGCGGCAGGACCTTGGTGCCCGCGGTCACGGTGATGAAGTTGGCGTCCCCGATCCATCGCGGAACCACGTGCTGGTGCAGGTGCTCGGACAGGGAGCCACCGGCGGCACTTCCGAGGTTCAGTCCGACGTTGAACGAATCCGGATTCGAGACCGCCTTGATGACCCTCAGCAGGTGTTGAGTGTAGGACATCAGCTCCCGGGCCTCGTCGTCGCTCAGATCCTCCAGGTCGGCCACCTTGCGGTAGGGCACCACCATCGAGTGACCCGGGTTGTAGGGATAGAGATTGAGGACCACGTACACGTGCTCGCCGCGCGCGACGACCAGCCCGTCCTCGTCGCTCATCCGCGGGATGTCCAGGAACGGCTCCCCTGTCATCCCCTCGGCCGGCTCGGACCGGGATTCGGCGATGTAGGACATCCGGTACGGCGCCCACAACACCTGGAGACGATCCTGCCCGACCCCGTACTGCCGGTACGTCCCGGTGGACGCCGAACCTCCGGCGGTCATACCCGCTCCGCCGTGGGGACGTCGTTGCGTCGGGAGGAGATCCAGTGCTGGATCTTGTCCATCGCCGCGTTGCGCGAGACCCCGTTGAGCTGTGTTCCGTCCGGGAAGCGGAAGCTCACCGCGCCGGCCTCCACGTCACGGTCACCTGCCAGCAACATGAACGGCACCTTGCCCGTGGTGTGGTTGCGGATCTTCTTCTGCATCCGCTCGTCCGCCAGGTCCAGCTCGGCGCGGATGCCCCGCCCCCGCAGCTCGTCGATGATGTCCTCGAGATGCTTCTCGTGTGCCTCGGCGACGGGGATGCCGACAACCTGGACGGGGGACAGCCAGGCCGGGAACAGACCGGCGTAGTGCTCCAGCAGGACCGCGAAGAACCGCTCGATCGAGCCGAACAACGCGCGGTGGATCATCACCGGACGTTTCCTGGTGCCATCCGCCGCGTTGTAGGTCAGGTCGAAGAGCTCGGGCAGGTTGAAGTCCAGCTGGACAGTGGACATCTGCCAGGTGCGTCCGATCGCGTCGCGGGCCTGGACCGAGATCTTGGGGCCGTAGAAGGCCGCTCCACCCGGGTCCGGAACGAGGTCGAGTCCCGAATTGGTGGCCACTCGTCGCAGCGTCTCGGTCGCCCGTTCCCAGAGCTCGTCGCCGCCCACGTACTTCTCGGGATCCTTGGTCGACAGCTCGAGGTAGAAATCGTTCAGACCGTAGTCGCGCAGCAGCGAGATGATGAAGGAGAGCACCGAGGCGATCTCGCCCTCCATCTGCTCCTCGGTGCAGTAGATGTGCGCGTCGTCCTGGGTGAATCCGCGGGCACGGGTCAGGCCGTGGATCACGCCGGACTTCTCGTACCGGTACACGGTGCCGAACTCGAACATCCGCAGTGGAAGCTCCCGGTACGAGCGTCCGCGGGAGTCGAAGACCAGGTTGTGCATCGGGCAGTTCATGGGCTTGACGTAGTAGTCCTGCCCAGGCTTGGTCTCGTTGCCGTCGGCGTCGTACTCCGCATCCACGATCATGGGCGGGAACATGCCCTCCGAGTACCAGCTGAGGTGCTGGGACTTGCGGAAAAGGTCGCCCTTGGTCATGTGTGGCGTGTTGACCAGCGAGTACCCGGCGGCGAGATGGCGCCTGAGAGAATGCTGCTCCATCTCGTTGCGGATGATGCCACCGCGCGGGTGGAACACCGGGAACCCGGAGCCGATCTCGTCCGGGAAGCTGAACAGGTCCAGCTCGGTGCCCAGACGCCGGTGGTCACGCCGCTCGGCCTCGGCGAGGCGATCGAGGTACAGGTCCAGCTGCTCGGTGGACTCCCAGGCGGTGCCGTAGATGCGCTGGAGTCCGGCGTTGCGCTGATCTCCGCGCCAGTAGGCGGCGGACGAGCGGGTCAGGGTGAACGCCGGGATGAACTTCGTGGTGGGCGTGTGGGGGCCGCGGCACAGATCGGACCAGATGACCTCGCCGGTGCGCGGATTGAGATTGTCGTAGGCCGTCAGTGCGCCGGCCCCGACCTCCATGATCTCCGCGTCGTCGATCGCCTCGGCACCGTGTGAGTCGCCGGCGTCGGCACGTCCCTTGTCCTCGACGAGTTCGAGCTTGTACGGCTCGTCGGCGAGCTCGGCCCGGGCCTCGTCGAGAGAGGCGTACTCGCGTCGCGAGAAGCGCTGGCCGGCCTTGATGATCTTCTTCATCCGCTTCTCGAGATCCTTGAGGTCCTCGGGGGTGAAGGGCTCGGCCACGTCGAAGTCGTAGTAGAAGCCGTTCTCGATCGGCGGGCCGATTCCCAGCTTGGCCTCCGGGAACTTGTCCTGGACGGCCTGTGCGAGCACATGCGCGCAGGAGTGACGGATGACCGAGCGGCCGTCCTCCGAGTCGGCACGGACGAGCTCGACCTCGGTATCCACCTCGGGCGCCCATGACAGGTCCCGCAGGGTCCCCTCGGGATCACGGACCACCACGATCGTCCCGGGACCGCCCCTGGACTGCAGCTCACGTTCGGCGAGAGTCTTGCCCGCGGGCTCGCCCCCCGGGATCACGGTCGTCAGTGCGGCCGCGCCCGTCACGTCGACATCTGCTTCCGGCTGGCGCTTCTCGGACACTGGCTGGGATCTCCTCGGGCGGTGGACCTCGGGAGACAGGTGGTCCCCCGTTACTGACGCGACCGGCACGCGCTCGGGCCGGGCTGGTCCATGCTACCCGGGTCGGTCGGCGCTCCCGGCCACAGAGGGTGCGTGGCCGAGGGCCGACTCGCGCCGGGCGGCCCGAACGACGAAGCCCCTCCCGGCAGGTCCGGGAGGGGCTCGGTGATCACTGTGGTCCTAACTGGGTTCGAACCAGTGACCTCTCCGGTGTGAACGGAGCGCTCTTCCGCTGAGCTATAGGACCGCGCATGTCGGGCGCTCCCGACGTGGCACCCGAACACTGTAGCAAGCAGATCCCCGCGGCCCAATTCGGGCCGGTGCACATCGCCTCACCGGCGAGAACGCGGCCGCCGGCCGCGTGCGGCGAGAGCACCGGCCGATCCCACGCGGTCGCGCCAGCCGCCCGGTCCCGTGTCGGATCCGTGAACCGGCGGTGGCGCAGGAGTTCCCCCACTGCTGTGGCGTACCGGGTCCGAAGCCCTGAGGGAATCGACCTATGCGCAGGTGAAAGACCGTTTCCGGCCCCCGATTTGTGTTCTGCATTCGGCGTCGACTAATGTTCTTTCTCGCAGCCCGGGAAGCGCACAGCGAACCGGAAAGCGATGCGGATGTGGCGCAGCTGGTAGCGCATCACCTTGCCAAGGTGAGGGTCGCGGGTTCGAATCCCGTCATCCGCTCGGAGGGATCGAGGAGCCAGGACGTCCTCACCAGGCTCGATACCTTTAGCGGTGGAGTGGCCGAGTGGTGAGGCAGCGGCCTGCAAAGCCGTCAACACGGGTTCGATTCCCGTCTCCACCTCCACGTCGGCGAGAGCCGGACGGATGATCTCGCGCGATTAGCTCAGCGGGAGAGCGCTTCCCTGACACGGAAGAGGTCACTGGTTCAATCCCAGTATCGCGCACCACACGAAACACCCCGGCCCAGGCCGGGGTGTTTTCTCATATCTGGGGCTAACCTCGGTCGGGTGACGCTTCGTATCCGGTCCGCAGCCCCCGCGGACTCCGCCGCACTGTCGGACCTCGCAGGCCGTACCTTCCCTCTCGCGTGCCCGCCCGAGCTACCCCGGGAGGCGATCGACGCCTTCATCGCCGAGAACCTCAGCACCGAGGCGTTCGACGCCTATCTCGGGGACCCCGGGTATGCGGTACTCCTCGGTGAGGATCCCGACGGCGTCGCACGGGCCTACGCCCTCCTCGTCGAGGGCACGGCGATGGACCGGGGCTGCGCGAAGCTGATCGAAGGTCGCCCGACCACCGGCATCAGCAAGTTCTATGTCGATCCGACTCTTCACGGGGCCGGTGCGGCCGCACAACTGCTGGCCGCCACCGTGGACCATGCGCGCGCCGACGGCGCGGCGAGCCTCTGGCTGGCCACCAATGTCGGCAACGCGCGTGCCCGCGCGTTCTACGTCAAGAACGGATTCGTCGAGCGGGGTACCCGGGTGTTCACCGTCGGGGGGACACACAACGACGACGTGGTGCTGGAACTGCTCCTGTGAAGCAGCAGCTCCCGGGTCGCCGACCGGTCCGGGCCCGGACCGGGTCAGCCCCCGATGGTGTCGAACCGTGAGAGCGCCAGCAGGCGTGAGGTGGCCCGCAGATACTTCTTGCGGTATCCCCCGGCCAACATCTCGTCGGTGAATATGGCATCGAGCTTCTGGCCGGAATTGCGCACGGGGATCCCGGCGTCGTAGAGCCGGTCCGCGAGGACGACCAGCCGCAGTGCGATCGACTGGTCAGGCAGGGGCTTGACCCCGCTCAGACAGACGCGCGTGACCCCGTCGACGAGCCGGTTGTACCTCGACGGGTGCAGCGTCGCCAGGTGCTGACACAACTCGTCGAAGTCGTCGAGGGTGGCCCCCGGTACCGCGGCGGCGTCGGCGGCCAGTTCCTCATCCGTCATCGGCTCGGGGGCCGGTGGCAGGTTGCGGTGACGGTAGTCGGGGCCGTCCACGCGGATGGAGTCGAAGATGCCCGACATCTTCCGGATCTCGCGCATGAAGTCCTTCGCCGCGAACCGGCCCTCCCCCAGCTGCTCGGGAAGGGTGTTGGACGTGGCCGCCACGCTCACGCCGGCCGCGGTCAGCTCCGCCAGCAGGCGGGAAACCAGCATCGTGTCGCCCGGGTCATCGAGCTCGAACTCGTCGATGCACAACACCGAGTGCCCGGACAGCTCTTCGACCGCCCGGTTGAAGCCGAGCGCGCCGACGACGTGCGTCAGCTCGACGAATGTGCCGAAGGCCTTGGGCTCGGGACAGGTGTGATAGATCGAGGTCAGCAGGTGGGTCTTGCCCACACCGAAGCCGCCGTCGAGGTAGATTCCGGTGCCCTGGACCGTCTTCGGGCGACGGCCGAACAGGCCCTTCTTGGGGGTACGCCGGGCGACAACCGTGTCCGCGAACGCACGGCACGCCTTCACGGCCGCAGCCTGGGAGGGTTGAGCCGGATCAGGGATATAGGAATCGAAACTCACGTCGTCGAACATCGATGGCGGCACCATCTGGGCCACGAGTTGATCGGCGGGGACCACCGGGGTGACGTCTACGAGGCGAGAGACCATGGGCAGAGCTTATCGTGGGGGAACCTGACGTCAGAAAGCGAGGACATCCGAGGTGCACACCACGGAACCAGTCGTGCTCGATCACGACCCGGCAGCCCTCGACGTCCTGTGGCGGGCGCTCGAGCCCGAGTCGCCGGAATCGACGGTGAGCATCCGCGCGGTGATGCTCGCCTCGATCGACGGCACCACCACGGTCGACGGGCGCAGCGGCGGCCTCGGCACCCCGACGGACCGCCTGGTCTACGACGCGATGCGTGCCCGTGCCGACGTCATCCTGGTCGGCTCCGGAACCGCCCTGGCCGAGGGCTACGGGCCCGCGCGGACATCCGAGGTCTGGTCCGGTCGGCGCGACAGACCGGCACCTCCGGTGATCGTGCTCACCCGCTCCCTGCCGGACCGCCTGATCGAGCACTGCGCGAAGGCCGGCGCCGGCGTGCAGATCGCGGCGGCCGCCCACACCCCACCGGAACGGATCGAGGCCGCCCGCGCGGCAGGCGTGACCGTACACGTCATGCGAGGCGGCGACTATGCGGAATCCGTGCGGGCGCTCCTGACCGATCTGGGCGTCACCGCGGTGACCTTCGAGGGTGGGCCCCGACTGCTGGGAGACTTCCTCACCGCCCGTCTCGTCGACGAGCTCGTGCTGTCCGTCGCCCCGGAGATCATCGTGGGCGGCCGGGGGCCGGGGCTCGTCATCGGAGCGGAGGAGAAGCGGATACCCATGCGCGTGGCGGCGGCCTTCTCCTGTCCGCGCGGTGGCCTCTACACCCGGTGGGTCGTCGGCGACGAGAGGCCTCCCGGCGGCGCCCGTGAGGGCGACGACACCGGTGCGGGCGCGGAGCACAGCCACGACGGACCGTCCGGGATGAACGGATGAAGCCCACACCGACGACACGCGTGGTCGCGGCCGTGCTCACCGCGCTCGCACTGGTCGCCGGGGCGTGCGCTCCCCTGCCCGCCACCGGCCCACGCCTGGCCACCGGCGACGGCCCCGGACGCTCCGGCGCCTCACCCGGCCACGAGCAGACCACCGAGCGCCCGGAATGGCTCGCCCCGGAGACGGACCTGGAGTGGAACACGTGCGGAGACAGCCGGGGTGAGGACCTTCCGGAGACCGTGACATTCGAGTGCGGGACGGCCGGCCAGTCGCCGGTCGTGAAAGTGACGTCGGCCGCCACCCCGGACGATGCCGCACCCCTCGTCGTCGTCGCCGGAGCGGAGTCCCCCGCATCGGTCCTGGCCGCACGGCTGGCCTCCACCGGCACCGATCTGATCGACTCTCGTCCGATCGTGATCGTCGACCACCGCGGCCGCACCGACGCCGCGGGGACCTGCCTGTCGTTTCCCGCACGGCGAACCCTCGACGGGCTCGCCGACCGCGGCGTCGACCCCGGCTCCCCCGAGCTGCGTGGGGACCTGGCCGACACGGCCCAGTCCTGCACCGATCAGCTCCAGGGCCGTGAGCTCGACTACGGCGCGGTCGGGGCCGCAGAGGACCTCGAGGCACTCCGTCAGCAGTGGCGTGTGCCGGGTCTCGCCGTACTCGGGCTCGGCACCGGTGCACGCACCGCCCTGGCCTATTCGACGGCGCACCCCGACCGGCTCGCGCTGCTCGCGGTGGACTCCCCCGCCCCGGACAGCGGCGACCAGGAGGCCGAGGCCCGCACCGCACTCGAGGGATCGGACGCCGCACTGCGACTGTGGGCGTCGGCATGCACCCGGGCCGAGTGCGGGCCCGGGGACGCCGACCAGAAGGTCTCAGCCGTCTCGGATGCCCTCGACCGGGCCGCAGACCCCGGCGCCCGGGTCCCCGCCGCCCTGCTGTCCGACGTGATCCGCTCCGCCCTGTCGGACCTGTCCGGCGCCTCGGCCCCGGATGCGGCCGAAGGAGACATCATCCTCGGCGACCTCGTCTCCTCCGGCCCCGGCGACCTGCCCGAGAGTGTCCGCGAACGCGCCGAGGAACTCGCGGGCTCCTCCCTGCCGTACATCGCGCGATGCTCCGACCTGTCGCAACGGGTGCCCGTCAGCCGGGTCGAGGAACTCGAATCAGAGTGGTCCGAGAGCCCACCGTTCGGTGGGATACTCGCCGCACAACTGTCGGCGTGCTCCACCTGGCCCGTCCCCGCCGCGAGGCCCGTCGAGATCTCACCGGCCGTGCCCGTCCTGCTGGCCGCCGGCATCGCGGACCCGATCGGC
Source organism: Candidatus Dietzia intestinigallinarum (assembly GCA_019119875.1). Classification (GTDB taxonomy): domain Bacteria; phylum Actinomycetota; class Actinomycetes; order Mycobacteriales; family Mycobacteriaceae; genus Dietzia; species Dietzia intestinigallinarum. The sequence goes on along the minus strand of DWWG01000160.1, from coordinate 58,933 downwards.
GGAGCCGCGATGGTCGAACCGACCGCCGGACGCCTCACCGCCGCCGGGGCTACCGACCTGCGCACCGTGACCTGGGGCGCCCCCGGATCCCACGTGATCCTGCACTCGGCGTGCGGCCGCGACACCCTCCTGTCCTTCCTCGACGACCCGGACTCCGTGGAGGACTCGACGGCCTGCCCGTCCTGACCTACCGGAGAGCCTCACACGACACCGGGGATCCGGGCGGTAATCTCCACTTCGTGCCGCTGCCCACCCGGAGTCCGATGACCGTGCCCCGTATCCTCGCCAACGTCCTGTGGCCGCTGGCGATCATGACGGTGATCCACCGTGTCCTGATCAGAGCCGTCAACGGGTCGATCACCAACGACTTCGGCACGGTCTACGCCGCAACCCGCCGCTTCCTGGCCGGTGAGCCGGTCTACTCCGAGAACCTGCTGACCGTCCAACCGCACTATCTGTACGCGCCGAGCGGGACGCTCGTGCTGTCCCCGTTCGGGATGATCGACAGCTACACGATCGCACGATGGCTGTTCATCCTCGTCAACGCCGCGGCGATCATCGTGGCGCTGTGGCTGCTCATGCGGATGTTCAACCTCGACATCAGGTCGTTCGCGGCCCCCGCGCTGCTGCTCGCCACGTTCAGCACCGAGGCGGTCACCAACACGCTGGTGTTCACCAACATCAACGGCGTGATCTTCCTGTGTCAGGTGGCCTTCCTGTATCTCCTGCACACCCGGCGCCTGTGGTGGGCCGGAGTCGCGATCGGCGTGTCGCTGGCCATCAAACCGATGCTCGCCCCGCTCCTGATCCTGCCGCTGATCCGCAGGCAGTGGCAGCCGTTCGTGGCCGCCCTCGCGATCCCCGCCGCGGCAATGGCGGCGGGCTGGGCGATGACCGTCGACGCCAGGATGTACCTCGACGCCACCGTCCCCTACATGGGCGAGGTGCGGGACTACTACAACAGCTCGATCGCCGGGCTCGGTGTCTACTACGGGGTACCCGAGCCGTTGACCCTGGTCGCGCGGATCCTCGTGGTGGTCGCGACACTGCTGGCCGTGTGGCTGTTGCTGGACTACCGCCACAACAACGAGGTGCTGTGGTTGACCACCACCTCCGGCGTCATCCTGACCGGCGTGTTCCTGGTGTCCACGCTGGGGCAGATGTACTACTCGATTCTGCTCATCCCGCTCATGATGACGGTCGTGCTGGATCGGTCGCTCGTGCGGACCTGGCCGGCCTGGCTCGCCGCCTACGCGTTCTTCTTCCCGGACATCTGGGAATCCGTGCGCTGGCCGTACTACGGGCGCGTCATGGAGTTCGCCCACCCCACCCTCGGCTGGCTACTGTTGCTGGGGACCATCCTGGTCGTCCTGCTGTGGCGCCGCACGGACCCCGACCGGCACGAGCGGATCGCCCCCGCGGCGTCACCGGCGTAACCTGCGGGCATGAGCAAGCCCATCGACGACACCGCCCAGCCGGATTTCACCCTCGACGACGCCGAGTGGCGGCGTCGACTCACCCCCGACGAGTACCGGGTCCTGCGTCAGGCGGGCACCGAGAGGCCCTTCACGGGCGAGTACAACGACACCACGACAGTGGGCGTCTACCGCTGCCGCGGCTGCGGGGCGGAACTTTTCCGCAGCGAGGGCAAGTTCGAGTCGCACTGCGGGTGGCCGTCCTTCTACACACCGCTGGCCGGCGACGCCGTGATCGAGAGGACCGACGACTCGCTCGGTATGCGGCGCGTCGAGGTCCTGTGTGCCAACTGCCACAGTCACCTGGGCCACGTGTTCGAGGGTGAGGGATACCCCACGCCCACCGACCTGCGCTACTGCATCAACTCGCTGAGCCTGACCCTGGAGCCCGAGGAGGGCTGACCGCCACGGCGTGGACACGGCGGGGAGCCGGTCCGCGACCATCCAGCACAGGAGCCCGCCGGGGCGCGACCCGGCGGGCTCCCTCCGTCGACGCGCGAGGCGTCAGGGCATGGTCTCGGCGAGCTTGTCCGGGGTCACGCGCGGACCCGTGAAGAACGGGATCTCCTCGCGGACGTGGCGGCGTGCCTCGGTGGCGCGCATGTCGCGCATGAGATCGACGATCCGGTCGAGTGACGGTGCCTCGAACGCCAGCAGCCACTCGTAGTCGCCGAGCGTGAACGCCGGCACCGTGTTGGCCCGCACGTCCGGGTACTCGCGGGCGGCGCGGCCGTGAGCGGCGAGGATCCGGCGCCTCTCCTCGTCCGGGAGCAGGTACCACTCGTAGGAACGGACGAACGGGTACACGGAGATGTACGCGCCTGGCTCCTCGTCGGCAAGGAATGCGGGGATGTGGCTCTTGTTGAACTCGGCCGGGCGGTGCAAAGCCGTGTTCGACCAGAAGGCCGTGCTGGCCCTGCCCAGGAGGGTGGTGCGGCGGAACTCGTTGTAGAAGCCCTGGAGGTCCTCGATGTGCTCGGCGTGGGTCCAGATCATGAAGTCGGCCTCGGCGCGCAGGCCCGAGACGTCGTACAGTCCCCGGACCACCACATCGGTGCCCTCGTATCGGGCGAGGAACTTCTCGAGGTCCGCGGCCACCGCGGCCCGGTCCTCCCCCAGCTGGCCGGGAGTCACGGTGAAGACCGAGAACATCAGGTAGCGCAGGGTCGAGTTGAGCTTGGAGTAGTCAAGGCGTGCCATGACTCAATCCTGCCACCTCGCGGCCAACCGGCGGGCCGCGGCCCGTGCCGAACCGATACAGGCGGGCACTCCGACGCCCTCGGTGGCGCCGCCCACGAGCTCTACCCCGGGCAGGCTGTCGTTCAGTCCGGCCCGGATCTCGGCGATCACGGCGTCGTGGCCGGGGCCGATCTCGGCGAGCGCGTCCTGCCAGCGCCGCACCCGGGAGTGCAGGACCGTGGGGGTGGAACCGCACACCCCCGCCAGTGCGGAGACCGCCATGCGGGCCAGCGACACGTCGTCGGCGTCGAGCACGTCGTCGTCGTCGAGTCTCCCGAAGGACACGCGCACCAGGTGGCCGCGCCGGTCGTCCAGGTGGGGCCACTTGCGGCTGGTGAAGGTCATCGCCTTGAACGGGACGGGCTCGTCGGTGGCCACCAGGATGCCGGATCGTTCGGGCAGGTCCAGGGCGCGGTCCACCTCGAGCGCGACGACCGCCGAGGACGCGGTACGGATCCGGGACAGGGACCGCACCGCGGCGTCGGTGGCGCCGGCCGCCGTGAGCAGCGGTACCGCGTGGGGGACGGGGACGGCGACGACGACGAGGTCCGCCTCCTCCACCCACGGACCACGCTCACCGGTCGCGTCCAGTGCGTACCCGTCGGCGCCGCGGTGAACGGCGGTGCACCTGGCCCCGGTGAGGACCCGGGCGCCCGAGGCGCGGACCAGGGCGTCCACGAGTACCCGGTATCCCCCCTCGAGGGTGGCGAACACGGGGCCCGGGACGCGGTGGGCGGTGAGTTCCCGCGCGGCCGCGGTCAGGCTGGGAGCGCCCCGGTCGAGGGCCTCGGCGAGCCCCGGCACGACCTGGCGCAGTCCGAGTCCCACGCTCGAGGCGGCGTACACGCCTCCCAGCATGGGATCGACCAACCTGGCGACCACCGCGGGGCCGTAGCGCTCCGAGACGAGGGTGCCGAGTGAGACGTCCCCGCCGGGAACCCAGTGAAGCGGCAGCTCCGACTCTCGGGCGGCACGGTCGACATCCTCCGGTCGGAGTACTCCGGTCAGTGCCTCGGCGTCCGACGGCAGCCCCATGAGGGTCCCGGGAGGCATCGGCTCCAGGCTCCCACCGGTGAGAACGGCCGGGCCGAGCCTCCCGGGATGCCGGAGTGCGCTGGTCAGTCCCAGCTCGGCCACGAGCTCGGAGGCCTCGGGCCTGCGGCCGATGAACGCCTCGGCGCCCAGCTCCATCGGACCGGCCGGGAAGTCGGTGGTGTCCAGGCAGCCACCCGGGGACCGGGACGCCTCCAGGACGGTGATCCCGGCCCCCGGCAGGTCCCGGGAGAGCTGGTAGGCGGCGGTCAGGCCGCTGAGCCCGCCGCCCACCACTGCGACGCGGGGTGCCGCCACTATTTCGCGGTCATCTCGTGGACGAGTTCCACGACGTGGGTCACCGCGGCCGGATCGGTGGTGGGCAGGACACCGTGTCCGAGGTTGAAGACGTGGCCGCGCGCGCCGACCTCGCGGGCTCGACGCCCTTCGGCGACGATGCGCTCGACCTCGCCGTCGAGGGCGGAGCGGTCGGCGAACAGCAGCGCCGGGTCCAGGTTGCCCTGCAGGACCTTCCCGGGTACCCGGGTGGCGGCGTCGTCGAGCGGGATCCGCCAGTCCACACCCACGACCTCGGTGCCGGCTTCGCCCATCGCGCCCAACAGCTCGCCGGTGCCCACCCCGAAGTGGGTACGGGGCACGCTCGCGACCGTCTCGTCGGCGAAGATCCGAGCGGAATGCGGCAGCACCAGCGAGCGGTAGTCGCGCTGTGTGAGCGCTCCGGCCCAGGAGTCGAACAGCTGCACCGCGTCGACGCCGGCCTCGATCTGGGCGCGCAGGAACACCGTGGTGAGGTCCGCGAGCCTGGACATCAGGTCGTTCCACAGGTCAGGGCGCGAGTACATGAGAGCCTTGGTGCGCTCGTGGTTGCGGCTCGGGCCGCCCTCGATGAGGTACGAGCCGAGGGTGAACGGCGCGCCCGCGAACCCGATGAGCGCGACGCCCGGGTCCAGCTCGGCGACGATGAGACGGACCGCCTCCTCGATCTTCTCCAGTCGATCGGGGGTGAGCTCGGGGAACGCCGCGATGCCCGCCTCGTCGCGGATCGGCTCGGCGACCACCGGACCGACGCCCGGCACGATGTCGATGTCCACACCGGCGGCGGCCAGCGGGATCACGATGTCGGAGAAGAAGATCGCCGCGTCGACGCCGTGTCGGTGTACCGGCTGGAGGGTGATCTCACAGGTCATGGCCGGATCGAAGCAGGCCTGGAGCATCGTGGAGCTGCCACGGACCTTCTTGTACTCGGGCAGGGAACGACCCGCCTGACGCATGAACCAGACCGGCGTGTGGCTGCCACCCCGGCCGGTCACCTCGTCGAGGTAGGGCCCGGTCCCCGACCGGCGTCCGGTGGGGACGGCACCGCCCGTGGAGTCGCCGGAGGTGGAGGTCGAAGACATATCGGAGTTCAACACGCCCTCCATCGTCCCACGACTCGGCGGCGGAGGGCGCCGGGCCCACCCGGACCGGCGACGGCGCGCCTCCGCGGGCCCGGGACGGGCGGTCGCTAGCGTGACGCCCTGTGAGCACATCGGTCAATGACGGCGAGCCCGAGGTCTTCAGGCAGGCGGTCGAATCCCTGTCCCGCCTGGAGGTACGCCCCGAGATCTCGGTCGGGCCGATCCGTCCCCCACAGCGACTGGCGCCGTTCAGTCACGCACTGGGTGTGGAGATCATCCCACCCGGCGATGGCGACGTGCCCGAGTTCTCCGACGGCGACGCGTTCGGACGCCTGATCCTCCTTCACGATCCCACCGGGGACGACGCGTGGAACGGGACACTGCGTCTGGTGGCCTATATCCAGGCGGACATGGAGGCGGCTCTCGCCGGCGACCCCCTCCTGCCGCAGGTCGCGTGGAGCTGGCTCACCGAAGCCCTCGACCGGGACGCCGGCCGGTACACGGCGTTGGGCGGCACGGTCACCAGCACCGCCTCGGTCCGCTACGGCGATATCGCCGGCCCTCCGCAGGCGCACCAGCTCGAGCTCCGGGCGTCGTGGACAGCGCTGGACCCCGACCTCACCGGCCATGCCGCCGCCTTCTGCTCGACGCTGGCCCTCGCGGCGGGACTTCCTCCCGTCGGCGTGAGCTCGCTGCATCCCCGGGCGTGAGCGGCCACCGCCGGGGTGAGACCCCACCCGGTGCCGCGCCCCCACCGGCCGAGTACGAGTTCGTCGACGACCCGGCCGGGATCCGATCCGTCACCGAGGCACTGCACTCCGCGAGCGGCCCCGTCGCGGTGGACGTGGAACGTGCGTCCGGAATCCGCTACTCGGAGCGCGCGTTTCTCCTCCAGCTCCGTGCCGACCACGGTCCCGCGCTGCTGGTGGACCCCGAGACACCGGGCCGGACCGTCGGCCCCCTGGCCGAGCTCCTGTCCGACCGTCCCCTGCTGCTGCACGCCGCGAGCCAGGACCTTCCGTCGCTGCGTGGCTTGGGGGTGGCCCCCACCTCGATCATCGACACCGAACTCGCGGGCCGTTTCCTCGGGACCGAGCGGGTCAACCTCGGTTCTATGATCTCCGAGCATCTCGGGATCGGGCTGGCCAAGGCGCATTCCGCCGCGGACTGGTCCCGTCGGCCGCTCCCCCGCTCGTGGCTCGACTACGCGGCCTACGACGTCCTGTTCCTCCACGAGCTGGCGGACGCGGTGCTGCCGTTGCTCGACGACCTCGGCAGGCGGGAATGGTTCGAGGCGGAATGCCGCCATCTGGTCGTGGGTTCACCCGCCCCTCCCGCGGTGGATCCCTGGCGCCGACTGTCCCGACTGTCCACCCTGCGCGATGTCCGGCAACTCGCTCGCGCCCGGGAGTTGTGGCTGGCCCGGGACAGGGTGGCGGCGGAGCGGGACATCGCCCCCAAGAGGCTTCTGCCGGACGCGGCCGTCATCGAGGCCGCGCGGGTCGGGCCGACGAATCGGACCGCGCTGCTGGCGATCGACGGGTTCGACGGCCCGCATCGCCGACACATGGCCGACGACTGGCTGGCGGCCCTCGAATGGGCCGACGGTCTCGATCGCGACGATCTGCCCTCCCGCAGGGCACCGCGTGGCGAGCATCCACCGCACACCTCGTGGAAGCGATCCGACCCCGAGGCGGCGGCGCTGCTCGAGCTGGCCCGAACCCGTATCGCCGCCCTGGCCGACGATCTGGGATTGGAGGCGGGGTTGCTGCTCAAGCCGGCCTCGCTGCGACTGTGGGTGTGGCGCGCCGCCACGTCACGCCCCTCGGACGACGCCGAGCTGCTGGAGACGGTGCTGCGCGTCGAAGAAGCCCGGGACTGGCAGATCGAGCTCACCACCGCGCCCCTGCTCGCGGCTGTCCGCGAGTTCCGCGAGGGCTGACGCGATCCGAGCTCCAGCCGCGCGGCGTCAGTCGGCCACCCTGGCCCTGATCGCGGAGACGATCCCTTCGCAGGTGAGCCCCGCATCCGCGAGGATCTCGCCCCGAGAGGCATGGTCGAGAAACTCCTGGGACAGGCCGAGCGACATGCGCGCACCCGTGATCCCCGCCTCGTCCAGTCGCGCGCACACCGCCGAGCCGACCCCACCGTGGAGACCGTTGTCCTCCACCGTGACCACCAGTCGCCGTCCCCGGGCGGACTCGACCACCGAATCCGGCACCGGGTAGACCCACCGTGGGTCCAGCACGTCGACGGTCATCCCGTCCGCGTCGAGCGCCCGGGCTGCCTCGACCGCCGTGGCCACCATCGAGCCCACGGCCACGATCAGCACGTCCCCCGAGCCGCTGCCGTGGACCCGGTCCACCCCGTCCTCCGACGTCGACAGTGCGGGAACGGGTTCACCGACAGTCCCCTTGGGGAACCTCACGACGGTCGGGCCGTCGCTCACGGCGACGGCTTCCCGCAGCTCCAGGCGCAGTGTCGCCTCGTCGCGAGGCGCGGCCACCCGGATTCCGGGCACGATGCCGGTCAGCGACAGGTCCCACATCCCGTTGTGGCTGGCGCCGTCCGGCCCGGTCACGCCCGAACGGTCCAGGACGAGGGTGACCGGTTGGCCGAGCAGGGCGACGTCCATGAGCAACTGGTCGAACGCACGGTTGAGGAACGTCGAATAGATCGCCACGACCGGGTGCATGCCGCCGAGGGCGAGTCCGCCCGCCGAGGCCACCGCGTGCTGCTCCGCGATTCCGACGTCGTACATGCGCTCGGGGAAGCGTTCACCGAACGCGGTGAGCCCGGTGGGCCCCGCCATCGCGGCGGTGATGGCCACCACGTCGTCCCGTTCCTCCCCGATCGAGCACAGTTCCTCGGAGAAGACCGAGGTCCAGTCCACCGACGACGAGGCGGACAGCGGCTTGCCGGTGTCCGGATCGATGACCCCGGTGGCGTGCATCTGATCGGCCACGTTGTTCTCGGCGTGGACGTACCCCATGCCCTTGCGGGTCACGACGTGGACGATGACAGGACCGCCGAAGTCCTTGGCCAGCTTCAGCGCGGCCTCGGTGGCGGCGAGATTGTGCCCGTCGACCGGGCCGATGTACTTCAGACCCAGGTCCGCGAACAGCTCCTGGGGCGAGACCGCGTCCTTGAGGCCGGTCTTGATGCCGTGCAGGACCGAGTACACCGCACGGCTGACAGGCCCCTTGCGCGAGGTCAGGGCGCTCTTCGTGCGATCCATCGCCTTCTCGTAGGCGGGCTGCAGGCGCAGTGCCCCCAGCCGGTCGGCGATCCCGCCGATGGTCGGCGAGTAGGAGCGGCCGTTGTCGTTGACCACGATCACCATCGGCCGGTCCTTCGCCGCGGCGATGTTGTTGAGTGCCTCCCAGGCCATGCCTCCGGTCATGGCGCCGTCGCCGATCACGGTCACCACGACTCGGTCCGATTCGCCGCGGTGCGCGAAAGCCTTGGCCAGCCCGTCGGCGTACGACAGGGAGGCGGTGGCGTGCGAGGACTCCACTATGTCGTGCGGGCTCTCCGCCCGGCACGGATACCCCGACAGCCCGCCGCGGGTGCGCAACCCGTCGAACTGCTCGCGGCGGCCGGTGAGCATCTTGTGGACATACGCCTGGTGCCCGGTGTCGAAGACGATCGGGTCATGCGGGGAGTCGAACACCCGGTGCAGGGCCACGGTGAGTTCGACGACGCCGAGATTGGGTCCGAGATGTCCCCCGGTCGCCGAGACCTTGCGGATGAGGAACTCCCGGATCTCACCGCACAGCCGGCTCAGCTGATCCGGTCCCAGGCCCCGGAGATCAGCCGGGCCATCCACCTCGTCGAGCACGCTCATTGCCGTCGATCGCCCCTTTCCTGACCTTCACCCCGCCGGGGTCGAACGGCCAGTCTACGGTCTGTCCACGCACGGCCTCATCCGCGGGCGGCGGTCTGAGGCCCTGATCACGTCAGTTGGTCAACTCCGGGCCGGCGCGTCGAGCACCGCGATCCCCTCCACGTGATGAGTTCCCGGGAACGCCGCGACGCCCCGGAGGTCACGCAGGACCCATCCTTCGCCCACCAGCACCCCCACATCACGGGCGAGACTGGCCGGGTCACACCCGACGTGCACGATCCGTAACCGTGCCGCCGTGGCCAACGCCTTCATGACGGGGATGCCCGCGCCTCCCCTGGGCGGGTCGAGCACCACGATATCCGGAGCGGCAGGCGCGTCGCCGTCGTCTCCGGTCTCCAGGAAGGCCTCGACCCTGGAGCGGACCGTACGGATGCCCGGGTTCGTTCCCAGCGTCTCCGCGGCCCCCGAAAGGGAGCCCGACGCGGATTCCACGACCGTCACCCTCGCGCCGGCGCAGGCGTCGCGCGCGGCCGCCGCGAACACCCCGGCACCCCCGTAGAGGTCCCAGACGACCGGGGTGTCCGGGCGGCCGGGGGCGTCGGCGACCGCGTCTCGGACCATGTCGCTGTAGTGCGCGGCGGCCGAACGATGAGCCTGCCAGAACGCGTCCACCGGCAGGTGCCACGTGTGCTCACCGACCCGGCGGACGACCGTCTCCCCGCCGCTGACGATGCGCCAGGCCCGGCCGCGGGACCCGCGTCCGCGTGCCCGGGTCGCGGCGGATCTCCTCGACCGACGGTCACCTCCGCGAGGTCCGTCAGCCGAGGCGGCGCGGTCACCGAGGTGCACCGAGCCGTCGTCACCCAGGACCGCGAGCACCTCACGCCCCGGGCCGAGGTCGGCGGCCAACACGGCGTCGCGCAGTCGCGGATCCGGCTGGCTGCAGGGGACGGTGACCACGTCACGCGAGCGTGCGCGACGCACCCCCGGCCGGCCGTTCTCGTCTGTGAACCAGCGGGTGATCGTCCGCCACCCCGTGGTGGCGTCGTCACCGCCCGGCGGGGTGACCGTCACGTGCGTTCCTGGAACGGGGAACCGACCGATACGTTCCGCCTGCTCAGCCAGGACCCGCCCGGTGAAACGCCGGGCCGCGGCCGGGTGGATGTGGCTCCAGTCGCAGCAGCCCGCTCCGGCGGCGGCCGCGGCGCACACCGGCTCGACGCGGTCCGCAGAGGGCTCGAGGACCGTCCGGACGGTGCCGCGGCAGAACCCCCGGCCCGGGTCGTCGTCGACGACCACCTCGACGAGTTCGCCGGTGATCCCGCCCCGGCAGAAGACGACGCGACCGTTGTGGCGTGCGACGAACTCCCCGCCGTGCGCCGGCCCCTCGACGCGCACCCGCAGGGCGCGGCCCGTCCAGTCGATCGGATCCCGGTGTGTCATCGTGCCTCCGGTCCGGGCCAGCGTCCGATGATCGGCTCGTCGCGGGCCTGCTCCGCACGGCCGTCCGACGAGGACAGCTGCCACGGCACACTGGTGACCATGACACCTCTTTCGTAGAGCAGACGGGTCTTGAGACGCAACGCGCTCTGGTTGTGCAGCAGCTGCTCCCACCAGTGCCCCACAACGTACTCGGGGATGTAGACGGTCACCACGTCGCGCGGCGACTGTTCCCGCAGTCGCGTGACATAGTCCACCACGGGTCGGTTGATCTCCCGGTACGGGGACTCGACCACCTTGAGCGGCACCTGGATCCCGCGGTCCTGCCACTCCCGGACGAGGGACCGCGTCTCGGCCGTGTCGATGTTGACCGTCAACGCCTCTATGGTGTCCGGTCGGGTGGCACGAGCGTAGGCGAGGGCCCGGAGCGTCGGCAGGTGGAGTTTGGACACCAGTACGACGCAGTGTGTGCGACTGGGCAGGACGACCTCCCACGAGGAGTCGTCCAGCTCGCGCGCCACGGAGTCGTAGTGTCGGCGGATCAGTTTCATCATCGCGAACAGCACCACCATGCCCAGCACCGCGATGTACGCCCCGGACAGGAACTTGGTGGCCATCACGATCACCAGCACTCCGGCGGTCATGACGAGCCCGCTGGCGTTGACCCACCTGGCACGCCGGACGCGGCGGCGCGAAGCCGGATCCTCCTCATCCCGCAGCCGCCGGTTCCAGTGCCGGATCATCCCCCACTGTCCCAGGGTGAACGCCACGAACACCCCGACGATGTAGAGCTGGATGAGCACCGTGACGCTGGCGTCGAAGATGATCACCAGGGCGGCGGCGGTCACGGCCAGCAGGACGATCCCGTTGGAGAACGCGAGACGGTCGCCGCGCGTGGCGAGTTGGCGTGGCAGGTACTTGTCCCGCGCCAGCACCGAGGCGAGCATGGGGAATCCGCTGAACGCGGTGTTGGCGGCGAGCACCAGGATGAGCCCGGTGGCCCCCATGACGAGGAAGAAGGCCGGGGACAGTCCCCCGAACACCGGCTCGGCCAGCTGCGCGATCATCGTCTTCTGGCGGTACCCCTCCGGCGCGCCGACCAGTTGACCGGCGGGGTCCTCGGCGATCTTGACCTCAAGCCGGCGCGCGAGTTCGAGCAGCCCGAGCAGGAACGTCACCGCGATCACACCGAGCATGCCGAGCGTGGCGGCGGCGTTGCGGGCGCGCGGTTTCCGGAAGGCCGGGACCCCGTTGTGGATCGCCTCGACACCTGTGAGCGCCGCGCATCCGGAGGCGAAGGATTTCGCGATGATGAACACCAGGGCCACTCCGGTGACGGACAGCCCGTCGGAGGTGACGAGGGTGAAGTCGGCGGACTCGGCGCTCAGGTCCCGGCCCAGGACGTCGACCTGGACGAGTCCCCACAGCACCAACGCCGACATGGCGGCCATGAACCCGTAGACCGGGAGCGCGAACATCGCACCGGACTCCCGTACGCCCCGAAGGTTGACCGCAGTGAGGAGCGCGATCGCCGCGACCGCGAACAGGACCTTGTGGTCGTGGACCGGCGAGATCGCCGATCCGATGTTCTCGGCCGCGGCCGAAATCGAGACCGCGACGGTGAGTACGTAGTCGATGAGCAGCGCCGCACCCACACCGAGACCGGCGCCCGGGCCGAGGTTGACCGTGGCAACCTCGTAGTCGCCGCCGCCGGACGGGTAGGCGCGCACGTTCTGCCGGTAGCAGGCGATGACGACGACCATGACGACGGCGACGGCCAGCCCCACCCACGGGGTGAACGTCAGCGCGGCCATCCCGCCCGCCGAGAGCACGAGGAAGATCTCCTGCGGGGCGTACGCGACGGAGGACAGTGCGTCGGACGCGAACACCGGCAGCGCGATCCGCTTGCGCAGGTGGGTGGCCCCGAGCGTGTCGCTCCGGAACGGGCGTCCCACGAGGAGACGCTTCGCCCCGACGGACACCTTGGAGATCCTGGACACCGACACATCGTAGGACTCCCGCGCCTTCACGGACAGCACCCGCGAGGGTGAGTAGCGTGACCGGGTGGGCGCGCACGGTGTGTGCCGTGAGGAGTGGAACCGCCATGAGGGTCGTGATCATGGGGTGCGGGCGCGTCGGTGCGGCGCTCGCAATCGAACTCGACACCGCCGGATTCGACGTGGTGGTGATCGATCGTGACCCGGAGTCGTTCGACCGACTTCCGGGCGGCTTCGCCGGGCGGACGGTCACCGGCGCCGGTTTCGACCGTGTGGTCCTCGAGAAGGCCGGGATACGGGACGCCACCGCGTTCGCCGCGGTCTCCTCGGGGGACAACTCGAACATCATCGCCGCCCGGGTCGCTCGCGAGACGTTCGGCATCGAGCGGGTGATCGCCCGAATCTACGACGCCGGCCGCGCCGCGGTGTATGAGCGGCTCGGCATCCCCACGGTGGCGACCGTTCCCTGGGCGACCGCCCGCCTGGTCGGCTACATCACCGCGGGATCGAGCCCGGTCGTGTGGCGGGATCAGACCGATTCCGTGTCGCTGGTGGCCGTTGACGCACCTCAGGCGTGGATCGGAGAGCCCCTCGACGCCCTGGCGCACACGGCCGGTGGCCGGGCGGTGGCCCTCACCCGGTTCGGCGAGTGTCGACTGCCGGCCCCGGGGGTCCTGGTCCAGGCCGACGACCTCCTCCATCTGGCCGTTCCCTCCACCACCGTGGCGAGACTGGACGACCTCCTGAGCGAAGGGCCCGCCGATGTCTGAGAACCAGGTTCCCGATTTCGCCGACGGCACGGGACTGCTCGACGAGACCGTGGTCCCCCCGGCCCGGCTGGCGAGTATGCGCGTGGTCGTCGCCGGTGCCGGTGTGGTCGGCAGATCGATCGCACGGGAACTGCTCACCAGCGGGCATCAGGTGACCCTCGTCGACAAGCGCCAGGGCGTCTTCGACGCCGATCCGGTCGACGGTGCCGGTCAGCACACCGGCGACGCGTGTGAACTCAGCGTGTTGACCCACCTTGAGATCGAGAAGGCCGATGTGGTGGTGGCGGCCACGGGGGACGACAAGGCCAACCTGGTGGTGAGCCTGCTCGCCAAGACCGAGTTCGCGGTCTCCCGCGTCGTGGCCCGCGTCAATGAACCCCGCAACGAATGGCTCTTCGACGACCGCTGGGGGGTCGACGTGGCCGTCTCCACGCCGCGACTGATCGTGTCGATGGTCGAGGAGGCCGTCGCGGTCGGCGACGTCGTACGCCTGATGACGCTGCGGCGGGGCGGTGCGAACATCGTGAGCATCACCCTGCCCGAACAGACCCCGCTCGCCGGTCGTCCCCTCGGCCGCGTGCGGTTCCCGCGTGATGCCGCCCTGGTGGCCATCCTCCGGAACGGGCGGGTGATCGTCCCCGCCCCGGACGTGCCGTTCGAACCGGAGGACGAGCTGTTGGTCGTGGCCCCGGAGGACGTCGAGGCCGAGCTCAGCGCCGTGGTGTCGCAGGGCCTACGGTCACAGTGATCTCGCGGCCGTAGGCCCAGCCGGGCGCCAGCGGCAGATCGTCGCCGCTCCAGAACCGTCCCGGGTCGTACCAGCTCGTGTCCCCGGCCGGGAGCAACACCCCCATGGATTCGAGGGTAACGCCCACCACCTCGGCGCAATACGCGGCCTCGACTCTCATCGCCGGGCCTGCGGTGTCGCGGCGCGCCCGAGCGGCCCGGGTCGGCAGGGGACGTCGCCGACCCCGGCGGCCGCGCACCCACCGCGCGGTCAGTCGCCCCGCGGACGGGAACGACACCCCGTTCAGCCGCGCGATCGACTCGAGCAGCGCATCCTCCTGCTCCGGCCCCACCTCCGGGCTGATCTGCCGGAACCACGCCCGCTGCCCGTACGGCCCGGTCCACTGACGAACCGCGTCCTCCAGGTCGTGCAACTGCACGCCGCGTTGCCGCCGCCCCGTCCACACATCCGGTAGCGCCCTGCCCATCTCGGCGTGCCACAGCAGGGGCGGCAGGTCGTCCAGGACCACCGCCACCCCCACGTGGTTCACCGGCGCGTTGGTGAGGGTCTGGATGAGTCTGTCCGCCGTCGAACGACCGCGGAACACCCACAGATCCCCCGTCCGGGTGCGCTCTGCGGCAGCGGCCAACGGAACGGTGTCGACGCTCATGCCGCGATCCTGCCAGCAGTGACACCCCCGCCGCATACAGTTGCCCCATGACTCCTCGGGGACGGCAGTGGCTCAAGGTCATCGGTGCAGCGGGCGTGGCCGGGGTCGCCGCCACCGGGATCCTCGTCGCCAGGTCCGAACGCCAACGGCGCGCCTACGAACCGGACGAGATCCGGGAGCGGCTCCACGAACGCTACGCACGCCTCCAGTCCCGCCGGGACAGCGGCGCCGGCTGACCAGCTCGCCGGGATCTATATCCTTGCGGGCACCATGTCGTCCTCCGCGCCCTCCCCTGAGCTCCGCCGGGCCCGCCACGAACTTCTCCTGCGGCTCGACGAGGTCGGCACCCTCGACGCCCACCGGCTCCGCAGCCGGATCAGGCGCGCCCGTGCCGATCAACTGCCCGAACTCGACGCCCGTGTCACCACGGCCGCCGATCGTCTCGCCCGCCGCGCCGCCTCGATCCCCACACCGGAGTATCCCGCGCAGCTGCCGGTCAGTGCGCGCAGGGACGAGATCGCCGACGCCATCCGCGACAACCAGGTCGTGGTGATCGCCGGCGAGACCGGCTCGGGCAAGACCACCCAGATCCCCAAGATCTGCCTCGAGCTGGGACGCGGTGTCCGCGGGATGATCGGGCACACCCAGCCCCGTCGACTCGCGGCCCGGTCGGTCGCGGAACGCATCGCCGACGAACTCGGGGTACGGATCGGGGGCGTCGTCGGCTCCGCCGTCCGCTTCGACGACCGCACCGGACCGGACACCGTGGTCAAGCTCATGACCGACGGCGTGCTGCTCGCGGAGATCCGCCGTGACCGACTGTTGCGCGCGTACGACACGATCATCATCGACGAGGCACACGAACGCAGTCTCAACATCGACTTCCTGCTCGGCTACCTCAAGCAGATCCTGCCGAGGCGTCCCGACCTCAAACTCGTCATCACCTCGGCGACGATCGACCCCGAACGCTTCGCCCGCCACTTCGCGGATCCGGACGGCCGTCCGGCGCCGGTGATCGAGGTCTCGGGCCGCACCTACCCCGTCGAGATCCGCTACCGGCCGCTCCGGGTGGAACACGGCGACCGCGTGGTGGATCTGGATCCGCTCGACGCGCTCGCCGACGCCGTCGCCGAGCTCCTGCGCGAGGACGACGGCGACGTCCTGGTGTTCCTGTCCGGTGAACGGGAGATCCGCGACGCCGAGGAGGTCCTACGCGGCCGGAAGTTCCGGGACACGGAGATCTTCCCGTTGTTCGCGCGTCTCACCGCGGCCGAGCAGCAGAAGGCGTTCCGCTCCCACTCGTCACGTCGTGTCGTCCTGTCCACCAACATCGCGGAGACCTCGGTGACCGTCCCCGGGATCCGCTATGTGGTGGACACCGGGCTGGCCCGGATCTCGCGGTACTCGACCCGCACCAAGGTCCAACGCCTGCCGATCGAGCCGGTCTCGCAGGCCTCGGCCGCCCAGCGGGCCGGCCGCTGCGGTCGTGTGGCGGACGGAATCTGCATCCGGCTGTACTCGCAGGAGGACTTCGAGTCCCGGCCGGAGTTCACCGACCCCGAGATCCTGCGCACCAACCTCGCGTCGGTGATCCTGTCCATGGCGGACCTCGACCTCGGGCCGGTGGACGACTTTCCTTTCGTGGAACCTCCCGACCGCAAGTCGGTCCGTGACGGGATGACGCTGCTCACCGAGCTGGGTGCGTTGAGGGTCGGCGACGACGACCGGCCGCAGCTCACCCGGGTCGGCCGCGACATGGCGGTGCTCCCGCTCGATCCCCGACTCGCGCGCATGGTGGTGGAGGGCCATCGCAACGGTTCGCTCGGCGACGTGCTCGTGGTGGTCGCCGCGCTGACGGTGCAGGACGTTCGCGAGCGGCCCGCCGAGGAACGCGACAAGGCCGACCGGTTCCACCGTCGGTTCGCCGACAAGAGCTCGGACTTCCTCGGCTACCTGAATCTGTGGCGTTACCTCACCGAGCAGCGACGGGAGCTGTCGGGGAGCGCCTTCCGCAGGATGTGCAGGGCCGAGTATCTGCACTGGCTGCGTATCCGAGAGTGGCAGGATCTCCATGCCCAGCTGCGGAGTATGTGCCGTGAGAACGGCTGGCACCCGGCCTCCGGAGCCGCCTCGGAGGACGATCTCCACAAGGCGATCCTGGCGGGCCTGCTGACCAACATCGGGATGCGTGACGAGGAGACCCGCGAGTTCCGCGGAACCCGGGGCATCCGGTTCCAGATCTTCCCGGGATCGGATCTCGCACGCAGGCCCCCACGCTGGGTGATGGCCTCCGAGCTCGTGGAGACCTCCCGCCTGTGGGCGCGAGATGTGGCCCGGATAGACCCTGCATGGATCGAGCAGCTCGGTGGGCATCTGGTCCGCACGCAGTACTCCGAACCCCACTGGTCGGACACCCGGGGCGCGGCGATGGCCTACGAGAAGGTCCTCCTGCTGGGGCTCACGGTGGTCGAGGCGCGTCGGATTCTGTTGTCCCGGGTGGACGCGCCGTTGGCCAGGGAGATGTTGGTACGCCACGGCATCGTCGAGGGGCGATGGCAGACCCGGGTGCCGGTGATCCTGGAGAACACCCGGGCGGTCGAGGAGGCCCGCGAGCTGGAGACGCGGAGTCGTCGCCGCGATCTGGTGATCGACGACGAGGCGGTGGTGGCCTTCTACCTCGAGCGGCTGCCGAAGGACATCACCTCGGGCAGGCACCTGGAGTCGTGGTGGAAGAAGAAGGGGCACCGCGTTCCGGAGGCTCTGCGTCTCACTCCCGAGGACATCCGTACCTCGGAGTCGGCACCCGACGCCGCGGCGTTCCCTCCCTATTGGCTGCAGGGCGAGCGTCGCTTCGAGCTCCGCTACGAGTTCGAGCCCGGTGGTGCCGCTGACGGGATCACCGTTCGTATCCCGCTCCCCCAGCTCTCGTCGGTGACCGCCGCCGGTTTCGAATGGTTGGTCCCGGGCCTCCGTGAGGAGCTCTACACGGAGATGTTGCGGACACTGCCGAAGTATCTGCGCCGGATGTGTTCCCCGCCGGCCGAGTACGCCGCGCTGCTGGCCGGCGATCTCACCCCACGGTCGGCGCCGCTGACGGTGGCACTGGCCGAAGCGCTGTCCGCCCGGATCGGCACGACCGTGGATCCCCGCGAGTTCCGGCCGGAGCAGCTGCCCGAGCATCTGGTGGTCCGGTTCGAGATCGTCGAGGGTGAGACCGTGGTGGAGGCCGGGACGGACCTCAAGGAGCTGCGGGCCCGGCTCACGGAGCAGGTACGCGCCACCCTCAACCGGCGGCTCGTCCCCGATGACGGGCCGCATCGGGAGTGGACCGCGGACTCGATCGGCGATCTACCGGATTCGGTGACCGGGACCGTGGACGGCGTGGAGGTGACTGTCTACCCCGCCCTGCGGGTCGGTTCGGACGGGATCCACCGGATGGCCTGTGCAACGCGGGAGGAGCGGCGGGCGGTCCAGGCGAAGGCCGTGCTCTCGCTGGTGACGACCGACCTCGTGTCCGGCGCGTCGATTCTGCGGGGGCGCCCGGTCCAGGAGCGGCTCGCCCTCAGTCAGTACCCGTACGGCGGGATCGACGCACTGGTCTCGGACGCGGCACTGGCTGCCGCAGCCCGTCTGATCGCCGGGAGAAGAGGTGCTCCGGTGCTCGCGGTGGCTGATTTCGAACACCTTCGGGCGGCCGCTCGTGCACAGATCCCGGGTGCGGTGGCGCAGGCGATCTCCGCGGTGGCTCCCGCTCTCGTGTCCGCGCAGAAGGTGTCCCTGAGACTGGACGACGCTACCCGGGAGATCGCGACGGCGGTCCGTCCCAGCCTGGACTTCCTGGTCGGTGAGGGCTTCCTCGCCCGACATCCGGCCTCGGTCCTGCCACATCTGGACCGTCACGTCCGTGCCGTGGATCTCCGGCTGGACCTGGCCGAGAAATCACCCGCACGGCACCGGGAACTCTCCGATCGCCTGGCCCGGTCGGAGAGCGCGGTGGAGGAGGCCTGCACGACCCTTCGCGCTCGGCCCGGCGGAGGGCGGGCCGCACGGGACCTCAGATGGATGCTGGCCGAGTATCGCGTGGGGCTCTTCGCACAGTCGCTCGGCACGGCGCGATCGGTCTCCGCCGAGAGGATCGACAGAGCCATCAGGGCTGCGCTGGGCGCCAGGCCCTCTCGCTGAGCCGTACAGTCCCGCGGCCCGTGCCTTGCCCGTGCCGTGCGGCCGGGGGATGCAGTGCCCCGGTTATCGTCGGGTCATCTGATGGCTCGCCGCTCACGGAGCGCTATGATCTCGCGTTCGAAATCATCCGCAGAGCTGAACTGCTTGTAGACCGAGGCGAATCGGAGATAGGCGACCTCGTCGAGATCCTGCAGCGGCCCCAGGATGGCCAGCCCGATCTCGTGGGCGGGCACCTCGGATGCGCCCTTGGCCCGGACCGCGTCCTCCACCTGCTGCGCGAGACGGCGGAGTGCGTCCTCGTCCACCGAGCGCCCCTGACAGGCACGCCGGACACCGCGGACGACCTTGTCCCGGCTGAAGGACTCGGTGACGCCGTTTCGTTTGAGGACGGTGAGCAAGGGGGTCTCGAGGGTGGTGAACCGGTGCCCGCATTCCGGGCACTCACGACGGCGCCTGATCGCCTGTCCCCCGTCGACCGACCGTGAGTCGATCACGCGGGAGTCCTCGTGATGGCATGTCGGGCAGTACATTCCCGTTCCGCCCTTCGTCGACCGGACTTCACGCCGGGAGCGGTTCGCCCGCCGGTGTGGGGACGTGCGGTGTGCCGTCCCCCGCCCAGTCTAAGAGGACCCGCCATCGGTCACGCGTAGGCGGGTCCTCCCAGGACGGCCAGGGCGAGGAGCATGAGCACACCGACGATCATCCCGCAGGACACCAGGACCCACGTGGGCACATCATCAACGACGCCGGCGCGGGGAGGGGCCACGACGCGACATGCTCGCGCGGCCGGCGTCGCCCGGATGAGAACTCGGGTCCCGGGAGCGCCCGGAGCGCGTCCCGCCGCTCGAACCGGGACCGCACGCACCGGCGCGCCCGGGGCCGAAGTCACCGGACGAACCCGGCCGGCGCTTCGCGGCACCCGGGCCAGGCCGGACCCCGAACGTGCGGGTGGCCGCTTCCGCGGACCCACCGGTGCCTGACGAGCGGCGGGGGCGAGTACACCAGGCCGGCCCGCGCGTATCTCCCCGAGCCCGTGCCCCACGGGGCAGACACCGGTCCACGGCGGCGTGACCTCGGGGCACGACTGCAGTTCCTGAACGACCATGACAACTCCCTACTCGACAGGCTGTACGACACACATTCGCACACCCGTTTTCTCGCATCGAATTCTCCGTTCGAACTCGAACACTGACTAGTTTGTACCACGCGACTCCGACACGGTCACCATCTGATCGGAAAATACTTCGAACAGACGTGTGGCGAGACGGCGATTCACCGTCTAAGGTGTAGGCAGGGACAGAGGTCGAACACCCATTCGCTGAAAGGAAGACACCATGCCCAAGCAGGACTTCGAGTCGCTCACGCCGCGCCAGAAGAGCGTGTTGCTACACATCTACGACACGGTCAAGGACCGTGGATACCCGCCGAGCATCCGGGAGATCGGTGACGCGGTCGGCCTGCAGTCCACCTCGTCCGTCGCCTATCAGTTGCGCGCACTCGAGAAGAAGGGGTTCCTGACCCGCGACCCGCACAAGCCGCGGGCGGTCGACGTGCACGGTGTACCGGGACAGAAGGCCAGGGCGCGACGGGCGCCCGCACCCGCGCCGGACCGCCCGGCCGGAGCCGCGAAGCCCGTCTACGTCCCCGTACTGGGACGTATCGCCGCCGGGGGCCCGATTCTCGCCGAACAGGCCGTGGAAGAGGTGTTCCCCCTCCCGGCGGAACTGGTGGGCTCCGGGGAGCTGTTCATGCTCAAGGTCGTGGGCGAGTCCATGATCGACGCCGCGATCTGTGACGGGGACTACGTGGTGGTCCGGCAGCAGAACGTAGCGGACAACGGGGAGATCGTCGCCGCGATGATCGACGGCGAGGCGACGGTCAAGACCTTCCGCAAGGACGAGACCGGGGTGTGGCTCCTGCCCCACAATCCGTCTTTCAGCCCGATCCCGGGCGAGCACGCCACCGTGTTGGGCAAAGTGGTGACCGTCTTCCGCAAGCTCTGACGGCTCGGGACGCCCACGACTCGACGAGCGCCGCCTGTTCCGGTTCCCCGGGGTCAGGCGGCGCCGTCGTGCGTCCCGTCGTCCACGAAATCGTTCAGTTCACCCGCGACCGACTTCGGTAACCGAACCCGAATCCGGGTGCCGTCCTGAGTATGCGTCTCCTCCAGTACCGCACCCTCGGCATGGACACGAGAGACGATGTCACCGCGCGAATAGGGGACCTGCAGCGTGACCTCGGTGTCGCCGGAGGCGATGATCTCCATGATCGTCGTCAGGAGTTCGTCGATGCCCTCTCCTGTCGCTGCGGAGACGAACACGCCGTCGGGGACCGCGTGGTGCAACTCGGCCAACACCAGAGGGTCGGCGACGTCGATCTTGTTGATCACCACCAGCTCGCGGGGCCGTTCGGCATTCTGGTCCTCGACGACCTCGTTGATCACCCGCCGCACCGACTCGATCTGTCGGAGTGGGAAGGCATCGGAGCCGTCGACCACATGGAGCAGGAGCTCCGAGTCCACGACCTCTTCCAGAGTGGAGCGGAAGGCCTCCACGAGCTGTGTGGGCAGATGGCGGACGAATCCCACGGTGTCCGTGAAGACCACCGTCCGACCATCGGGGAGGTCGGCGCGTCTGGTGGTGGGGTCCAGCGTCGCGAACAGCGCGTCCTGCACCAGCACACCGGCGCCGGTGATCCTGTTCAGCAGACTGGACTTGCCGGCATTCGTGTACCCGGCGATCGCGATCGACGGCACCGGTGTGGCCCGCCGACGATGACGTTTGGTGTCGCGCGCCTGCTTCATGCCCTTGATCTCGCGACGTAACCTCGCCATCCGTTCCCGGATACGACGGCGGTCCGTCTCGATCTTGGTCTCGCCCGGTCCACGAAGTCCCACTCCGCCGTTGCTGCCGGCCCGACCACCGGCCTGGCGCGACAGCGACTCACCCCAGCCTCGCAGCCGGGGCATCATGTACTCCATCTGCGCGAGAGAGACCTGGGCCTTACCCTCCCGGCTCGTGGCGTGCTGGGCGAAGATGTCCAGGATCAGGGCGGTGCGGTCGATGACCTTGACGTTCACCGCCTTCTCCAACGCCAGGAGCTGGCCGCCGGTCAGCTCACCGTCGCAGATGACGGTGTCCGCGCCCGTGGCGGCTATGACGTCCTTGAGGACGTTGACCTTCCCGGAGCCGATATAGGTCGATGCATCGGGCTTGTCCCGACGCTGGATCAGGGCATCGCACACCTCGGAACCGGCGGTTTCCGCGAGCTGGGCCAGCTCGGCCATCGCGGCGTCCGCCTGGGCGGCTGAGCCCTCGGTCCAGACACCCACCAGCACGACGCGTTCGAGCCGGAGCTGCCGATACTCGGCGTCGTGGACGTCTTGTAGTTCGGTGGAGAGCCCTCCGACACGCCGCAGCGAGGAACGTTCCTCGAGCTGCAGCTCGCCGATGGAGGGATCGAGGTCGTCAAGTGGGCGACCCGTGGCCGCGAAGTGATCAGTCATTCCCGCCCATCTTCTCACAAAAGACGCGGTCACGCCCGCACACGAGAAGCCGGCCGCTCGCGGTCGTCCTACGAGTGAGTCATCCCGGTCGACTGGAGCCGGGTGGGGTGGAACGTCCCGTGGGCGACCAACGCGGACGGTCCGGTGAGAGCGGATCCGCCGTCGCGGAGTTCCACCTCGACCTCGCCGCCGGGCACGGCCACGGTGACTTCTCCTGTGGCCCGGCCGGAATCGGCCAGAGCAGCCACGGCGGTCGCGACGATACCGGTGCCGCAGGACATCGTCTCCCCCGCGCCTCGTTCGTGTACCCGCATCGTCACGCGTCCGCCGACCACAGGGGTCGCGATCTCGATGTTGACACCATCGGGAAAGAAGTCGGAGTCGTACACCGGCCGTTCGTGGACCGGCAGCTTCGCCAGAGCGTCCTCCCCGAGCCCGGGAACCACGCAGGCGAGATGGGGGTTGCCCATGTCGACCGCCACCCCGGCGAACGCGTGCTCGCCCCACTGCACCGAGGAGACCCCGAGCAACGTCGGTTCTCCCATGTCGACCCTCACGACGGCGCGGTCCCCGGCATGAGTCAGAATCGCGGCCGGACGAAGGCCCGCCCGTGTGCCGACCCGGATCACGCCCTGCTCGGCTCGTCCCGTCGCGACCAGGGCGTGGGCGAACACCCTCACCCCGTTGCCACACATCTCCGCGATCGAGCCGTCGGCGTTCCGGTAGTCCATGAACCAGTCCGATGCGTGCACGCCCGGGGGCAGGGCGTCGAGCACCCGGTGACGCACGAGGTCACCGGCGTTCGCGATCCGGAGGACCCCGTCCGCGCCTACTCCCGCCCGGCGATCGCACAGGGCTCGCACGAGTGACTCGTCGAGATCCAGTTCGGCGTGGTCGTCCGCGAGTATGACGAAGTCGTTGAGGGTGCCGTGCCCCTTGATGAAGTCGATACCGGTCGGAGCCGCCGAGTCATCCCGTGCCATGCGTGGAACCCTACTCGGAATCGAGAGCGTTCCACACTGCGGAAAAGCCATATGTACCCGTCACAGTGGCCGATTAGAGTCGGACCCGAGAACGATCCCCTGACCAGAGGAGAGCATCGATGTCCGATCGCATTACCGTCGGCGGAATCCGAGTCGACAAGGTCCTGTACGACTTCGTCAACTCGCAGGCGATCCCGGGAACCGGGGTCGACCCCGACGCGTTCTGGGCCGGCGCGGCGGAGATCTTCACCGACCTCGCACCCCGGAACCGCGAGCTGCTGGAGGTGCGCGACGACCTGCAGTCGAAGATCGACACGTGGCACAAGGAGAACCCGGCCCCCATCGACCCGGCCGCATACAAGGCGTTCCTGCAGGAGATCGGATACCTGGTCCCCGCACCGGAGTCGGTCTCCGTGACCACCGCCGACGTGGACGAGGAGATCGCCACCGTCGCCGGCCCGCAGTTGGTCGTGCCGGTCACGAACGCCCGGTTCGCGATCAACGCCGGGAACGCCCGCTGGGGTTCGCTGTACGACGCGCTCTACGGCACGGACGCGATCCCGGAGACCGACGGAGCCGAGCAGGGCTCGTCCTACAACAAGGTCCGCGGCGACAAGGTCATCGCCTGGGCCCGTGAGTTCCTGGACGACGCGACCCCGCTCGCGAACGGCAGCCACGTCGGTACGACGGGGTACGCGGTCGTCGACGGGGCCCTGCAGGTCACACTCGCCGACGGCTCCACCACCGGGCTGAAGGACGCGGCACAGTTCGTCGGGTACCTCGGCGACCCCGCCGGCCCGTCCTCGGTGCTGCTGCGCAACAACGGCCTGCACATCGACATCCAGATCGACGCGGACTCCCCGATCGGCTCGACCGACTCCGCCGGTGTCAAGGACGTCGTCCTCGAGTCCGCCGTGACCACGATCATGGATTTCGAGGACTCGGTGGCCGCGGTCGACGCGGAGGACAAGACGCTCGGTTACAGCAACTGGCTCGGCCTCATGAAGGGCGACCTGGCCGAGGAGATCACCAAGGACGGCAGGACGTTCACCCGCGTGCTCAACGACGACCGCGTCTACACCGCGGCCGACGGCTCCGGAGAGGTCCGCCTGCACGGTCGCTCGATGCTGTTCGTGCGCAATGTCGGACACCTCATGACCAACCCCGCCGTGCTCGACGCGGAGGGCAACGAGATGCCCGAGGGCATCCTCGACGCGATCATCAGCTCGCTCGCCGCGATGCACGGAATCGCCGAGGGCAACGAGCGGGGCAACAGCCGCACGGGCTCGATCTACATCGTCAAGCCCAAGCAGCACGGCCCTGCCGAGGTCGCGTTCACCACCGAGCTGTTCGGCCGCGTCGAGAAGCTGCTCGGCCTGCCGGCCAACACCCTCAAGGTGGGCATCATGGACGAGGAGCGGCGCACCTCGGTCAATCTCCCGGCCTGCATCGCCGAGGCCACCGAGCGCGTGGTGTTCATCAACACCGGGTTCCTCGACCGCACCGGTGACGAGATCCACACCTCGATGGAGGCCGGGCCGATGATCCGCAAGGCGGAGATGAAGTCCGCGACGTGGATGAACGCCTACGAGGACTTCAACGTCGACTCCGGCCTGGCCTGCGGTCTGCGCGGCCGAGCCCAGATCGGTAAGGGCATGTGGGCCAAGACCGACCTCATGGCCGAGATGCTCGCCGAGAAGATCGGCCAGCCCCGGGCAGGCGCCAACACGGCCTGGGTCCCCTCCCCGACCGGTGCGACGCTCCACGCCACGCACTACCACCGGGTCAACGTGATGACGCGCCAGGAGGAGCTCCTGGCCGGTGGACCCCGCGCCACCGTGGACGAGATCCTCACCATTCCGCTCGCGACCGACACCAACTGGTCGGACGCGGAGAAGAAGGAGGAGGTCGACAACTCCTGCCAGACGATCCTCGGCTACGTGGTGCGCTGGGTCGAGCAGGGTATCGGCGTGTCCAAGGTGCCGGACATCCACGACGTCAACCTCATGGAGGACCGCGCCACCCTGCGCATCTCCTCGCAGCTGCTGGCCAACTGGATCCGCCACGGGATCGTCTCCGCCGAGTTCGTCGAGGACTCGCTGCGACGCATGGCCGAGGTCGTCGACGCCCAGAACGCCGGCGACGACGCCTACCGGAACATGGCCCCGAACGTCGAGGAGTCCATCGCCTGGCAGGCCGCCCGCGAGCTCATCCTGGAGGGCACCACGCAGCCCTCGGGCTACACCGAGCCGATCCTGCACCGCCGTCGGCGCGAGTTCAAGGCCGCGAACGGCCAGTGAGGCACCGGGGTCGGTGAGGCACACCGACCCTCACCGGCCCACCGGTCGCACGGCGCGGCGACCGACGGGGCACGATCGACACGACGCCGCCGCCCACCCGAGCTACCGGGCGGGCGGCGGCGTCGTCTCCGGGTGGGCGTCGTGACCGGGTGGGCGTCGCCTCCGGGTAGGGCGGCGTCAAGCCGGTCGCCGGTCAGGGCTTCAGACCGGCCACCGCCGCCTGCAGGATCCCCACCGCGGCGTCCCTGCGGTCTCTGGTGAACCGGGCCTCGGGGCCGGAGGCCGAGACCGCGAACGCGGCCGCGCCGGTGCCCACTGCGATCGCCACGCAGCGCACCCCCTCTTCCTGTTCGGACTCGTCCGTCGCGAACCCCGAGCGCCGTACCCGTGCGAGCTCGGCCACCAGATCGTCGGGGTCGGTGATGGTCGACGCGGTGTAGCGGCGCATCCCGGCCCGCCTGAGCATCGCGCGCACCTCGTCGTCGTCGTCACCGGCCACCAGGGCCTTGCCCACGGCGGTGCAGTGCACCTCGACCCGGCGCCCCACCTCGGTGAACATCCGCATCGAGTGCGGCGAGGGCACCTGGGCGAGATACACGACCCCGTCGCCCTCGCGGACCGCCATGTTGGCGGTCTCCCCCGTGCCGGCCACCACGGCGGTGAGCACCGGCTCGGCCCAGGCGAGCGTCGCGCGACGAGCGGCGTCGCCGACCCGCTGCAGCCGGGGGCCCAACAGGTAGTCGCGGCCGGCGTCCCGGCGGAGGTGACCGCTGTCGGTGAGCGTGCCGCACAGCCGGTGCACCGTCGCGGCGGCGAGTCCCGTGTCCGCGACCAGGTCGCCGAGGGTGGCCCGGCCGCCGCGCAGGGAGAGGGCGTCGAGCAGGGCGAAGGCCCGGTCCACCGCCTGCACGCGGGACCGGCCACCTGTCGGCTCACTCATGGATCCTCCTGTCCGAGGATGTCCAGGGCCGCGTCCAACGGCGTGGGTGCGCCGGTGTCGCGGGCGGTGTCGGTGTCGATCCACCGGATGCGGTGATCACGGCCGAACCACGATCGCTGCCGCCGAACGTAGCGGCGGGTCGCGATGAAGGTCCTCTCCTCGGCGCGCCGCAGGCCCTGCTCATCGATCCGCAGGTCGTCGTCCATCTCGTCGAGCACCTGCGCGTAGCCGATCGCACGGCGGGCGGTGACACCCTCGAGCAACCCGGCTTGGACCAGCGTCCGCACCTCGTCGACCAGACCGTCGGCGAACATCCGCGCGGTGCGGGCCTCCAGTCGTCGGTCGAGTTCGTCCAGCGCACAGCGCACACCGAGAATGCGGGTCCCCCACCGCGGTTCGCCGATGGTCGGACGGGAGGCGGAGAACGGTTTCCCGGTGATTTCCACCACCTCCAGTGCGCGGACGGTGCGCCGCGGGTCCGTCGGCAGGATGGTGCGTGCGGCCTCGGGATCGACGCGCGCCAGTTCCTCGTGCAGGGCGGCCACCCCTATCTCCTCGAGGCGGCGTTCGTAGCGGGCCCGGATCCGGGGATCGGTGTCCGGGATCGCCCATCCGTCGATCAGCGCCTGCAGGTACATCATCGATCCGCCGCACAGGATCGGGACGACGCCACGGGCCCGGATCTCGGCGATCTCGCGCTCGGCCGCGATGCGGAAGTCGGCGACGCTCGCCGTCTCGGTCACCTCGAGCACGTCCAGTCGGTGATGGGGTATGCCGCGACGTCGGCCGACGGGCAGTTTGGCGGTCCCGATGTCCATGCCCCGGTACTGCTGCATGGCGTCGCAGTTGACCACCTCGCCGCCCAGGTGTCGGGCGAGGTCCAGGGCGAGGTCGGATTTGCCGGTGCCGGTCGCCCCCACCACCGCGATCGGTCTCGTGGTGGTCATGCGCCCGCCCCGGTGGGTTGCGTCCCGGACGGTCCGCTCTCGGCCCCGGGTGCCCATCGCGCCGCGTGGTATCCGACCCCGAAGGGAGCCCACGAGACGGACTCTGCGGCGCGGCGGTGCCCGACGAGTCCGGCGAGTACCCGCCATGCCGGTCGGGTCCACCAGCCGATGTCCTCGGCCACGTCCGGCCCGGGGTCGGGTAGGTCGCCCCCCGTCCGCACCCAGTCGGCGAGAGCCGCGTCCAGCGCCACGCCGCGCGGGTCCTCGGGGACGGGCGCACGGGGGGTGAGTGACGCGGGGCCGTCGGCCACGACGACGACGAGGTCGCCTCGGTCCGCCTCCGGCGGTGTGGGGGACTGCCCGTACACGCCCGAGAACGTGCGCGGAAGGTCCGATCCGCTGGTGTCGAGCAGCCACCACGCGATAAGCGCGGCATCGGGGACGGTGCCTGGTGCGGCCGGCGGATCCTGTGTCCGGCCCACGCTCACGTCCGCCCCCCAGCGGATCAGGGAGGTGCGCGTACCGGCACCCGCCCGCAGCTGCTGGTCGGTGCCCACCACCACGACGCGCGTACGGTCTCGCGAGGCCTCGCGGATCAGCTCGCGGGTGTGCTCGACCTGGCGGGCGCTTTCGGCCGCCGCCGCACCGGACAGTTCCGGGACGAGCACCGGGGCGCCGGGGATCAGGACGACTGGACTGCTCACGTGATGAAATCCTACTGACCCGCGCCGGTCACCGGTCCGGCACCGGTGAGTCGCTCCCCTTTTCGCCTGCGTGGTGCCGAAGCCGTGTCCCCGCCGCAACCGGTGCGCGTACGCGGTCGTCCCCCGCTTCGGACATCAGGTGGGGATACAGCCGACGAATCACGGCGGGTTGGTACACACTAGGAGGATGCCGTCGAGCTGAGCCGGCGGCGTGGCGTTGGCCGGGAGACGAGTCCGGCGATGGTGCCGTGTCACGCGGCAGAAGGAAACGAGGACCAGATGAGCGACCAGTCATCCACCGCCCCGGGCGGTCAGGACTCCGGCGGGACCTCGCCGACCCCCGGACCGCGTCCGGGTCCGCGTCCGGGGACGCCGTCTCCGGCCGCACTGGCACGCAAGGTCGCGCCGAGGCCGGCGGCGGCCCCCGAGGCACGGGCCGCCCGGGCATCCGACCCGTCCGAGTGGGGCCGGATCGACGAGTCCGGCGCCGTGTTCGTACGCACCGCGGACGGCGAGCGTCAGGTCGGTTCCTGGCAGGCCGGGGAGCCCGCGGAGGGGCTGGCACATTTCGGTCTGCGGTTCGACGAGCTCGCAGCCGAGGTGGCGCTGCTGGAGACCCGCCTGGACACCCACCCCCAGGACGCTCGAAAGACACGGTCGTCGGCCAAGTCGCTCGCGGAGCAGATCCCGGACGCCGCGGTGGTGGGCGACCTGGACTCGCTCTCCGCGCGTGTCGCGACGGTGATCGAGCGTTCCTTCGAGGTCGAGGCCGAGGCCCGGCAGCGCAAGGACGATCAGCGTGCCGCTGCGATCGCCCGTAAAGAGGTGCTCGCGGCCGAGGCCGAGGAGATCGCCGCGTCGTCGACGCAGTGGAAGGCCGCCGGTGACCGTCTCCGGGCGATCCTGGAGGAATGGAAGACCATCCGCGGGATCGACCGCAAGACCGATGACCTCCTGTGGAAGCGGTTCTCCAGGGCCAGGGAGGCCTTCAACCGGCGCCGCGGGTCGCACTTCGCCGAGCTGGACCGCAATCGTGCCTCGGTCAAACGCGTCAAGGAGCAGCTGGTCGAGCGGGCCGAGGCCATGTCGGGGTCCACGGACTGGAACGAGACCGCCACCGCCTACCGCCGGCTGATGGACGAGTGGAAGGCGGCCGGACGGGCGCCCCGCGACGCCGATGATGCGTTGTGGAAGCGTTTCAAGGCGGCACAGGACACCTTCTTCGACGCCCGGCACGCGGCAGCGGCGGAACGCGATGCGGAGTTCGAGGAGAACGCCACCGCCAAGGAGGCACTTCTCAAGGAGTACGAGGGGCGCATCGATCCCGGTGCCGACCTCGCGGGGGCCCGCTCCGCACTGCGCGAACTCCAGTCGCGCTGGGAGGAGATCGGCAAGGTTCCGCGCAATCGGATGGGCGAGCTCGAGGGTCGGATCCGCGCGATCGAGAAGGCCGTTTCCGACGCGGCTGACACCGAGTGGCGCCGCACCGACCCCGAGGCCAAGGCGCGAGCCGGCCAGTTCTGGGATCGCGTGCGGGACTTTGAGGACCAGGCCGACAAGGCGGACGCCGCGGGCAGGACCGAGGAAGCGCGGAGCGCCCGTGCGCAGGCAGCCCAGTGGCGCGAGTGGGCCGAGACCGCCGAGAAGGCCGTCGACACCCGTTGAGTCTGTCCGCGCATGACACGAGCGGCGGGGTCCCGGAGCACCCCGCCGCTCGTGTACTCGGACGGTGAGATCAGCGGCCCTCGCCCGCGCGGGCGAACTCCTCCAGGTCGCGCTGCTCCGGCGTGCGGGACCAGAGCACTCCCGCGAGGGTGCCGATGAGGAGGACCAGCAGGATCTCGCTCAGGTAGAGACCGATGCCGGGGCCGCCGAATCCCTGGAAATCCGGGTCGGGGCCGCGACCGGACTGCCGCAGCCAGATGGCCAGTACGCCGTACACCGCGGCCACGCAGGTGGCGCTCCAGGCGATCCCTGCGGCCCACCACTTCTGGGTGAGGATCATGACGCCACCGAAGAATACGGTTCCCACCGAGTACAACAGGACGAAGATGTGGGACGGCAACGAGGTCTGCTGTTCACGTGCCGCCTCGGTGAAGAACAACACGTCGAACCCGCGCACCCCGGCACTGTGTGGCAGGACCAGGAACACGGCCAGCAGAACGATGAGGATCGTCGACGCGAGATAGGCGCGTCCGATCACGAGGGTCCGGCCGAGGATGCGGTCCTGTCTCCGCATCTCCGACTCCGCGTTGCGGGTGACTTCCATGATCCCGGCGATGGGATCGGGGCGATCCTCGGTGTTCATGTGGGGCATCCCTTCTCGGTGACGTCGGCGGTCGGGGTGTCTCGGCGCACTGTGGGCAGGCCGAGTCCCACGCCGATCGGTGGGGTCTCGGGCTTCTCCCCCGCCTCGTGGCGGTCTCCCGCCCGCGTGGCGCGGTGACCCAGCACCCCGCCGTCGGCGAGGAGGTGGTGGGGTGCGGCGGCGGTGATGGTCGTGGTGATGACGTCGCCGGGGCGGATTCTCGTCGCGTGTTCGCCGTTCGGTGTGAAGTGCACGAGACGTCCGTCGCGGCCACGCCCGGTCATCCGTGCGGTGGCGGCGTCCTTCCGGCCCTCGTCCGCGGTGACGAGCACCTCCACCTCCCGTCCGACCAGTGCCCGGTTCTCCTCCAGGGTGATCCGCTCCTGCAGGGCGATCAGACGCTCGTAGCGCTCCTGTACCACCGCCTTGGGGATCTGGTTCTCCATCGTGGCCGCCGGGGTACCCGGCCGCGGCGAGTACTGGAAGGTGAACGCACTGGAGAACCGGGCCTTCTCGACCAGGTCGAGTGTCGCCTGGAAGTCCTCCTCGGTCTCTCCGGGGAACCCCACGATGATGTCGGTCGTGATGGCGGCCTCGGGCATCGCGGCGCGTACCCGGTCGATGATGCCGAGGAACTTCTCCGACCGGTAGGAGCGGCGCATGGCACGAAGCACCCTGTCCGAGCCGGACTGGAGCGGCATGTGCAGCTGCGGGCACACCGTGGGCGTGGTGGCCATGGCCTCGATCACGTCGTCGGTGAACTCCGCCGGGTGGGGAGAGGTGAACCGCACGCGTTCGATGCCCTCGATCCGGCCGACGGCCTTGAGCAGTTTGGCGAACGCGCCCTTGTCGGAGGGCTCGTCCGGATCGTGGAACGAACGGCCGTACGCGTTGACGTTCTGCCCGAGCAGGGTGACCTCGAGGACGCCCTCGTCCGCGAGTGCCTGGACCTCGGCGAGCACCTCGCCGGGCCGGCGGTCGACCTCCTTGCCGCGCAGCGAGGGGACGATGCAGAACGTGCAGGTGTTGTTGCACCCCACGGACACCGACACCCAGCCCGCGTACGCCGAGTCCCGGGTGGCCGGGAGGGTCGACGGGAAGTGCTGCAGTGAGTCCGCGATCTCGACCTCGGCCCGCTGGTTGTGCCGGGAGCGGTCGAGCAGGGTCGCGAGGTGGCCGAGGTTGTGGGTGCCGAAGACGACGTCCACCCAGGGTGCCCGGGAGATCACGACGTCCTTGTCCTTCTGGGCGAGGCAGCCCCCCACGGCGATCTGGAGCCGGGGGTTGACGTCCTTCCAGGGACGCAGGTGTCCCAGTGTTCCGTACAGCCGGTTGTCCGCGTTCTCGCGGACCGCGCACGTGTTGAAGACCACCAGGTCGGGCAGTACACCCGCGGACGGGTCGGCCTCTCCCTCGAACGGGATGTATCCGGCTTCTTCGAGAACCCCGGACATGCGCTCCGAGTCGTGGACGTTCATCTGACACCCGAAGGTGCGCACCTGGTACGTCCGCAGTTCGGTGTCTCCGACAGGGGCGTCCGCGTGTGCCGGCAGCTGGTCGGTCACGAGAGAGTTCACGCAGGCCAGGGTACTCAGGACGAGGCGTGGGCCGCCAACTCGGCATCCACCACGGCCAGGGCCAGCCCCGTGGGATAACCCCGCCGGGCCAGGAAGGCCACCAGTCGGCGACGCTCCCCTTCCTCCGGACGTGGGCCGGCCCCGCCGCGACGACGGGCCAGTCGGGCGCGAACGAGTTCGGCCGCCTGCCGGCGATCCTCCGAGACATCGATATCCGCCACCGCATCGGCGATATGCGCCTCCGCCACGCCCTTGTCCCGGAGTTCCCGTTCGAGAGCCCCGCGCGACTTACCGCGGCGACGACGCCGACCGCGGACCCACTCGGCCGCGAACTCCGCGTCGTTGATCAGACCCCACACCCGGACCCGGTCCAGCGCCTCGTCGACGGCCTCGACCGGGTGCTCCTTGTCCAGCAGTCGTCGACGCAACTCGTGCTCGCTGCGGGGCCGGTGTCGGAGTAGCCGCAACGCCGCCGTGGCGGCCTCGTGGGCCTCGGGCGCCAACGGCGGCAGGTCCTCGGACCGCGAGGGTCTCGCCTCGACCGCGGCGACGGCCGCCCGGAGCTGATCGGTGTCGAGCTCCGGGCGCCGCCCCCCGGTGTCTGTCCTGTCCACCGGACTCAGAACTCGACGGGCACCACGTCGATCGGTGCGTCCTCGTCCGCACCGGCCTCGATCTCGGCGATCTCGGCACCGGCCCCGATGTTGAGCTTGTCCAGGATCTTCCGTTCGATCTCATCGCGGACGGACGGATTCTCCCGGAGGTAGCGACGCGCATTCTCCTTGCCCTGACCGAGCTGGTCCTGCCCGTAGGTGAACCAGGAACCGGACTTCTTGATGAAGCCGTTCTCCACGCCCATGTCGATGAGCGAGCCCTCACGGCTGATGCCCTCGCCGTAGATGATGTCGAACTCGGCGATCTTGAAGGGCGGAGCAACCTTGTTCTTGACGACCTTGACCTTGGTGCGGTTACCGACCGCGTCGGCACCGTCCTTCAGGGTCTCGATACGCCGCACGTCGAGACGAACCGAGGCGTAGAACTTCAGCGCCTTACCACCCGTGGTGGTCTCGGGCGAGCCGAACATCACCCCGATCTTCTCGCGCAACTGGTTGATGAACACCGCAGTGGTACCGGTGCTGTGCAGTGCGCCGGTCATCTTGCGCAGAGCCTGGCTCATGAGGCGGGCCTGCAGGCCCACGTGACTGTCACCCATCTCGCCCTCGATCTCCGCACGCGGGACAAGGGCGGCCACCGAGTCGATGACCAGGATGTCTATCGCACCGGACTTGACCAACATGTCCGCGATCTCCAGAGCCTGCTCACCGGTGTCCGGCTGGGAGACGATCAGATTGTCCGTATCCACACCGAGCTTGCGCGCGTACTCCGGATCGAGCGCGTGTTCCGCGTCGATGAACGCCGCGATGCCACCGGCGGCCTGCGCATTGGCCACCGCGTGGAGTGCCACGGTGGTCTTACCCGACGATTCCGGTCCGTAGATCTCCACCACGCGCCCACGGGGGAACCCGCCGACGCCGAGGGCCACGTCGAGCGACAACGCCCCCGAGGGGATGACCTGGACCGGGGGACGACTGTCGTCCCCCAACCGCATGACGGAGCCCTTGCCGTAGGCCTTGTCGATCTGGGCCAGGGCCAGCTCCAGTGCCTGCTCGCGGTTCTGGGCGGCCCCGCCCTTACCCGCCTTGGCCTTTGCTGCCATGTTTCTGCTCCGTTCGTGCTCGACCCCGGCATGCCGCCGGTCGGTCTTCGTTTGGTTTCACTCGCGGACGTTACGGGTCGGGTACGACACGAATGGTCGCACGAGACCCGACGACCGTCCCCTGTGGAGGGACGACGCCCTGTGGACGACGGGAACCCACCGTCACGCATGAACCAGTGTAGGAGAACGCCTGTTCGAGGTCGAGCGACACGCCGGAAAACACGACTAGCGCAGTTGTTCGGAGACGTCGAACTCGTCGCACAGCGCCAGCCAGACGCTCTTGACCGACTGGCCCGAGTCGATCGCCTCGTGTGCCGTGCGGCCACCACACGCCGCGAGGTGATGGGTACGGATCAGGTGGGCGGCCCGCACCTCCCCGAAGGCCTCCACCGTCCTGGCCTGGAACTCCGTCAGGGTCACGTGGGTCCCTCCTGGTCGGACGACGACGGGCCGCCGGCGACTCCGCCGGCGGCCCGTGGTCCATCAGATCACTGCTGTTCGGTCCGCGCCTGCTGCTGCTGTGAGGGAGGCGTGGCCGGGTCCGCCTGCCCCTGACCGAGCTGCCCGGCGGAGCCGGCGCCCTGCCCGAGCTGACCCCCTTCAGCCTTCATCGAGGCACGAATCTGCTCGAGGCGACTGTGGCCGGCCATCTGGGTGGAGGCCTGCTCGATCTCCATCATCCGGCCCTGGACGGAGTTCTGCGCCAGCTCCGCCGAACCGAGGGCGTTGGCGTAACGCTGCTCGATCTTGTCGCGGACCTGGTCGAGGTTCGGGGTGCTACCACCGGAGGAGAGCTCGGACATCGACTGCAGGGAGGCGCTGACCTGCTCCTGCATCTTGGCCTGCTCCAGCTGGCTGAGCAGCTTGGTGCGCTCCGCGACCTTCTGCTGCAGGACCATCGCGTTCTGCTCGACGGCCTTCTTCGCCTGCCCCGCGGCCTGCAGCGACTGGTCGTGAAGGCCCTTGAGGTCCTCCACGTTCTGCTCGGCGGTCACGAGCTGAGCCGCGAACGCCTCCGCCGCGTTCTCGTACTCGGTCGCCTTCTGCAGGTCACCGTTCTGACGGGCCTGATCCGACATCTGCAGGGCCTGCCGGGTGGAACCCTGCAGCTTCTCGATGTCCGCGAGCTGACGGTTGAGCTTCATCTCGAGCTGCCGCTGGTTGCCGATGACGGCCGCGGCCTGCTGGGAGAGCTGCTGGTGCTGGCGCTGCGCGTCGGCGATCGCCTGCTGGATCTGGACCTTCGGATCGGCCTTCTCGTCGATCTTCGAATCGAACAACGCCATGAGGTAGCGCCATGCCTTGGTGAACGGATTGGCCATCGCTGCGTAGTGTCCTTCTGCCGATTCGGACGACGGGTCTGTACCACGGTACCGAACCCCGCCGTGATGGGACCACCGGGAGTCCTCCCGGGCGTGGGTTCAGGCGGCGAGCACGGGCTCGGTGAAGGTGCCCGGAGGCGAGACCTCCAGCGCCGCCCGGATCAGGATCTCGCCGAGCGACACCTCCAGGGCATCCGAGATCGAGGCGAGCAGTTCGCTCGAGGCCTCCTTGCGACCGCGCTCGATCTCCGAGAGGTAACCGGGGCTGACCCGTGCCGTATCCGCGACATCACGCAGCGTCCGACCGGACTCTCCGCGGAGGCCGCGCAGGACCGAGCCGAGGGTCTCTCGCAGCAGCGGGGTACCACCGGGCTGGTCGGGGCGGGGCAGCGTGGTCATCTGGATGTTCGGCATCACCGGGTACAACGCCTCGTCCCCGGAATTCGTTCCCGACGGCGTCGTCGTGATCTTCGTACCGGTGCTCATCGGCCCGGTCTCCCTTCCGGCTCGCCCTCCGCGGGGGTCCTCGCCACCTCGGTCACCATCTCCATCGCCGCGACGCACGCACCCTCGCGGATGCGGCCACGGTCGCCCTCCAGCGCCAGTCGCTCCGCCCACGGCGGGCGACCCGGCACACTCACCCCCACGTACACCGTGCCGACCGGCCGTCCCTCCTGCTCATCCGGGCCGGCCACGCCGGTCAACCCGATCCCCACGCTCGCCCCGCACCGCGCGGCCGCACCGACGGCGAGCGCCCGGGCGGTCTGTGCCGACACCGCGCCGAAGCGCGCCAGGATCTCCTCGGGTACATCCGCGAGCGCGTGCT
This sequence comes from Candidatus Dietzia intestinigallinarum, assembly GCA_019119875.1. GTDB lineage: Bacteria > Actinomycetota > Actinomycetes > Mycobacteriales > Mycobacteriaceae > Dietzia > Dietzia intestinigallinarum. The sequence goes on along the minus strand of DWWG01000160.1, from coordinate 23,007 downwards.
TGAGGTCGGTCGCGTAGACCACCAACCCGCCCCGCAGCACGGCACTCGCGCCGGGGACGTCGGCGATCGTGGCCGCCACCAGACCGGCGGTCAACGACTCCGCCGTGGCGACCGTCCAGTCGCGCGCCCTGAGCGCCGCGACGAGCTCGGCCGCCGGGGACGGGGCCCCGGGAGCATCGGCGCCACCGGGCACCCTCATCGCCCCCGCGCCCCGGCCTGCCGCGCCTTGACCACGTAGTCGACCCCCGTGTACACGGTCAGGACCACGGCCACGCCCATGACGAGCCACTCCAGCGGCCACACCCAGTACGGCAGCGGAAGGATCAACAGGCCCACGCCCAGGGTCTGGGTGACGGTCTTGAGCTTGCCGCCCCTGCTCGCGGCCACCACGTGGTCCACCCCGAAGAACCGCCACACGGTGATGCCGATCTCGCGCACCAGGATGACGGCCGTCACCCACCAGTACAGTTCGCCGACGACCGAGAGCGAGATCATCGCGGCCGCCATGAGGGCCTTGTCCGCGATCGGATCGGCGATCTTGCCGAAATCGGTGACCAGGCCGAGCCGGCGGGCCAGATAGCCGTCCACATAGTCGGTCATCATCGCGATCGCGAAGACGGCGAACGCCCCCACCCGCCACCACGGGTTCTCCGCCCCGGCGACGAAGAACACGACGACGAACACCGGGACCAGCACGATTCGCAGCATCGTGAGGAGGTTCGCGATGTTGAGGACGGGGACCTCGGCAGTGGGCTTGCCCTTGCCGGTCGTGGAGATAGTCACCAGCTCAGCTTAGCGATGCCCTACGACATAACCTTGCCAGCACGACATGCCCACCCCGGACCAGAGGGAGAAACACCATGGCGCTCTTCGCCGTCACCTATCGCTACGAGGCCGCCCAGACCGAGGGCCGAGAGGCGAACAAGCCCGCACACCGGGAGTGGCTGGCCGCCAGGGTCGCCGACGGGACGATCGTCACCGTGGGGCCGTTCGTGGACGGCTCCGGGGCGCTGCTCCTGGTCGAGGCCGACGACGACGAGGCCGCCCGCTCCCTGGTCGACGGTGACCCGCACTGCGTCAAGGGCTTCGTCTCCGAGATCACCATCCGGGGATGGATGCCCGTCTACGGGGCCCTCGCCTGACGACGAGGCCCCGGCCGCGCCCGGGGGCGGTTCCGTCCGGGGCACGGCCGGGCCGGGGTCGAGCCGGACTCAGCTCACGGGCGAATCGACCGGGACGTCCGGCGCCGCGGCCTCCTCCGGCGCCTCCTCCGGAGGTGTTCCGCCCTTGATCATGTGAATCACGGAGGCGAGCTCCTCGGGTCGGACGAGGACCTCGCGGGCCTTCGACCCCTCGGACGGTCCCACGATGTCGCGGGACTCCATCAGGTCCATGAGGCGACCAGCCTTGGCGAATCCGACCCGCAGCTTGCGCTGCAGCATCGAGGTGGACCCGAACTGGCTGGACACGACCAGCTCGACGGCAGCGAGCAGATCGTCCAGGTCGTCACCGATGTCGGCGTCGATGTCCTTCTTGCCGTCATCCTTCGCCTCGGTGACGGTCTCGTCGTACTCCGGCTCCGCCTGGTTCTTGGTGTAGTCGACGACCTCCTGGATCTCCTCGTCGGTGATGAACGCACCCTGCATACGCACCGGACGCGAGGCGCCCATCGGGATGAAGAGCCCGTCACCCATACCCACGAGCTTCTCCGCACCGGGCTGATCGAGGATCACCCGCGAATCGGTGAGCGAGGAGGTGGCGAAGGCCAGGCGGGACGGGACGTTGGTCTTGATCAGACCGGTCACCACGTCCACGGAGGGCCGCTGCGTGGCCAGCACCAGGTGGATGCCGGCGGCGCGGGCCTTCTGCGTGATGCGCACGATCGCGTCCTCCACGTCCCGCGGCGCCGTCATCATCAGGTCCGCCAGCTCGTCGACCACGGCGACGATGTACGGGTACGGGCGGTACTCCCGCTGGCTGCCCGGAGGCGTGGTGATCTCCCCGGACTTGACCTTGTCGTTGAAATCGCTGATGTGGCGGACGCGGGTGGACTTCATGTCCTGGTACCGCTGTTCCATCTCCTCCACGAGCCAGGCAAGTGCGGCTGCGGCCTTCTTGGGCTGGGTGATGATCGGCGTGATCAGGTGCGGGATGCCCTCGTACGGCGTCAGCTCGACCATCTTCGGGTCGATGAGAATGAGCCGCACCTCGTCCGGCGTCGCCCGCGCCAGCAGTGACACGAGCATGGAGTTGACGAAGCTGGACTTACCCGAGCCCGTCGACCCGGCCACCAACAGGTGGGGCATCTTGGCCAGGTCCGCCGTGACGAAGTCGCCCTCGATGTCCTTGCCCAGACCGATCAGGGTCGGGTTGTGTTTGTTCGCCGTGACCGGGTCGGTGAGCACGTCGGCGAGCCGCACGAGTTCGCGGTCCAGGTTCGGGACCTCGATGCCCACGGCCGACTTGCCCGGGATCGGGGCCAGCAGGCGGACGTTGTCCGTGGCCACCGCGTAGGCGATGTTCCGGTGCAGCGCCGTGATCTTCTCGACCTTCACGCCCGGGCCGAGCTCGACCTCGTAGCGGGTGACCGTCGGGCCACGGGTGAACCCGGTGACCGCGGCGTCGATCTTGAACTGCTCCAGGACCCCCTGGATGGCCTCGATCATCTGATCGTTGGACTCGCTGCGGGCCTTCGGCGGATCGCCGGCCGTGAGCAGCTTCAACGGCGGAAGCGAATAGTCGATGCCGTTGAGCAGCTGGGTCTGCGAATCCAGCCGCTCGCCCTCGGAGTCCGAGGCGGTGTGGCTCGACGGCGTGTTGGTCTGCGGCACCGCCGAGGTGTCCACGGCCGGCTGCTCGCCCGCCGCTGCGCTCCCCCCGCCGGTGGTGGCCGCCGCGGCGCCACGTGCGGACTTCGGCCGAGTGGACGAGGCGTCCGTGGGCACGGTGGTGGCCCCCGGATCCACCTGCCCCGCCGGAGCGGCGGTCTCGCGTCCGCGCCGCCGGGTCGCGGCAGGGGCGGCGGTCGGGGCGTCGTCCCCCGTGCTCGCGGGCGTGGTCGCCCGGGGCATCTCCACGGTCTCACCGGTCGTCGGGGTGTCCGCCCACGCCGCCACCCGACGCTTCGCCGAGCGTCGGCCCGCGGGTCGGGCGGTCTCGGGCTCGGGCTCGGGCTCGCCGACCGTCTCGGAAATCGGGTACGCGGTCGTCGCGTCGTCCTCCCAGTGGTCGTCTCCGAACTCGTAGTCGTCCACGATGTCGCCGCTGCCGTCCCAGCCGAAGAAGCCGCGGACCAGGCCCGGGATCTCGCGGGCGGGGCGTCCGAGGATCACCAGTGCTCCGAAGGCGATGATCAACACCAGTAGCGGAACCGTCACGAAGACCGACAGTCCGGCCTCGAGGCCTCCGCCGACGATGCGGCCGAGCACTCCCCCACCGGACCGGACGCCCGCCGGGTCGCCCGGCGAGCCGGCGGCGAGATGCCACAGCCCGAGCACGCCGAGTGCCGAGACCATGGTCCCGACGAGCCACCGCGAGTGGACGTCCGGCCGCGGCTCCCTGGCCATGACGAGCACGCCCCACCCTCCGAGCAGGAGCGGAAGGAGCGCCCCCGGGGTGCCCACGACCGTTCGGATGCCGGTGTCGATCCACTCCCCGATCGGGCCGGCCGCTGAGAACCACACCGCTCCCGCGAACACGATCGCGACGCCGATGAGCACCAGCCCGAGGCCGTCGCGTCGGTGCGGCGGGGCCACCTTGTCGTCGTCGACTCCCCCGCCCAGACCACGGACCCCGTGCCCGACGCCCTTGGCGAGCGCCGACCATCCTCCCCGCAGGCCACGGCCCACGGCACCGAAGGCGCCGGAGGTCCGCTCCGGTGCGGCGGACGCGGCACGCGCACTGCTGCGCGTCGCCCCACGTCCCGTGGCCCGGGACCCGGCCCTGGGGGTCGACACGACCGATCCTCCGCGCGAGCCGCCTCCCCGTGACTTCGGGGAGGCGGACGTGGTCGACCGCTGCGACCCGGATTTCGACGCGGGGCGTCGGCCGCCGGGGGCACGGGTGGATCGCGTGCTCGAGGTGGATGCCATATGTGTCACTCTAACGCCTTGGGCACCATTGGTAACAGCAGCCACACGGTGCGGAAGCGCACCACGCGATCCGCGGCCGCGCGAACCACAGGAAATGATGCCAGCGCGGCCCCCGATCACACGGGAGCCGCGCTGGCGGCGACGGTCACCGGGAGTGCCGGCGACCCCGGGTCAGCTCTCGGCGACCGCCGACGTGATGACGGTCGGGACGATCATCGGCTTACGACGCCACTTCTCCGACACCCACCGGCCGACGGTGCGACGCACCGCCTGGGCGAAGCGGTACGGGTCCGTCTCGCCCTCACCGGCGAGGTCCCACAGCGCGTTCTCGACCAGCTCCACGACCGGCGCCAGGGCATCCGGCTCGTCCGTGAAGCCCTTCCCGATGATCTGCGGCTTGCTCACGGGCCGACCCGTGCGCGGATCGACCACCACGGTGGCCACGATGAACCCGTCCTCGGCCAGAGCGGTACGATCCGCCAGGACCGTGTCGCCCACGTCGCCGGTGGAAAGCCCGTCGACGTACAGATGGCCGACCGGAACCTGCCCCACCACGGCGGCCCTGCCGTCGATGAGGTCCACCACGACGCCGTTCTGCGCGAGGACCACGTTCTCCTCGGGGACACCCGTGGCGACCGCGAGGGCCTTGTTGGCCCGCAGGTGACGCCACTCGCCGTGGACCGGCATGGCGTTCTTCGGTCGCACGGCGTTGTAGATGAACAACAGCTCCCCGGAGTACCCGTGGCCCGAGACGTGAATGTTGGCCTCGCTACCTGTGATGACCTCCACGCCCATCTGGGACAGGCTGTTCATCACCCCGAAGACGGCCTCCTCGTTACCCGGGACGAGCGACGAGGAGAACAGCACCGTGTCGCCCTCACCGAGATTGACCTGCCGGTGCTCCCGGCGGGCCATGCGTGACAGGCCGGCCATCGACTCGCCCTGCGTTCCGGTGGTCACCACGACGAGCTTCTCCGGCGGGAGCTTTCCCGCGGCGTCCATGTCCACGACGACCCGGGACGGATCGGTGAGCAGGCCCATCTCCAGGGCGATCTCCATGTTGCGGAGCATCGAGCGACCGTTGAGCGCGACCTTCCGACCGGCTGCGGCGGCGGCGTCGATAACCGACTGCACCCGATAGACGTTCGAGGCGAAACACGCCACCACGACCAGCTTGCGGGCATCACCGATGAGCCGCTCGAGCGCCGGCCGGACCCCCGCCTCGGACGGGCTGATCCCCGGCGTGGTGGCGTTGGTGGAGTCCACCAGCAGGAGGTCGACGCCCTCGTCGCCGAAGCGCGACATCTTGGGCAGGTCGGTGGGACGCTTGTCCGTCGGCAGCTGGTCGAGCTTGATGTCCCCGGTCATCATGACCGAGTTTCCGCCGGCCTTGATCACGACGCCGAGGCACTCCGGGATCGAGTGGTTGACGTCGAAATAGCGCACCTCGAACGCACCGAACCTGGAGATGCTGGACTCGTCGACCTCGTGGAACACCGGCTTGATGCGGTGCTCACGGCACTTGGCCGCGACGAGTGCGAGCGTGAACTTCGAGCCCACGACGGGGATGTCGGGGCGGAGCTTGAGCAGGAACGGTATCGCCCCGATGTGGTCCTCGTGGCCGTGGGTGAGGACGAGTGCCTCGACCTGGTCGAGGCGGTCCTCGATGTGGTCGAAATCCGGCAGGATGAGGTCCACGCCGGGCTCGGTGGAGCTGGGGAACAGCACGCCGCAGTCGACGATGAGCAGCTTCGAGTTGTACTCGAAGACCGTCATGTTGCGGCCGATCTCCGAGATCCCGCCGAGTGCCACCAGACGCATCGCGCCCTTGCGCGCCTTGGGCGGGCTCGGGAGCCGGGCCGTCATGTCCGCTCCCTGCATGGTCTTGACGCCGCCGAAGTCGGCGGTCGACGTGTCACCACGACCGCGTCCCCGACCGCGACCGCCACGACTGCGTCCGCCGCCCTGTCCACCGTTGTTCTGGGTGCCGGAACGCTGACCGCCCCCGTGACGGCCCCCGTTGTGCTCGCCACCGCCGTTCTGGCCGCCGGTATTCTTCTCGCTCTTGTCGTTCTTCGCGAAGGAATCCCGGTCTGCGGTGGAGGACCCGCGGCGCCCCCGCTGACCCTGCTGCGGCTTCTCCTCTGCCGTCCCGCCCTGCTGCGGGGACTTCTCCTGCCGGGCCTGCTCCTTCTCCGGCCGAGCCCCGTCCCGGGAGGTGGACGGGCGCCCCTGCTCCGAGGCTCCGGCGTCCCGGGTGGGCTCGGTGAACTGCACGGCCGTCACCGGTGCCGGCGCCCCCGTGGGACGCCCTGCGGCACGACGCGTGCGGCCGCGACCGCGGCCTGTGGACGAACTGTCTGTCATGTGATGACTCCTGCTCTGTGGAGCAGCGTCGCCAGGGCGTCACGCTGCTCGTCGGTGGGTGGTAACTGCGGGAGTCGAGGCACTCCGGCCGGGATCCCGAGAAGTTCTAGTGCTGCTTTGGACATCGACACGCCGCCGAGCGCCCGCTGGGCGTCGAAGAGCGGAAGGAGTCCGAGGTTGATCCGACGGGCCGTCTCGACGTCGCCGGAGAGGAAAGTCCGGCGCAGTTCGACCAGCCGCGCAGCCGCGACGTGGCCGACCACGCTGACGAATCCAGAGGCGCCGACGGCCAACCACGGGAGATTGAGTTGGTCATCTCCCGAGTAGTAGACGAGGTCGCAGTGCGACATGACCGTCGCGGCGTCGTGGAAATCGCCTTTCGCGTCCTTGACCGCCACGATGTTCGGATGTGACGACAACCCGATGAGGGTGTCGGCGTGGATGGGAACCACCGAACGGGGCGGGATGTCGTAGAGCATCACCGGCCGATCAGTGGCATCGGCGACCGTTCGGAAGTGGACGTCCAGGCCGGCCTGGGTCGGCTTGGAATAGTAGGGCGTCACCACGAGTAACCCGTGCGCACCCGCTGCCGCGGCCTGCCTGGCCGCGTGGACGGAGTGCGCGGTGTCGTAGCTGCCGACTCCCGCGACGATCGTCGCCCGGTCCCCCACCTCGGCGAGAACGGTCTCCAGAACCGCGATCTTCTCCGCGTCGGTGGTGGTGGGCGACTCCCCCGTGGTACCGGAGACGACGAGCCCGTCGCACCCCGAGTCCACGAGATGTCTGGCGACACCGGCAACCGCCCGCAGATCGACGTGACCGTCGCTGCCGAAGGGGGTGACCATTGCCGTGACGATGGTGCCGAATGGCGCCGGGCGCCCGGTTTCGGCGGGGGCGGGGCCTGTTGCGGCCCTCTCGGGTCCCCCTGCGGTCACGTGTGTCATGGTCTCTCAGAGTACCCGCAGTACCACACGGATCCCGATTCCGGCCCTGACTTCGGGGGACGGGCCCGGTGGCCGTCGCAGCCGGGCCTTCGCGGACATCGCTCAGCCTTCGTGCACATACGGACTGACCGCGATCTCCGAGCCGTCATCGAGCGTGGCGATCTCGAAATCCGAGAACACCGCGGGCGCCGCGTCCCGGAGCTGACGCAGTATCTCGATGGCCAGTCCGCGGATCTCCGTGTCGGCGTGCTCGGTGGCCCGCATCCCGATGAAGTGCCGCCACGAGCGGTAGTTGCCGCTCACGACGATCCGGGTCTCGGTCGCGTTGGGCAGAACGGACCTCGCGGCCTGCCGTGCCTGCTTGTGCCGAAGCATCGGGTTGGGAACGTCCGCGAACCGTTCCTCCAGCCCGGACAGAAGCTCCGCGTAGGCCTGCCGGGAGGCATCAGTGGCGCGCTGGAAGATCTCGACCAGTTCCGGATCGTCGGCGATCGCGGGGGGCGGGACCACCTTCGAGTCGTGCTCGGGCACGAACCGCTGCGACAGCTGGCTGTAGGAGAAGTGCCGGTGCCGGATCAGCTCGTGGGTACACGAGCGGGAGATTCCGGTGATGTAGAAGGTCACGCTGGCGTGCTCGAACACCGACAGGTGCCCGACCTCGAGGATGTGCCGCAGATAGCCCGCGTTCGTCGCCGTCCGGGGGTTCGGCTTGTCCCAGCTCTGGTAGCAGGCACGGCCGGCGAACTCGGCGAGCGCCGAACCACCCTCGGAATCGGTCTGCCACCCGAGATCGTCGGGCGGGGTGAACTGGGTGTGCGCGATCATGCGGACCTGCCGGTGGACGAGCTCGGACACGGTGGTGCTCCTTATGCTGACGGGCGGTCTCGGGGCTCAGCCGAGAAGGTGCGCGGCGACGGTGGCGGCGATCTCGGAGACCGTCTCGAGCTGGTCACGCCCGGGTTCGCCGGTGAGCTCGGTGGCCGGAGCCACCGCGGTCAGTCCCCACCCGGTGGCGATCCTCTCGACGGAGCTGACGGCACCGGACGTGTCGTTGTCCCCGTGCACACACAGGGCGTAGGGACGACCGGACACCGCGCCTTCGCAGGTGTAATACGTGCGGTCGAAGAAGTGCTTGAGCGCACCGGACATGTACCCGAAATTCGCCGGGGTGAGAAGGACGAGGCCGTCGGCCCGCAACACGTGGTCGTCGGTCGTGGCCAGTGCCGGGACCGACTCCACGTCGATGCCCTCCAGCTCGGGGTGGGCGAGCCCGGTCTCGATGGCCTCGAGGATCCGGCGCAGCCGGGGCGACGGCGCGTGATGAACGACCAGGACCGTGCTCATGATCGGCTCTCCTGCCCGGATCGCTCGGAGTCGCGCAGGGTCATGGCCACCCGCATCACCTCGCGGGCGCGGATGCGGTCGCCGGCGTGGTCATAGGCCCGCGCGAGCCGGTAGTTGGTGCGCCAGTCGTCGGGCGAGGCCTGGTACTCGGCGCTCACCCGCTCGAACAGAGCGTCGGCGGCCTCGTGCTCCAGGCGGCCGGACGGCCGGTGGGCAAGACCCGAGACGTCCAGTTCGATCCCCTCGGCCGCTGCGGCCGCGGAGATCCGCTGCAGATCGACCCCGTTACGCAGGATCGCCCATGTCGCCCAGATGCCGACGGCCGTGAGCAGGATGATCCCCACGCCCAGTCCCTGGATCGCGATGTACTCCGAGGCGGTGATCATGGACCACCCGAGATAGATCAGATAGGCGAACGCGACCAACAGTCCCAGTCCGGCCAGGACCATGACCAGTGGCTTGACGACTCTGTCCATGCTGATCGACCTAGAGCTCCATGAAGGAATCGAGGCCGACGGTCAGCCCGGGGGCACCGGTGATACTCCGCACCCCCAGGAGCACGCCGGGGGCGAACGAGGTCCGGTCCAGGGAGTCGTGTCGGATGGTCAGCGTCTCGCCCTGTGTCCCCAGGAGAACCTCCTGGTGGGCGACGAGGCCGGTCACGCGGACGGAGTGCACACGCACCCCGTCCACGTCCGCGCCCCGGGCACCCTCGAGGGCCGTGGAGGTGGCGTCGGGGGACGGTCCCATCCCGGCAGCAGCGCGAGCGGCACCCATCATGGCGGCGGTCCGTTGCGCGGTGCCCGACGGCGCGTCGGCCTTGTTCGGATGATGCAGCTCGACGATCTCGGCCGACGGGAAGTACTTGGCGGCCTGGACGGCGAACCTCATCATGAGGATCGCGCCGATCGCGAAGTTGGGGGCCACCAACACCCCGACACCGGGGTTGTCGGCCAGCCGGTCTCGAAGGATATCGAGCCGCTCGTCGGTGAAGCCGGTGGTCCCCACGACCGCGTGGATACCGTTCGAGATGCAGAACTGAAGGTTGTCCATCACCACGTCGGGATGGGTGAAGTCGACGACGACCTCGGCACCGGAATCCACCAGCAACCGGAGTGCGTCATCCCGATCGACCTCCGCGACGAGATCCATGTCGTCCGCGTCGCGGACGGCGTCGCAGATCGCCGTGCCCACCTTGCCGCGTGCGCCGAGCACTCCGACCTTCGTCACCGTCATCGTCTCCTCCATCGCCGGTCCTTACCGGTCAAGCCTATCCGCCCGGTCGGGCGATCAGCCCAGCCGCGCCGCGGTGGGTCATCCGGGTCAACGACAGCATGACCTGTTCGCAGTCCTCGTCCCGGCCCGCCACGGTCGGTGACCGCGCCCACCGACCGGGCTCGGCTCGGTGTGCGCCGCCGAGCAGGTCGATCCGCTCGGAGAGTTCCCGGCCCGATGCCGTCGATGTCCTCTTGAACAACACGTGTTCGAGAAAGTGGGCGGCCCCGTGCTCGTCGGGCCCCTCGGCCGCCGACCCGGCACCGATCCAGATCCCGACGGCCGCACTGTGGCACCACGGCGGCTGCTCGGTCACCACCCGGATCCCCGGGATCGACCGATCCACCAGAATCGTGGCCTCCACGGTATCCGCTCCCCTTCTGCGGAGAAACCAGCTCCACTGACGACCGAGGCACGCACCCCGCTACCGGGGTGCGTGCCTCCTGGTGCCGGGTCAGGTCCTGTACGACCCGGCTGTCTTCCGGATCAGTCGTCGACCGCCTCGGTGGCCGGCTCCGCGTCCTCGGACACGGGGATCAGGCTGATCTTGCCGCGATTGTCGATGTCCGCGATCTCGACCTGCATCTTGTCGCCGACATTGACCACGTCCTCGACCTTGGCGATGCGCTTCCCCTGGCCCAGCTTGGAGATGTGGACGAGACCGTCCCGGCCGGGCAGCAGCGACAGGAACGCACCGAACGGCGCCGTCTTGACGACGGTCCCCAGGAAGCGCTCCCCGACCTTGGGCAGCTGCGGGTTGGCGATGGCGTTGATCTTGTCGATCGCGGCCTGCGCGGACTCGCCGTCGGTGGCGGCGATGTACACCGTGCCGTCGTCCTCGATCGAGACGTCCGCACCGGTCTCCTCGGTGATCGAGTTGATCATCTTGCCCTTGGGTCCGATCACCTCACCGATCTTGTCGACCGGGACCTTGATGGCGGTGATGCGGGGTGCGAACGGGCTCAGCTCGTCGGGCTCGTCGATGGCCTCGGCCATCACATCGAGGATCGTCAGCCGGGCCTCGCGGGCCTGCGTGAGCGCACCGGCCAGGACCTCGGACGGGATTCCGTCGAGCTTGGTGTCCAGCTGCAGGGCGGTGATGAACATGCCCGTGCCCGCGACCTTGAAGTCCATGTCGCCGAACGCGTCCTCGGCACCGAGAATGTCCGTCAGCGCGACGTATCGACGTTCCGACTCGCCGGCCTCGTTCTCCACCTCGTCCGAGACCAGGCCCATCGCGATTCCTGCGACCGGCGCCTTGAGCGGTACCCCGGCGTTGAGCAGCGACAGGGTCGACGCGCAGACCGAACCCATCGAGGTGGAGCCGTTCGAGCCCAGCGCCTCGGAGACCTGGCGGATGGCGTAGGGGAACTCCTCGACGCTCGGCAGCACGGGCATCAGCGCACGCTCCGCGAGCGCACCGTGGCCGATCTCGCGGCGCTTGGGTGATCCCACGCGGCCGGTCTCGCCGGTGGAGTACGGCGGGAAGTTGTAGTGGTGCATGTAGCGCTTGCTGGTCTCGGGACCGAGCGAGTCGATCTGCTGCGCCATCTTGACCATGTCCAGGGTCGTGACACCCATGATCTGGGTCTCGCCACGCTCGAACAGCGCCGAGCCGTGCGCGCGGGGGATGATCTCGACCTCGGCGGACAGGGCGCGGATGTCCCGGATGCCACGGCCGTCGATTCGGAAGTGGTCGGTCAGGATCCGCTTGCGCACGATCGCCTTGGTCAGTGCCTTGAAGGCCGCCCCGACTTCGCCGAGGCGGTCGGTGAAGCGCTCGTCGAGCTGCTCGAGAACGGTGGCCTTGAGCTCGTCCGTCGCCTCGTCGCGCTCCTGCTTGTCTGCGATCTGCATGATCTCGCCGAGCTTGGCCTCCGCGACCTCCGCGACGGCCGCGTAGGCATCGTCCTGGTACGGCGGGAACAGCGGGAACTCGCGGGCGGTGCCGGGCGCGGCGGTGGCCAGTGCCTGCTGGGCCGCACACAGCTCGGCGATGAACGGCTTGGCCGCCTCGAGCCCCCGGGCCACGACGTCCTCGTTGGGCGCCTGGGCGCCACCGGCGATCTTCTCGATCACGGTGTCGGTGGCCTCGGCCTCGACCATCATGATCGCCACGTCGGCGTCGGCGCCGGAGCCCACGACCCGACCGGCCACGACCATGTCGAACACCGCGTCGGAGAGCTGCTCGACGGTCGGGAACGCGACCCACGTGCCGGCCGGGTCCGCCGCGGTCGGGATGAGCGCGATCCGCACACCGCCCACGGGGCCGGAGAACGGCAGCCCGGACAGCTGGGTCGAGGCGGAGGCGGCGTTGATGGCCACCACGTCGTAGAGGTCCTCGGGGTCCAGGCTCAGGACGGTCACCACGACCTGGACCTCGTTGCGGACGCCGTCGGCGAATGTCGGGCGCAGCGGACGGTCGATCAGCCGGCAGGTGAGGATCGCGTCCGTGCTGGGTCGACCCTCGCGGCGGAAGAAGGAGCCCGGGATCCGGCCCGCCGCGTACATGCGCTCCTCGACGTCCACCGTGAGGGGGAAGAAGTCGAAATGCTCCTTGGGATGCTTGCCCGCGGTGGTGGCCGACAGCAGCATCGTGTCGTCGTCGAGGTAGGCGACGACGGAACCGGCGGCCTGTTGGGCCAGCCTTCCGGTCTCGAACCGGATCTCGCGGCGACCGAAGTCACCGTTGTCTATGGTGGCGACGGACTCGAAGACCCCGTCTTCGACCTCAACGGCCGTGATCTGTGGCATACATATTCCTGTCGTGTCTGGGACGTGGGCCACGCGGCGGGATGGTGCCGGGGCCACCGGGCGACACGATTTCAGGGGGCCCCGGTACGACCTCGGTCTTCGATCGAAGCGGCCGGATCGGGCGCCTCGCCCGTACGGGCGTCTCCCGGCTCCGGCAGCCACTACCGAGGACCGTCAATCGGACCTGTCAGCCACCCCGGTACGTGTGCACCGGCCACCGGCCAGGCTATCAGGGAAAACACGTCGGGGCACCGGGGTGGCGCGGTCGCGTCCCTCCGGCGGAGGTCGCACCGTCCGTCCGGGCCCCCGGTCCGACGGCGCGGACTTCCCGGAGACCCCGACGACGCGGGTGCGCCGGAGACGACGAATCCCCGCCCTGGTGCCAGGGCGGGGATCCCCCGAGATCCGTGCGAGCGGTCGGGCTCAGCGGCGCAGGCCGAGGCGCTGGATGAGCGAGCGGTAACGCTCGATGTCGACCTTGGCGACGTACTTGAGGAGACGACGACGGCGACCGACCAACAGGAGCAGGCCACGACGCGAGTGATGGTCGTGCTGGTGGCTCTTGAGGTGTTCGGTGAGCTGCTCGATGCGCTTGGAGAGCAGTGCGACCTGAGCTTCGGGCGAGCCGGTGTCGGTCTCGTGGATCCCGTACTCGGCCAGAACGGCCTTCTTCTGCTCGGTGCTCAATGCCATGGAGACTCCTGGTTGTTCCAGTCCGCGAAAATGTATGACCCCGCCACCGCGAACCGCAGCCGGGCCGACGAGCCACGTTACCAGCCGGTCGTCCCGTTCGCCCAATCCGGAGGTCAGAGTCCGAGCACGTCCCGCGTCCGCGCGACATCCCGACCCATGGCCACCAGCAACTCGTCGACGGACGAGAACTTCTCCATATCCCGGACGTGGTCGACGAAGTCCACCGCCGCGAACCGACCGTAGAGGTCGGCCGACTCGTCCAGGACGAACGCCTCGACGCTGCGCGACGCGTCCCCGAAGGTGGGGTTGGTGCCCACCGAAATGGCCGCCGGATAGCGGCCCCCGGGGACGATCGTGCCGTCGATCGGCGCGTCGTCGAGAACGGTGAACCAACCCGCGTAGACGCCGTCGGCGGGCACGGCCGTGTGCTCGGCCAGGTCGAGATTCGCGGTCGGGTACCCCAGGTCCCGGCCCCCGCGGCCGGCCCCGTGCACCACGGGCCCGGAGACGCGGTGCGGTCGGCCGAGGATCTCGGCGGCCGCCGCCACGTCGGCACCGGAGAGCAGCCGTCGGATGCGGCTGGAGGACACCCGCTCACCCCCGTCCTCGAGGAGCTCGACGACCTCACACGTGATCCCCCGCGCCTCACACAGGTCGACCATCGTCTGTGCGGTTCCGGAGGCACGACGCCCGAAGGTGAAGTTCCGCCCCACCACGACGGCCCGGGAGTCGAGACCGTCGACCAGGACGTTGTCCACGAACGCGGCGGGTTCCCAGGACGCCATCTCCTCGTCGAAGGGCAGCGCGAACACCGCCTCGACACCGAACTCGCCGGCGAGTTCCGCGCGTCGCTCGAGCGGAGTGAGCACCGGGGGGTTGGTGCCGGGCCTGACCACCTGCACCGGATGGGGGTCGAACGTCACCAGAACCGGGTCCGCCCCGAGGTCGCGGCCGAGTTCGACCGCCGTGTCCACGAGGACGCGATGACCCCGGTGGAGTCCGTCGAACACCCCGAGGGCCACGGAGGAACCGCCGTCGGGGATCACGATCTCGTCGAAGGTCCGCCACAATTGCACGGCGACCACCTTACGCCCGCGCGTCACAGCCCGGCCGGGCGCATGACCACGACGGGGGCGGCTCGTCGACCCGACTCCGACACCAGCGCCGCGACCCGCCCGTCGGGCCCCACCGCGGCCACGACACCGGTGTCACCGCGGGCCTGCAGCCACCGACCGTGCCGCAGTCCCTCAGCCTGGTCGGCGTCGATGTCGCGTCGCGGGAACGCGGCCAGCGCCGCCGCATCGAGGTCGAGGGACAGCTCGGGACTCTCCTCGAGTTGTTCGAGGGTACGGGCCACGTCGAGGCCGAACGGTCCGACCCGGGTGCGCCGGAGGGCGGTGAGGTGCCCGCCCACGCCGAGGGCCGCACCGAGGTCACGGGCCAGCGCGCGGATATAGGTGCCGCTGGAGCAGTCGACGACGACGACGAGGTCGACCACCTGCCCGGTGCGGACCCGCTCGAGGACGTCGAACCGGCGGACGGTGACCCGACGGGAGCTCAGCTCGACCTCCTCGCCCGAGCGCACCAGGTCGTAGGCCCGGCGGCCGCCCACCTTGATCGCGCTCACGGCCGAGGGCACCTGATCGATCTCGCCGGTCAGCGCCGCCACGCCCGCGTCGATCGCCTCGTCCGTCACCGCGGTGGCGTCGGTGGTGGCGGTGGTCTCCCCCTCGGCGTCGTCGGTGGTGGTCGTCCGGCCGAGCCGGATGGTGGCCTCGTACGTCTTGGTCTCCAGGGCGAGGTGCCCCAGGATCTTGGTGGCCCGCTCGATACCCACCACCAGCACGCCCGTCGCCATCGGGTCGAGCGTCCCGGCGTGGCCGACCTTGCGGGTGCCGAAGAAGCGCCGCAGACGGGCCACCACGTCGTGGCTGCTCATCCCGGCGGGCTTGTCCACCACCACGAGGCCGGGCTCGGGTGCGGGTCGGGCGTCGGAGCGGGGACCGGATCTGCGTGCTGTCACGGCCCCACGCTATCGACCCCGGGCCGCCCGAGCACGATCGACGACGCGACATAGCCGTCCCGGACCACCCAGCGTCCGTCGAACACGAGCAGTTCCGGACCTCCGTCCACCGCGTGCGGGTCCACCAGGACGCGGGAACGCAGACTGCCGGTGATCACGGTGGCGTCGTTGTCGTCGTCACCACCGTGATCGCCCCGCCGGCTGCCGACACGGCCCTCACCACACCGGGAGTCCGGCACCAGGGTGATGTGCGCGTCCTCGAACCCCAACCACCGACGGGTGAGCGGGAACCAGGCCTTGTAGGTGGCCTCCTTCGCCGTGAACAGGAGCTTGTCCCAGTGCACCGAGCCGATCTCGGCGCCCATCGCCCGCACCCACGCCGCCTCCTCCGGCAGCGAGACCACCTCAAGCACCCCGTCGGCGAGCGCCTCGTGTGGCTCCACATCCAACCCGACCGACCTGACCCGGTCCGCGGGGGCGAGCGCGGCGGCCCGCAGACCGTCGGTGTGGGTGAGCGTGCCCACCACCCCGGGCGGCCAGACCGGCATGCCCTTACCGCCACGCACGATCGGGCCGGACTGCACGCCGAGTCGGCTCATCGCCTCGCGCGCACAGGCGCGCGCCCACGCGAAATCGGCACGGCGACCGGCCACCGCACCCGCGATCTGCCGGGCCTCCACCGGGTACAACGACGCGAGCACGGCGGACTCGTCCAGCCCCAGCTCCGCGTCGGTCACCGCGACCACCTCCGGTGGCAGGATCGCGTGGATCATCTCTCGTCCTCCAGATAGGGCCCGGAGTCCCCCGGGCGGGCGATTCGTGGCATCCCCGCGTCGCCACGCAGCCACCTGACCTGCGGAGAGCTCGGCGCGGGCAGGATCTGACGCAGCAGAGGCTCAGGCCTACCGCGCCCGTTCCACTCGCGCGGGTAGCCGAGCGAGACCTCCTCGAACCGGACCTCGTCGTGCACGGTCGTCCGCGGGATGTGCAGATGCCCGTACACGCACGCCGCCGCCCGGTAACGACGATGCCAGTCGGCGGTCTGCTCGGTGCCGCACCACAGCGCGAAATCGGGGTGCCTCAACACGCGGGTCGGGTCGCGCAGGAGCGGCCAGTGATTGATCAGCACCGTCGGGTGGGCCGGGTCGAGCCGGGCGAGCCTGGTGGTGGTGGCGACCAGCCGGTCCCGACACCACGCGGCCGCATCCGGGAACGGTCCCGGATCGATGAGGAACTCGTCCGAGGCCACCACGCGCCGCTCGCGGGCGCCCGCCAACGCGGTCGTCCCGGACTGGCCCGGGACCGGAGTCCACGAGTAGTCGTAGAGCAGGAACATCGGGACCACCCACGCCGGCCCGCCCGGGCCCGTCCACAGCGGGTACGGATCCTCGGGGGTCACCACCCCGATCGCGCGGCACTCCTGGACCAGTCGGTCGTACTTCGTGGTGGAGGTGGCCCCCTCGTCGTCCCTGCCGATCCAGAGCTCGTGATTCCCCGGCACCCACACCACGCGCTCGAAACGGTCGGCGAGCCGCGCCAACGCGTCGCGGATCTGCGACGTCTTCTCGGCCACGTCACCGGCCACGATGAGCCAGTCCCCGGGGTGGTGCGGGCGGATCTCGTCCAGTACCCCGGCATTGCCCCGGTGCCCCACGTGCAGATCGGAGACCGCCCTCAGGCCGGGACCGACACTCATCGCGACTCCCCTCTCTCGGCCGGGACGTTCCTCTCGTCGGCCGGGGCGCCGGGGGGCCGGTCGCCCAGGACCATCCACCGGTCACCGCGGACCCGTATCGCCACCGCCACCAGGCGCATCATCACGAAGGCTCCCATCCCCCACCAGATTCCCACCAGGCCCCACCCGAAGTGCCGGGTGGCCAGCAGCAGGGGCAGGAAGCCGCCCAGCGCGGCGATCACGGTGGTGGTGCGCAGGTAGGCGGCGTCCCCGGCGCCCAGGAGCACGCCGTCGAGACCGAAGACGACCGCGGCCGGGATCACCACCACCGACATGCCCACCAACGCCACCACCAACCGTCCCGCGACGTCGGGTTCCCCGGCGAGGACCGCCGCGAGCTGACCACGCATGAGCACCGTGACCGCCGCGAGCGCCACGCCCAGGCCGAGCGACCACAGCACCACCGCCCGCGCCAGCGCCCTGCCGTGGGCCGCCAGGCCGGCGCCGAGCGCCGCACCGACCAGGGACTGTGCGGCGATCGCGACCGAGTCCAGGACGAGCGCGTACAGGGCCCACAACTGTTGCGCGAGATGATGTGCGCCCAGCGTCGCCACGCCCGCCGCCGCCGCGGCTGTCGTGGCGACCGCGAACGTGATCTGGAACGAGGCCGTGCGGATCACCAGGTCCACGCCCATCCGGAGCTGGCTCATGATCACCGCCCGCCGGGGACGCAGCGACCCGGTGTGCTCCAGGACGAGCGCCACGAGGAAGCCGCCGGCCATGAGCAGCTGTCCCGCCAGGTTGGCCCACGCGCTGGCCAGCAGGCCGTACGCGGGCAGCGGCCCCAGCCCGGGCACGAAGACCACACACCCGACGGTGGAGACACCCACTCCCAGCACCACCAGTACGAGTGGGGTCCGCAACCGCTGGACGCCGCGCATCCAGCCGTGGCCGGCCGAGGCGATGAGGATGCAGGGGATGCCCCACACCGCGATCCGGAGCCAGGCGGCCGCCCGCGCGGCCACCTCCGGATCCGAGGCCAGCACCGACGTCAGCGGTCCGAGCAGGGCCAGGACGGCGGCCACCACCACCGCGCCGACCGCCAGCGCGATCCACGTCGCCTGCACCCCCTCTGCCACGGCGTCGGACCGACGCCCCGCGCCGTGCAGACGCGCTGCGCGTGCGGTGGTCCCGTAGGACAGGAAGTTCATCTGGGTACCGAGGACCAGCAGGACGAGTGCACCCACCCCGAGCGCGGCGAGGTCCTCCGGACCCTGCCGACCCACCACGATGCCGTCGACGAGCAGGTATATCGGCTCCGCCGCCAGCACCGGCAGGACCGGCAGAGCGATCGACAACAGTCGCCGCCCCAGCGCTCTCACGCCGACCTCGGGCGACCCCCACGCGGTGAGGGCTCCCGGGCCCGGGGGCTCGACCGGGTCCCCGGCGTCCCGCTCAGACGAGGAGGTCACGAACCCTCGCCGTGACCGAATCGAGGTCGCCGTGAACCGTGCACCCGGCGGCCGCGGGATGCCCGCCCCCGCCCAGTGCCGTGGCGGCCGCGGAGACGTCCACGACGCCCCTGCCCGGGCCGCCGTCGCGCGAGCGCAGCGACACCGACCACTCCTGCGGCCGATACTCCTTGAGCAGCACCGCCACGCACGCCTCGCGCACGCCCCGCAGGTGGGAGACCAGTGATTCGACCTCGCCCTCGGCAACCGTGGCGATCACGTGGTGCGGCACCGCGAGCCAGACGATCCCGCGGCCTCCCACCGCGTCCTCCTCGAGCCTGGCGGAACCGAGGAGTGAGCCGAGAACCGACAACCAGGAGAAGGGGTGGGCGTCGAGAAGGGCATAGCCGAGTCTGGCGGTCTCCGCGCCGCTGGCCAGCAGCCGGCTCGCGGTGTCGTGGGCACCCGCACCTCCCCACCGGAAGGATCCGGTATCCGTGACCAGACCGGCGTACAGGCTTGTGGCGACGTCCGGGTCGACGTCGTAGCCGCCGGCCTGAAGCACGTCCAGTACGAGCGAGGACGTCGACGCGGCCTGCGGATCCAGCAGAATGTGGCTTCCGAACCCGGGGTTGGATCCGTGATGATCCACCACCAGGATCTCGGAGGCGGCGGCGGCGAGACGCCCCCAGTCGCCGACCCGGTCCGGGCTCGCGCAGTCGAGGGTCACCACGAGTCCGTCGTGTGCCGGCACCTCGGACAACGGCACCACCTGCCCGGCCCCCGGGATGACCCGGAGCGCATCGGGCACCACACCGGGGTCGAACGAGTGGTGGACGGTCGCCCCGGAACCGCGGAGTGCCCGCGCCAGACCGGCCGAGCTGCCCAGTGCGTCCGCGTCGGGACGCACGTGACACAGCACGGTCACCACGTCGTGTCGCGCCAGCACGTCCGCCGCGCCACCGGAGTCGACGGGGATCGTCACCGGTCGTCGTCTTCCGGGAGTCCTTCCCCCGGCCGCCGGTACGGATCCTCGTCACCGGCCGGGCGGGCGCCCTCGGCGTTCCTGCGGACCTCTTCGTCGCTGGCGCGCGCCCTGGCGAGCAGTTCCTCCAGGTGCCGGGCGGCATCCGGCACGGAATCCGGGACGAAGGTCAGTTCCGGTGTGAACTTGACCCCCGTCTGCTTGCCGACCATCGTCCGGAGCCGACCGCGTGCGGCCGCCAGTGCCTCCTCGGCGGCCTCGAGGTCGGGCTCCTCGTCGAGGGTCTCCCCGCGGACCGTGTAGTACACCGTGGCCACCCGCAGATCAGGCGTGATGCGGGAGTCGGTGATGGTCACGAACTCCAGCCGCGGATCCTTGATCTCGTTGTCGATGGCCGTGGCGACGATCTCACCGATGCGCTTGCCGAGCCGTCCCGCGCGTCCCTTACCGGTCATGGCGATCCTCCTTGAGGGTGGTCTGGCCGCTCCGGACGCGACCGCTC
Source organism: Candidatus Dietzia intestinigallinarum (assembly GCA_019119875.1). GTDB lineage: Bacteria > Actinomycetota > Actinomycetes > Mycobacteriales > Mycobacteriaceae > Dietzia > Dietzia intestinigallinarum. The sequence continues at coordinate 2,903 of DWWG01000160.1, read as the reverse complement.
CTTGTAACAGCGTGCCGTGGGGGCAGGCCCGTGTTCCACGGATCCTGCCCCCACGTCGATGTCCGCCGACGTCAGTCGCGCGGCTTCTCCACGAGCTCGTACGTCTCGATGATGTCGTCGATCTTGATGTCAGAGTACGACACCGTCAAACCGCACTCGAAGCCCTCGCGGACCTCCGTGACGTCATCCTTCTCACGACGCAGCGACGTGACGGTCATCTCATCCTGGACGACCTTGCCGTCGCGGATCAGACGGGCCTTCGCATTACGCCGCACGATGCCGTCGAGCACCATACAACCGGCGATGTTGCCCACCTTGGAGGAGCGGAATATCTGGCGGATCTCCGCCTGGCCGAGCCGCTTCTCCTCGTAGATCGGCTTGAGCATGCCCTTGAGCGCGCTCTCGATCTCGTCGATCGCCTGGTAGATGATCGAGTAGTACCGGATGTCGACGCCCTCGCGTCCCGCCATCTCGGTGGCCTTGCCCTCCGCGCGGACGTTGAACCCGATGATCACCGCGTCGGACGCCGCCGCCAGGTTGACGTTGGTCTCGGTGACGGCACCGACACCGCGGTCGATGACCCGCAACTGGACCTCGTCGTCGATCTCGATACCCATGAGGGCCTCCTCGAGAGCCTCGACGGTACCGGAGTTGTCGCCCTTGATGATGAGGTTGAGCTGACTCGTCTCCTTGAGATGCGAATCCAGGTCCTCGAGGCTGATCCGGCGCCGGCTGCGTGCGGCGAGCGCGTTGCGCTTGCGCGCGTTGCGACGGTCCGCGATCTGCCGGGCGGTGCGGTCCTCCTCGACCACCATCAGTGTGTCACCGGCGCCACAGACGCTGGTCAGGCCGATCACCTGAACCGGACGTGACGGCGCGGCCTCGGCCACATCCTCGCCGTACTCGTCGACCATGCGACGGACACGACCGTAGGCGTCGCCCGCCACGATCGAGTCCCCCACGCGGAGGGTGCCGCGCTGGATGAGCACCGTCGCGACCGGACCGCGACCGCGGTCGAGGTGCGCCTCGATGGCCACGCCCTGGGCGTCCATGTCCGGGTTGGCCCGCAGATCGAGTGCCGCGTCGGCGGTGAGCACGACGGCCTCGAGCAGCGAGTCGATGTTCAGGCCCTGCTTGGCGGAGATGTCGACGAACATGGTGTCGCCGCCGTACTCCTCCGGAACGAGGCCGTACTCGGTCATCTGCCCACGGATCTTGTCCGGCTGCGCGGACTCCTTGTCGATCTTGTTGACGGCCACCACGATCGGCACCTCGGCCGCCTGTGCGTGGTTGATCGCCTCGACCGTCTGCGGCATGACGCCGTCGTCGGCCGCGACGACGATGATCGCGATATCCGTCGACTTGGCACCACGGGCACGCATGGCGGTGAACGCCTCGTGACCCGGGGTGTCGATGAAGGTGATCGTGCGATCGACCCCGTCGACCTCGGCGGTCACCTGGTACGCGCCGATGTGCTGGGTGATGCCGCCCGCCTCGGCCTCGCCGACCTTGGCGGAGCGGATGCTGTCGAGCAGCCGCGTCTTACCGTGGTCGACGTGGCCCATGACGGTCACGACGGCCGGGCGGCGCTCGAGATCGTCCTCGCCACCCTCGTCCTCACCGAACGAGAGATCGAACGACTCCAGCAGCTCACGGTCCTCGTCCTCGGGACTGACGACCTGGACCTTGTAGCCCATCTCCTCACCGAGGAGCTGCAGCGTCTCCGGGGTCACCGACTGCGTGGCGGTGACCATCTCCCCCAGGTTGAACAGCGCCTGGACGAGCTGCGACGGGTTCACGTCGATCTTGTCCGCGAAGTCGCTCAGCGACGCCCCCTGCGCCAGCCGCAGGACCTGCCCACGACCGTCGGGGAGCCGGACGCCGCCGACCTCCGGTGCCCGCATCGAATCGTATTCCTGACGCTTCTGCCGCTTCGACTTGCGACCACGCCGCGGAGCGCCACCCGGACGACCGAACGCGCCGGCGGCACCGCCGCGCCCACGACCGCCACCGGGACGACCGCGGAAGCCGCCGCCCCCTGCGGGAGGCCCGCCACCGGGACGGAAACCGCCGCCGCCGGGACGTCCGCCCGGGCCGCCGGGACGGCCACGTCCGGCAGGCGGACGCGACACCTGGCCGGGCATCTGGCCCGGATTGGGACGTGGGGGCATGTTCCCCGGGCTCGGGCGGGGGCCGCCCTGACCCGGTGCGCCGGGGCGCTGGCCCGGACGGGGACCGCCCTGACCGGGTCCTGGACGTGCCCCACCGGGCCGAGGGCCGGCCTGGCCCGGCCCGGGCCGGGGACCGGCCTGTCCGGGTCCCGGCCGGGGGCCACCCTGCGGGCGGGGAGCAGGCGTGGTGCCACTCGAGTACGGGTTGTTCCCCACGCGGGGGGTCCTGGGTCCCGGCTTGGGACCGGCGGGACGTGGCCCGGGGGCCGGGCGTGCCGATGCCGCGGCTGCACCCGGGGTCGGTGTGGCGCCGGGCTTGGGGGCCGGGGCGCCGGGCTTGGCAGCCGACGGTGCCGGCCGTGCCGCACCGGGCTTCGGCCCCGCGGCAGGTGCCGCGGGCCTGGCCCCGGGCTTGGGCGCGCCGGGCTTGGGCGCGGCGGTACGTGGGTCGGCACCGGGCCGGGGGCCCGGCTTGCCTGCCGCGCCGCCGGGCTTGGGCGTCGCGCCGCCACCGGTCTTGGACGTGGACGGGGCGGTGTCCTCACCGCCGGCCGGCGCGAGTGCCTCACGGAGACGCCGGACGACCGGCGCCTCGAGTGTCGACGACGCCGACTTGACGAACTCTCCCTGATCGCGGAGCTTCGTCAGAAGTTCTTTACTGGTGATACCGAACTCTTTTGCCAGTTCGTGTACCCGGGGCTTGCCTGCCACTGCTCTCCTCACTGCGAGGTC
>DWWG01000159.1 GCA_019119875.1 Candidatus Dietzia intestinigallinarum | reverse complement strand
CCGGCGCGGCGACCATCCCCGACGACCTCCCGTTCTTCCCCGCGGTGCAGGAGAACCCGCAGATCACGGTGACCACCGAGGACGGCCGCCCCGTCGACGGGCTCACCGTCCACCGTGGCGACATCCTGCTGGTCCACGGCACCGGATTCTCGCCACAGGCCAACCAGGGCGGCTTCCCGCTGCCCGTCCCACCCGGCACGCCCAACGGCGTCTACGTGCTCTACAGCGCGTTCCCCGAACACTGGGAGCCCAGCGAGGGAGCCCCCGCCGAGGCCCGCACCCACCCGCATGACCGGATGGCCTGGGTGGGGACCGACGCCACCTTCAACGCGATCCCCCGCGCGCCGATCGACATGCACCGCTCCATCGCCCGCGTCGCCCAGCCCATGGCCGACGACGGCAGCTTCACCGCGCGCATCGAAGTGGACCCGGCCGACACCCCGCCCGGCGAGAACTGGGGCGTCTACGTCTACGCGGGCGCCGGCTCGATCAACCCGGCCGAGGAGTTCTACGTCCCGATCGCCTACTCGCCCGAGCCCGGACCCAATACTCCGCCGGAGCCGACCGCGGACCTGATCCTGGACGCCGGCCTGGTCCACCAGGCCACCGAGACGCTACAGGGCGGGATCAACCCGCGATTCGGCGCCGCGAAGCAGGACGGCGAGCGCGTCAGCTTCACCCGCGACCACGCCGCCGAGGCCGCCGCCGACGACGGTATCCAGCGCTACCGCGGACAGGTCACCGCCACCGCACGGTTCAACATCGTCGAAGTGGCCATGAAGGACCCGTGGATCGAGACCCGCGCCGACGGTGCCCGGGTCCTCACCGCACTCGTCTCGACCCGCCACGACGTGGGCACCGACATCATGCACCGCGTCGAACTGGGGACCCTGGGACCGGCCGATGCGACCGGGATGCAGCCGGTCCTCAACGGGCCGGTGACCGTGGGCCACATCTCGCTGAACGGCTGACCTGCAGTGGGCCGTGGGTGGAGTCGGCCGCGCCCACGGCCCGACACTCAGCCGGGTACGACGTCCTGCAGCTTCGCCGCCGAGACGCGCGCGATCGTGTCGATGACCTCCGGATACGCGGGGGAGTCACCCGAGACCACCGAGACGTGGTTCTCGCCCTCGAGGAGCACCAGCTCGGCCTCCCCGCCGGCCCGGTTGACCGCGTCCACGTAACGGCGCGAGTTCTCCGGCGACACCACGTTGTCCTCGGTCCCGTGGAGCGCCACCACCGGGGTGGCCGGGTCGATGTTCTGGATCGGATCCACCATCGTGTAACGGCCCGGGACCTGCTTCGGTGTCCCGCCGATCGCCGCGATGATCCGGTCGTCACCGTGCTCCGCCGAGTAGACCGCGTCCAGCGGCCCTGCGATCGAGACGACCCGCGTGGGACGGAACCTGGGGTGGGCGCCCACCTCGTCGTCGTCCAACAGGTGCCGGGTCCCGCCCCACACGGCGAGCTGGGCGCCGGCGCTGTGCCCCACCACCACCTCGTCGTCGGTGGTGATCTGCGGGAACCTCGCGTTCACCTCGACCACGTTGTCGAGTGCGTCGGCCACGTCGCGGAACGTGGTGGGCCATCCGCCGCCGGAGCCCAGGCGCCGGTACTCGATGTTGTAGACCGCCATGCCGCGGGCCGCGAGCTCACGGGCGAGCGGGGCGAACGAATCCGCGCCGATCTCGCTCTGCCACGCCCCGCCGTGGATGATCACCGCCAGCGGCAGGGTGTCCATCTCGTGCTCGCCGGACGGCATGTAGAGGTCGGCCCAGTTCTGCTCCGGGTCGGCCTCGCCGCTGCGCGTCGGGTACTCGAAGCGTTGGACCGTCACCTCGTCCAGCCGGGCGGGGCCCTCGAACATCGACTCGACGGGCGGCTGCGTCGCGGTGGTCGAGCAGGACGCCAGGAACGCGACCGTGGAGGCCAGCGTCAGTGCGGCCGTCGTCGACAGGGGCCGACGGCTGACACCACATCCCAGGGGCACGGTCATTACCTCTTCAGAGTCACGAGAGTTCGAACGGGTCGCTGCGCACCGCGCGGGCGCAGGCGGCATCTCCGAACGGCGGAGCCGCGAGAAGAATGAAGCCCACTTTACATTCGATCCGTGTGTGACCGAACTCGGCACCGGGTATGGGGGTGTGCGACAAGGGAAGTGAGGTTTTGGCGGGCCGCCGGTCCGGTCAGCGGATGACACGCACCCTTCCGGGGTCCGGGGCGATGAGCGGCCCCTCGTCGGTGACGTACCGGATCAACGCCGAGATGTCGGTGTGTCCGGACTCGCGGCGGGCCCCGCGCTCGGCGAACGGCGAGCCGTTCCACTCGGGGGAGGACAGGAACTCGTTGACCACCACGGTGTACTCGGCGTCGGGCTCGACCTCGGTTCCGTCGACGAGGATCTCGGTGACCCGGTCACCTGCGGGCCGGTTCAGGTCGACGGTGTAGCTGACGTTGGAGGACACGGCGGGACCGTGCCGGCCGATGTCGTCGGCGAGCAGGTCGAAGGCGGCCTGCAGCTCCTCGCCGGTGACCGTGACCAGGTAGAGGCGGTCGCCGTACGGCTGGACGGTGTGCAGCGTCGAGTAGTCGAGGGGGCCACGCGGCATGTCGGCCAGCAGCGAGTCGGGGTTGGAGATCGCCAGCTGCGCGCCGCGGCCACGGGTGGCGTGGAGCTGGCCGTCGGCGATCAGGTCGGACAGTGGCGACTCGCCGTTTTCGTCCATCGCGAGGGGGATGGTCTCGGTGGCCTCGCCGATCACCTCACGGGCGTGCGGTGCGGCGGCCGCGCGGGCCTGGCGGACGAGCTCCTCGGTGGGGGCGTGCGGCTCGATGTCCAGGTTGACGGTCTGGTTGAACACCGAGGTCTGGGGCCTGATCACGTGTCCGGTGTCGGGGTCCACGGCGAGGTCCACGACGGTCACCGAGCGGCCGTGGGAGGCGGGGGCGACGACGACGCGCTCGTCGTTGTCCGCGTCGAAGAGGCGGCAGGTGGCCGGCCCGCCGGAGGCGCCCACGATGAGTGCGTCGACCGCCGGGTTGATGTTCCTGACCAGGTCGACCTCGGTGAGCTCCTCCGGGCAGGCGCCGGGGTCGAGATTGTCGTGCACCGTCTCCGACTGCACCAGGCCGACGATCGCCTCGACCCCCAGGAACTGCAGTGACTCCACTGTCTTGTCGAGCGCGCGCAGGGGGTCGGCCAGCCGGGTGGTGGTCTCGGGGGCCAGTTCCGAGGGCATGGTCACGGCCACGACCCCCACACGCACGTCGCCCACCCGTTGGATGGCGAAGGGGAACGTGGGGGCGGAGTCGTGGGAGGGGATGACGTTGGAGGCCAGGAACGGGAACGCCGCCCCGCGGAACGGGGGCAGTGGAGGGTCGACCCGGCATTCCTCGTCGGTGCGGCAGCCGGGCTTGACCAGCGAACTTATGTGATCGGCACCCTTGTCCAGTTCTCGTCGCCCGATTCCGGCGCCGTCCACGCCGAGGCGGTTGAAGAACTCGATGGTCGGGCGGTCTCCCAGTAGCGCGGCCTCGGGGGTGGTTCCGCCGATCGAGTCCCCGGTCGCGAGGAGGATGGCGTCGCCGGCCTGGGCGCGCAGCTGGTCGACCGTGGCCGCGAGGTGGGAGCCGCCGCCGGCCGGGCGGACGTTTCCGGATCCGTCGCGCAGCTCGCCCTGGAAGCCGACCGGGCGGGACAGCGCGCCGGAGAACTCGCCGATTCCGAGGATGCGGACCGTCTGCGCCTCGACCGACGGGCTCCACGGTTTGCCGGTCTCGCCGGTCTGCGCGGCGGAGGTGGGAGGGTGGACCAGGCCCAAGGCGAGTGCCGTGACGGCGAGGATGACGACGACAACGACGCCGAGTCCGTGTCCCTGGCGGCGTGGCAGTCCCGATACGGACGTATGGACAGCTGCGGAGTTCGGCTCACGCCACGAACTCAGCTGCTGCATACCGACTCCTTCCCGCCGGTCGCGGGCGGACGCGACGGAACCCGGAAGCAGGCAGGCGGCCTGCTTCCCGAACTTCGCCAATCGTGCCGTTGTCAGGTCACGGTACCCCGCCGGAACAGTCACATTCCGGTTACGAATTCCTTCGCTGCGGCGACGAACCTGTCGTTCTCGTCGGGATCGCCTATCGACACCCGGACCCCGTCACCGGCGAAGCAGCGGGTGATGACCAGGCGGTCCCGGCAGTGCGCGTCGAACGCTTCGGAGCGCTCGCCCAGCGGGAGCCAGACGAAGTTCGCCTGACTGTCCGGCACCGTGTAGCCCGCCTCCAGCAGGGTCTTACGGACGCGGGTGCGCTCGGCCACCACCGCATCGGTGCGGGCCCGGAGCTCGTCGCCGGCCTCGAGGCAGGCGATCCCGGCGGCCTGGGCGAGCGAGCTCACGGAGAACGGGACGACCATCTTGGCGACCGAGGTGACCAGCTGCGCCGGCCCCACCAGGTAGCCGGCCCGCAGCCCTGCGAGCCCGTAGGCCTTGGAGAACGTCCGCAGCGCCACCACGTTGGGGCGGGCCATGGCCTCCGCCACCCCGTCCACGGGGTCCTCGGAACGCATGTACTCGTAGTAGGCCTCGTCCAGCGCCACGGTGACGCGCTCGGGGATCCGGTCGAGGAACGCCGCGAGGTCGGTGCGGCTGATCGCCGGGCCGGTGGGGTTGTTGGGGGTGCACACGAAGATGAGCCGGGTCCGGTCGGTGACGGCGTCGACAATCGCGTCGAGGTCCAGCGAGCCGTCCCGGCGGTTGGGCACCCGGACCGGTACGGCGTGCGCGATGCGGGTGATGATCGGGTACGCCTCGAACGAGCGCCAGCCGAAGAGGACCTCGTCGCCGGGTGAGCACACCGCCTGCACCAACTGCTGGCACAGTGCCACCGAGCCGCAGCCGGCCGTGACGTTCTCCGGGGCCACGCCGAGGAAGTCCGCGAGCCGTTCCACGAGTGCGCGCGCGGTGATGTCCGGATAGCGATTGGCGCCGGCCGCCGCCTCGGCGATCGCGGCCGCGACGCTCGGCAGCGGCCCCGTCGTCGTCTCGTTCGAGGCGAGTTTCACGGCGCCCGGTACGGTCGCGCCGGGAACGTAGGCGGGGATGGCGTCGAGGTCGTGGCGCACGTCGGGGGACATGGCTACACCCTAGAACCATCCGGTGACGAGCAGGTGACCGGCCGTTTTGCGAACCGGCGCGGGCAGTGTGTACTGTTATTCCTCGTTGGCTCAGCAGAGCCTCCAGGAGGCGTGCCAGAGCGGCCGAATGGGACTCACTGCTAATGAGTTGTCCTCCTACAAGGGGACCGGAGGTTCAAATCCTCTCGCCTCCGCCATGTCGGAGAGCCGGGTGACCGGCCATCTGGCACGACAGAAGAATATGTGATGCGCCCGTAGCTCAATGGATAGAGCACTTGACTACGGATCAAGAGGTTAGGGGTTCGAGTCCCTTCGGGCGCACAGTGACAAACGCCCCCGCCGTGAACAGGCGGGGGCGTTTGCCATCTCCGCTCCGCTGCCTCTGAGTGGGTGGGATCAGCGTACCGAGGACGTGTCTCGCCGGTGGGTTCGCACCGTCTCGACCTGGTCCCAGGCCACGATGATCCAGATCCCGACGACCAGGCTCCACCGGATCGCGGTGGTCGGCAGGTCCTCCGGCACGGCAGCCGAGATGTCCGGGTGGAGGATGGAATCGCGACTCAGTACGAGTGCGGTGAGGAAGGCGCCGAATGCCACGTCGATGCCGATTTCCGCCACCAGTCGACGGGCGGTCGGGCCCGGCCTTGCCAGCCGCCACACCTGTAGGCAGGCCAGTAGACCGAGCAGCACGAGGTATCCGGCCAGCCATATCGTGGGGATGCCGGGGTCGATCAGCGCCTCGCCGTCGTTCAGGTGCCCGATGTACAGGAACGTCGACGGTGTGAACGGCAGAGCTGCCAGGAGTGCGAGCAGCGCCAGCGAGACGATCGCGTCGACTCGTGTCTCGGTCCACGCAGGGGTGCGGCGCAGTGCGTCGAGGTCCCACGTCGGGTTCATGGCGAGTGGGTTGCGGTCGCCTTCCGGGGTCACACGCTCCAGGAGCATCACGACGAGCGTCCAGATGGTGAATACCCACATCAGTGCTGTCGCCACGGACGACACCGCCTCGCCGATGAGTCCGCCGATCGCGGCATCGGGAGTGGTGGACACGTAAGTGATGCCGGCGGACACGGCCGTGATCACGCCGACGACCGGCATGAGCCACCGCAGGACCCGCGCCCAGACCGGGTAGACGTCAGGCCCCACGAGGTAGTGACGCGCTCCCGAGTATCGACGCGCCAGTTCCGCAGGGTCTCCCAGCCGGCTGAGGACAGTCCGTTCCGCGTCGTCATGGTCGGTGTGGGCGTTGTGCTCGCCGGAGACTCGGAGTTCGGCGGCCACCATGTCCTCGATGGTGCCGGCGATCTCGGACGAGATGTCGTCGCGTTGGCCCGCCGGGAGGTGGCGGATCACCTCCGAGATATAGCGATCGGTGAGGGTCAACATCAGTGTTCCGCCTTCCGTAGTTCGGTGTAGCCCGCGCCCAGCGCCAGCCATTCGGTGTGGAGACGCTCGGCGGTCTCGATGCCGAGTGGGGTGGTCTCGTAGTACTTGCGTGGTCGCGATTCGCCGGTCCTCCAGGCGGAGGTGAGCAGTCCCTGTCCTTCCAGTCGCCGAAGCAGCGGGTAGAGGGTGTTGGCCTCTGTGAGCAGGCCTGCGTCGGCCAGTGTCGTGAGGAGTCCGTAGCCGTAACGGGGTGTCCGGCATGCCAGCAGGCTGGCCAGCACCACTGATCCCCGCCGGATCTCCTGCAGGTGGCTGTTCAGAACCTCATCGCCCTCAATGCCCATGGGCGGCACGATACTGTGCGTCGCACAGTATGTAAATCCCACACATTATCCGGGGCTGGCGCAGTTCCCTTGAGTCGGGGACCCGGGGCACCTCCCGCGGATTCGAAGCATCCCGGGTTCACACCTCGCAGCATCTGTCCGCGAGGCGCCCGTCAGCGTGTCCAGTCGACCTCGTCGGCCATGCGCAGCAACCGCTCGCGACGAACATCGTCACTCGCGCCGATCCAGGCGATGAGTCCCAGCACGTGGGCCCGGAAGTCCGGGTGATTCGTGTGGTTCTGCGACGCGGCGCCGTGCCGCCGGGCGTTGTGCAGCAGTGCACGCAGATTGTCGTAGTCGGCGCGGCTGACCCGCGGGCGGTCGTTGACCACGAGGCCGGCGAGCGTCTGCCGCTGGTGCCGGCGCATCACCCGCACCTTGCCTGCGTGGACGGTGAACCCCTCGGAGGCGATCACCTTGAGCGCCACCCAGAGCGCCCTGTCGGCATTCATCGCCTCGCCCGACAGTGCCAGGTCGTCGCCGTAGCGGGTATATGTCAGATCGTTCGCCCGCGCGTACCCCTGAATTCGTCGGTCGAGGGAACGCATCACCAGATTCGACAGGTGCGGGGACGTGGGCGCGCCCTGTGGGAGGTGTCGCACGCGGAGGCGGGCGGCGTGCGCGGAGGGGACACCTCGGAGTCGGTCCGGGGGCGTCGCGGTGGTGCACAGATCGGCCAGGAGTCGGGAGATCGCGGGCGGGTACCCGACTCGACGGAACACGTCGGCGACCCGACTCGCGGTGATGCTCTCGAAGGCATGGCGCAGGTCGGTGCGAAGCACCGTCGGCTTTCCCGAGTGGGGCCGGACGAAGTCGGCGGTGGACGAGCCCGGGATGAATCCCGTGGCGGCCCGATGAGCGGGAATCCGCGCGACCAACTGGCGAAGGATCTGCCGCTGCGCCTCCCTCAGCCGCGGCTTGGGTGCCTCGATCACCCGGACCCCGTCCCGTTTCTCGCGCGTCCACACACGGTAGTGCCGGAGCCGAGGCGCAGCCGTGCGCAGCCAGCCTCCGTGGTCGGCGAACCAGTCGAGTTCACCGATGGTGAGGTCCAGCCACTCGGCCACCTCGCGGACCGAGTACAGGGTGGGCAGTCCCTCGGCGATCGTGTCCCGCGCCGGAGGCACGTCCGTCACCGTCGTGGGCGGCTTCGGTGTGCGGATGATCCACGGGCGCAGTGCGCGGAGCAGCGCTTCTGCCGGATGCCGGGGTTCTCGCCGGTGCGATGCGAGCAGTCCGGGGAGGGCGTCACGAGCGATGTCCGGCGGCAGGACCGACTCGAGCGCCCGCAGTAGTTCAGGCCAGGTCCAGCCGGTGTAGCTGCGGGAGAACCAGGCCGCGGCGTCGTGCGCCTCGGCGGCCGACAGCTGAGTGGGAGGGTGCGTCTCGGACATCCGTGCTCGGATATCAGGTCGCGAAGCCGGGGACGTGGGGTGGGTGAGCGGCGGACGAGGCGACCCTGAACTCGTCTCGGCGGTGCCGATGCGCACGCGGAGCGTGCCGTGCGGCTCCGGACGCAGTGCCCGGTTGTGATGTGCACCCAGGGGTTGCCCCTGAGACGGATCGAATCGATCCACTCTCGCCTCGTCCGCCGCTCACGGTGCACAGTCTGCCAGCACAGTCTGCTCGCGCAGCCTGCTGACCTGCGGTGCCCTGAACACCGACTGCAGGGCACCGCAGGTCAGGGGCCTCGTGTAACGGAGCGCGGCACAGAAACGCACAGGATCTCGATTCGGGCTCGGACGCGGACTCCGGCGCCGCGCCCTGAGATCCCCTGGTAGTCACGGCGCTGCCCCGTGAAGTGTGGGATCTTTAATCCTGTGAACACACCATCGGAGGAGACGACCCGGGCTGACTCGGGAGGGTCGTCGTCGAGCACCGTCGTCACGGTGGTCGTCGCGCTGCTCGTGGTGGCGCCGATCATCGCGCTGGACGTCTCGCCGTACAAGGCCGACGGCTCGCTCTGGTACCTCGGCATGCTCCCGGTTCTCATGGGGCTCTTCGTCAGCCGGCGCGTCGCCTTTGCCGCGGCCGGTCTGACACCGGTGATCGTCGGCATCTCGCTCCTGCTCAAGGATCTGCCGCCGATCGTCGGGGCCCTGTACATGCTGGTGCTGGGCGCGGCCACGGGGCTGTCCGCCAGGCGGGGCTGGCACGTGATGATGTCGTTCGCCGCGCCCCTGGCCGCTCTCGCGCTGATCGGGACCATGCACGTGTCGCTGCCGTCGGAGCGCGTGGAATCAGCCTCGACCCTCGGTTCGATCCTGGCGACCATGGTCGTCCTGCTGGCGGGCGGGCTGTGGACGGCGGTGCTGGGCCCGTTCGTGATCAGCAAGGTTCACGTGTCCGCGCCGGCCGCGATCCCCGAGCGGACCTCCTGGTATTTCGCGGCGTCGATGGGCGGGCTCGTGGGGGTCGCCTCGTTCGTGGCGCTGACCTGGCTGCCGCCCAACTCGTGGTGGATCGTGCTGACCATGTACGTCGTGGTCCAGCCCTATTACGCGGACGCGGTGAAGCGTGTGACGGAGAGGGTGATCGGCACCCTCGTGGGCGCGACGGCGGCCGGGATCGTGGTGTACCTGCTCCACGGACAGCCGGCAGTGCTCGCCGGGCTCGCGCTGGTCCTCACGCTGGTCGCGGCCTGGGCCAACCTCAAGCTCCCGTACTGGGCGTTCGTCATGTTCCTCACCCTGGCCGTGGTGCTGCAGACCTCCGGGACGATCCGCGATCTGGAGTGGGCGATCATCGACCGCGCCGGCTACACCGTCGTCGGAGCTGTGCTGGCGATCATCGTGCTTTCCGTCGGTCACGCCTACCTGGGCCGCCACCCGCACCCGGCGGCTCCGCCTCGGTTCGCAGCTGGCTGAGTCCCCGCCCGGCACGGGTGCGGGGGTGGGGCGAGTGGTACGACGACGACGAGGTCGGCCACGCCGTAGCCTCGGCAGATGCCCGCCCGCGCCCCAGATGCCTTCCACCGGAACGTCGGCCATCTGGCGTCGGTGGCGCTGGTCATCTTGTGGAGTTCCGGTTTCGTGGGCGCCGAGCTCGGGGTCCGCGCGGGCGGCACGCCGCTCCAGCTGTTGGGCTGGCGGTTCTCGATTCTCGTCGCGCTGCTCCTGACGGTCTGCCTGGTGCTGCGGGTCGACCTCACGAACCGGCGGGCGTGGGGGCGCCAGGCGGTCATCGGACTGTTCAGTCAGGTCGGCTACCTGTTCCTGATTTTCGAGGGGGTCAACCAGGGGGTCGGCGGCGGGATCACGGCTCTCATCGCCTCCCTTCAGCCCCTGCTGGTGGCGACGGTCGCGGGGAAGATCCTCGGCGAGCGCATCACTCCGGTCATGTGGGTCGGAGTGGTCCTCGGTCTGACCGGTGTCGTGGTGGTGGTCTCCGGTGACCTGGGAACCGGGGCCGCGGCGTGGTGGGCCTACCTGCTCCCGGCGGCCGGAATGCTCAGCCTCACCACGGGGACCGTCCTCACCCAGCGACTCCGCCCCACCGAGTCGCTGCTGCAGTCCTTCACCATGCAGATGGTGGTCACGGCGATCGCCCTGGTCACGATCTCGCTGGCGGTGGGGCAGGCGACCGTGCCGACCAATACGGACTTCTGGCTGGCCGTGATGTGGCTGGTGTTGCTGTCCACGCTCGGCGGTTACGCCCTGTACGTCTTCGTCACCCGCACCCGCGGTGCCACCGTGGCGAGCGTGTTGCTGTACCTCACCCCGCCCACGACCATGCTGTGGGTGTGGCTCATGTTCGGCGTCCCGATCACGCTCCCGTCCGTGGTCGGGATGGCCATCAGTGCGATCGGCGTGACCCTGGTGCTGCGATCCCGGTCGGCGGCGGGTAAGTCCCCTGGAGTGGTGGGGTCTGGGGGCCGGGACTCTGACTGACGACGGTGTGGCGGTCAGCCAAGGGGGTGGGCCATCGCGAAGTGGTCGATGAGTTGCCGCCAAGTAGCTCACAGTATGGACACGCCACGGTCCGGCAGGTGGCGGGTGGTCTGGTGGGAGGGCTGCGCTCTCTCCACGATCTGAAGCATCAGGCCGTAGACGCCGGGCGCGACTCGGGAGAAGATCCAGGGGTGAACCCCGAACATCCTGACCACCTTCAGCGCATGCTGGCGGATCTCGACGCCCGGCTCGCGCGGATAACCGCGGAGGTCGCGGAGGTCCGCGCCGGGCTGTCCGCGCTCAGGAGCCCTGCCGATCGGGTGCCGGGCCAACGGCCGACGCCGGGGGCCCCGACGACGCCGGGGGCCGCGCACGCTCAGGGGCCGGCGTCAGCTCAGGAACCGACGCAGGCACCGGGCCCGGCTCCGGCGGCGGGGCCGAAACCGGCTGCAACGCGCGCGGGCGGGCCGTGGCGGCCGGGTGATCAGGATCGGCGGTGGGCGCAGCCGGGGCAGGGGCCGTGGCAGCCGGGCCGTCAGGATCCAAGCCTCCCGTCACCGCAGGAGCGGCGGTCACGGCCTTCGCGGGTCAACGCCGCCACGATCATCGCTGCGATCGGTGGCGCCGTCATGCTCGCGGGCATTGCGTTCCTGCTGGTGGTGGCCATTCAGGCCGGACTCTTCCCGCCGATCGCCCGGGTGGTCGGCGCCGCCGTGCTGGCCGTGATCCTCGTGGTGCTGGGCCTTCGACTCCAGGCACGACATGAAGCCACCGCGGCGGAACACGGGGCCACCGCGGCGCGGAACGAGGCCACGGCGGACAGGCCCGTCAACCCCGGCGCGGTGGCGCTGGTCGGAACCGGTCTGGCCGCGGGCATGCTCGACGTGATCGCCAGCACCGTCCTCTACCAGTGGGTTCCGGTGCCGGCCGCGTACATGTTCGTCGGCGGGCTCGCACTGGTCGGGATGGCGCTCGCCCAACGCTGGTCGTCGGCCGTGCTGGCCTGCCTGGTGACCGCGGGAACCATGGCACTGGCACCCCTGATCTCCAGTGGTATCGAGCTGCCGATCTTCTATGTGATCGTCGGAATCGCCGCCGCGGTGCTGGCCGCCGAACTCGGCGTGGTGGTCCGCCTCGTGTGGTCCGTCCCGCCGGCGTTCATGCTCACCGGTTACCTCGCCTCATCCGAGACGACGGGGCGCGGCGACCAGATCGCGCTCATCGTGGCGGCGCTCGCCTTTGCCGCTGTGGCAGCAGGGGTGGCCTGGTACGACACCTTCCGCAGGGAACCGGCGGCCGAGTACGCGGCCCTCGTCGTCGTCCCCGGCGCCGCCCCCCTCCTCGTCCTGCCGACCCTCGACCTCCTGCAGCCGGGCTGGCCGGTGGGGCTGTTGCTCGCGGCCGCCTACCTGATCACGACCGTCCTGCTCGGCCGCACCCTCGACGCCGAGCACACCGAGACCCGACGCGGCTCCGGACTCCTCCTCGCGGCCGTGACGGGCAGTGTCGGCAGCGTGCTCCTCGTCGGCGCCTGGGCCGAACTCGACGGCCCCGCTGCCACCGGACTCGCGTTGACCCTCACCGGCATCGCCTACGCGCTGGCCGCCGGGCAGTGGCCACGACGCTGGCTCGAGTGGGCCGCCGGGATCATCGCCGGCCTCGCCCTGCTGACGTACCTGGCCGTCAACCAGCCCCAACTCGCGCTGAGCGAACGGCTCGCACTGCGCGACTTCTCCTACATCGACGTGGTGGCCTCCTTCGCCGTCGCGGTACTGGCCGTGGCCGTGACCCGGTGGGCCACCCGTCGACGCGTCGGTGGAGCGAGTCGCCTGGTGATGGCGGGCGTGGTGGTGGCCCTCGCGGCGCTGTCGGTGATGGTGGTGGCGGCAGGCGTGGTGATCGGCGAGCTGGCCGACAACGCGCGGGGCGGCTTCCTCGCCGCGCACCTCGTGGTGACCGTGCTGTGGATCTGCTGCGCGGCCTGGCTGGTGCTCACCGCCAGCCCCCGCATCGCCGACGCCCGCACGCTCGGCTTCGTGCTGGGCGGGCTCGCGCTGGCCAAGCTGCTGTTCCTCGACCTCGCGACGCTGCCCGGGTTGTTCCGGGTGTTGTCGTTCATCGTGGTGGGCGCGGTCATGTTGGCCGTGGCGGTGCGCTACCGGGGAGGGGACGACGACGCTGCCGCTGCCGGTCCGCCGCCGCCCGCTGCCGGCCCGTCACCGGCCGCGGGCGGCGGCCCGGCCGGGCAGGCGGCGGGTGCGTGGACGCCCGGCGGCGGCCCCGGCTGGGCGGGCAACCCCTACCGCAGGGACACCGACCCGTCCGGCAGGGGCTCGCCGACGTAGATCCGGAACGCGCGCGGTTTCGATCCGGACATGAGGACCTCCACCTCCGGGTGGTCGACCTCGTCCGGATCGTCCGACGGCAGGCTCCACACGACCTCGCGCGCCGAGGTGAGCTCGTGCAGAGCCAT
>DWWG01000158.1 GCA_019119875.1 Candidatus Dietzia intestinigallinarum | reverse complement strand
CGGGCCCGCCGACACCGCTGGAGCCGTCGGCCCCCGCCCCCGAGCCCGAGTCACCGGCCCCCGCCGCCCAGTCCGAGCCCCCGACCGAACCCGTCGCTCCCGCCCCCGCGTCACCAGACGGCGAGAGCGCCACCCTGGCCCCCGTGCCGGGACAGCCCTTCTGATCGCCAGACCGTGAAAGGCCACTCGATGACCGATCGACGCGCCCCGGGACCGGGCCGACGGGCACCCTCGGCGTCCCCGCGCGGTGCGCAGCCGGCAGTCGGACGGCACCCGAACCGGTCCGGCCGGATCCGCACCACCGCCTCCACAGATCGTCGATTCACGTTCATGCGGACGATGTTCGCCATCATCATGGTGATCGCGCTGGCCAAGCTGCTGTGGGTGCAGACGGTCGGCGGCACCGAACTGGCGGCACGCGCGGAGAGTCAACGCCAGGTACACGAGGTGCTGCCCGCGACACGGGGCTCGATCGTCGACGTCAGCGGTGATCCGATCGCGTTCACCCGCGAGGCCCGCGACCTGTCCATCCAGCCGGCCGTCGAGAAGGCCAACGCCGAGGCACGACGCGAACTCGACAGCTCCAAGCCGACCTGGGACGAGTTGGTCGAGGAGATCGCAGACGAGTTCGTGAACGTCCTCGGCGACTCCGTCGACGGCGAGGAGATCGAGGCGAAGCTCTCCTCCGGCGGCGAGTTCACCTACCTCGTCCGCAACGTCGACGTGACCCAGGCCAATGCCATCACGAAGAAGTACCCGATGATCGGCGCCGAGCGTGTCGACATCCGCGAGTACCCCGGGGGTGCACTCGCCGCGAACGTCGTCGGTGCCTCGACCAAGAGTGACGAGGGCAAGCTCATCGGTCTCCAGGGCATCGAGGCGTACTTCAACGACGTCCTCGACGGTGAGGACGGGCGTCAGACCTTCGACCGTGCACAGGACAACACCGTCATCCCGGGAACGCTCCGCAACGTCACCGAACCGCGTGACGGGGACACCGTCCGGCTCACGCTCGACGCCGACCTGCAGTGGCACGTCCAGAAGACCATCCAGGCCGCCAAGGACTCCTCGGGTGCGGAGACCGCCTCGGCTGTCGTGCTGGACGCCCGGACCGGTGAGGTCCGGGCGATGGCCAACGACAACACCTTCAACCCGGCCGTGGGGGTCGGTGCCGAGCTCGAGCGCGGTGCCGATCTCGGGAACCCGGCGATCACCTCGCCGTTCGAGCCCGGGTCGGTGCAGAAGATCATCACCGCAGCTGCGGCGATCGAAGCCGGGCTCACGGACCCCGAGGAAGTCCACACCGTCGACGGCAGCATCAGCATGGAGGGCGTCACGGTCTCCGACGCCTGGGAGCACGGACCGACCCCGTATACGACCACCGGCATCTTCGGAAAGTCGTCGAACGTCGGCACGCTGATGCTCGCACAGCGGGTGGGGAAGCAGTCGTTCTCCGAGTACCTGGAGAAGTTCGGGCTCGGCCAGCGGACAGGGATCGCCCTCGCCGGCGAGTCGGAGGGACTCGTCCCCGATCTGCAGAACTGGCAGGGCGGCACGTTCGCCAACCTGCCGATCGGGCAGGGCCTGTCCATGACCACCCTGCAGATGGCGGGGATCTATCAGACCATCGCCAACGACGGGGTGCGGGTCCCGCCGCGAATCGTCGCCGAGCAGATCGGACCAGACGGCACGCGAGTGGAAACCGAACGGCCCGAGGGCGAACGAGTCGTGAGCGAGGAGACCGCCCGCACCGTCAGGGACATGTTCCGCTCCGTCGTCCAGTCCGGGCCCGGCGCGCAGGTCGGGACCGGTCCGCAGGCCGCGATCGCGGGATACCAGATCAGTGGCAAGACCGGTACGGCCCAGCAGATCGACCCGGCCTGCGCGTGCTACTCCAACTCGCGCTACTGGATCACGTTCGCCGGAATCCTGCCGGCCGACGACCCCGAGTACGTGATCGCGGTCATGCTCGACGCGCCGCAGCAGGGGGTCCTCGGAGCCTCTGCGGCACCGGTGTTCCACGACATCGCGTCGTGGCTGATCAACAGGGACAACATCCCGCCGTCCGCCCCTGCGCGCGAACTGGTCCTGCAGGCGCAGTGACCGACGCCCGGCAGGGTAGCGTGTAGCGGGTTCAGGGGAGGTTGCGAGCAAGGAGAGGCAGGGCGAGAACAGGCGATGATCACAGCCGCACAGGTGGCCGACGCGGTGCAGGCCGCGGTCCTCGGTGACAGGGCGGGCGCCGACGTCGACCTGGCCGGTGCCACCGTCCGTGCACAGGACTCGAGCCCCGGAATCCTCTTCGCAGCGCTGCCCGGCGCGCGGGTACACGGGGCCTCGTTCGGGGCCACCGCCATCGAGGCGGGAGCGTCCGCGGTCCTCACGGACCCGGAGGGCATCGGGCTCATGGCCGCGGTCGCCGACAGGGTTCCCGTCCTCGTCCATCCGGACCCCCGCTCGGTGTTGGGCACCGCGTCCGCACTCGTCACCGGCGACCCCTCCGCACACCTCGATGTCGTGGGGATCACCGGCACCTCCGGAAAGACCACCACCTCCTACCTCGTCGAGGCGGCCCTGGAAGGGTGCGGCGCGATCGCGGGGCTGATCGGCACCACGGGCAGTCGGATCGCCGGACGGCCGCTGCCGAGTCGACTGACGACTCCCGAGGCGCCGGAGTTCCAGGCCCTTCTCGCCCGGATGCGTCAGGAGAACGCCCGGGCGGTCGCGGCCGAGATCTCCAGCCATGCTCTCCGGCTCGGTCGGGTCGACGGGACCCGGTTCGCGGTGGGGGCGTTCCTCAACCTCTCGCAGGATCACCTCGACTTCCATCCGGACATGGAGGACTACTTCCGCGCAAAGTGCCGGCTGTTCGACGCCGAGGCCGACCCGGGTTCCTCCGTTCGCCCCGCGGAACGGGCGGTCGTCGTGGTGGACGACGAGTGGGGCCGGCGGCTGCACGAGATGCGGCCGGATGCGGCGACGGTGTCGGCGGAGCCCGGCGCGACAGCCGACTGGACGGCGGGGGAGTCGGTCACCACCGAGCGCGACACCCAGCGCTTCACCGTCCACGGCCCCGAGGGGTTCACCGCCGAGGTCGAGTTGCCGATCCTGGGCCGGTTCAACGTGGCCAATGCGCTCGTTGCGCTCGCGATCGTCGACGCCCTCGGTGTCGACGTCCACGCCGGGGCCGCAGGGTTGCCCCACGTCCGTGTCCCCGGACGGCTCGAGGCGGTGGTCCGGGGCCAGGATTTCCGGGTTCTGGTGGACTACGCACACAAGCCAGGTGCGGTGGCGGCGGTCCTCCGATCGGTCCGCGCGCAGGCCATCGGTCGGATCGCGGTGGTCCTCGGCGCCGGTGGTGACCGGGACCCGGGCAAGCGGGCGCACATGGGCGCGGCGGCGGCCGAGGTCGCCGATCTGGTCGTGGTCACCGACGACAACCCTCGTACCGAGGACCCGTCCTCGATCCGGGCCGCGGTCCGGGCGGGGGCGGAGTCGGCCGCGGGGGACCGCACGCAGGTGCTCGAGATCGGGGATCGTGGCGCCGCGATCGGCGCCGCGATCGACTGGGCGCGCACCGGCGACGTCGTGGTGATCGCCGGCAAGGGCCACGAGACCGGCCAGGAGATCCACGGGGTCGTGCACCCCTTCGACGACCGGTCACGCGCAGCGGAAGAACTCATCAGACGTCTTGGAAGCACCGCCCGGCAGGGCGAGACGGAGGACAGCTCGTCATGATCGCCCTCACCCTCGGTGAGATCGCCGGGATAGTCGGCGGTCGACTGGTCGGAGGTGACCCGTCGACGGCCGTCACCGGCTCCGTCGAGTTCGACTCCCGGCGCGTGCAGCCCGGAGGTCTCTTCCTCGCCCTGCCGGGGGAGCGGGTCGACGGTCATGATTTCGTCACCGCAGCCCTGGACGCGGGCGCGGCGGCGGCACTGGTGGCCCGCGAGGTCGACGGTGCGACCGGTGCGCAGATCGTGGTGCCGCCGGTCGACCGTCGGGAGACCAACGCGATGGCGCTGGCCGCTGACACCGACGGGTCGGGGGCGGCCGTCCTCGCCGCGCTCGGAACTCTGGCCCGGGCCGGTGTCGACAAGCTTGTCGACGAGCACGGTCTGACGGTGGTCGGGGTGACCGGCTCGTCGGGTAAGACCAGCACCAAGGATCTGATCGGTGCCGTGTTGTCGGCGGCCGGCACGGTCGTGGCGCCCCCCGGATCGTTCAACAACGAGATCGGCCATCCGTGGACCGCGCTCCGCGCCGACGAGTCCACGGATTTCCTGGTGTTGGAGCTCAGCGCCCGTGCCCCCGGCAACATCACCGAGCTGGCGGCCGTCGCCCCGCCGCGCATCGGCGTGGTGCTGAACGTCGGCACGGCGCATCTGGGCGAGTTCGGTTCCCGCGACGTGATCGCGGCGACGAAGGGCGAGCTCGTCGAGGCGCTGCCGTCGGCCGCCGACGGCGGGGTCGCCGTGTTGAACGACGACGACGACCGGGTCGCGGCGATGGCCGGACGCACCTCGGCCGAGGTGGTCCGTGTCGGGCTCGGAGGCACGGCGGACGTTCGGGCGGAGAAGATCTCCCTCGATGACGAGGTCCGGCCGTCCTTCCGCCTGGTCACCCCGGAAGGGGAGGCCGAGGTGGCCCTGCGGGTGCACGGCGAGCACCAGGTGGGCAACGCCCTTGCCGCCGCGGCGGTGGGTCTGGCCTGCGGAATGGACGTGGAACAGATCGCGGTCGCGCTCGGGGCGGCGGAGGCGGCGTCCGCGCGTCGGATGGATGTCCGTGTCACCGCGGACGGGGTCACGGTGATCAACGACTCCTACAACGCCAACCCCGATTCGATGCGGGCGGCGCTGAAGTCGCTGGCCGTGATGGCCCGGGCGGGCGGCGGTCAGCGTCGGACGTGGGCGGTCCTGGGCGAGATGGCCGAACTCGGGGACGACTCGGTGATCGAACACGATCTCGTAGGCCGCTACCTCGTCCGACTGGATGTGTCGCAGCTGGTCGTGGTGGGTCACGGACGTCCGCAGCGGGCCCTGTTCCAGGGCGCGGTGCAGGAGGGGTCGTGGGGCTCGGAGGCGGAGCACGTGGGGCAGGTCGCCGAGGCGCTCGCGATCCTGGACGAGCGCGTGGAGCCGGGCGACATAGTCCTGGTCAAGGCCTCGGCGGCCGTCGGATTGTGGAGCGTCGCGGAGCACCTGCTCGCGGCGCGTGGTGAGGAGAACCAGCAGTGACCCAGATCATGATCGCCGGCATCGTGGCGTTCGTCGTGAGCATCTTCCTCACCCCGGTGCTCATCATCTACTTCCGTCGCCACGGCTACGGTCAGGAGATCCGGCTCGAGGGACCGCAGTCCCACATGAGCAAGCGGGGGACACCCAACATGGGCGGGCTGGCGATTCTGGCCGCGGTGTGGCTCGCCTACATTGTCGCCGGCCTCGTCGGTCAGCTGACCGTGGGCGGGGGCGGGTTCACCGCGTCCGGTCTGCTCATCCTGGGGCTGGCCACCGCGCTCGCGGTGGTGGGGATGATCGACGACGGACTCAAGGTGTTCAAGCGCCAGAACAAGGGCCTGGGCATCCTGTCCAAGACGGTGGGTCAGGTGGTGGCCGCTCTCGCGTTCGGCGTCCTGGTGCTGCAGTTCCGCAATGCCGAGGGCCTGAGCCCGGCCAGCCGGTCGCTCAGCTACGTGCGGGACTTCGTGGCGGTGACGTTCCCGTTCGTCGTCTTCCTCGTCTTCATCGTGATCCTGGTCTACGGCTGGTCCAACGCGGTCAACTTCACCGACGGCCTGGACGGGCTCGCCACGGGCTCGATGGCGATGGTCATGGGCACGTACGTGGTGTTCAGTTTCTGGCAGTTCCGCTATTCGTGCTTCTCCACGGCCGAGGGGGTGGACCTGTCGGGCTGCTACCAGGTGCGTGATCCGCTCGACATCGCCGTGGTGTGTTCGGCGGCGCTCGGCGCCTGCCTGGGCTTTTTGTGGTGGAACGCCGCGCCGGCCAAGATCTTCATGGGCGACACCGGGTCGATGTTCCTCGGCGGTATCGTCGCCGGCGTCTCGGTCGTCTCGCGCACCGAGCTGCTGATGGTCGTCGTTGGTGCGGTCTTCGTCATCGAGTTCGTCTCGGTGCTCATCCAGGTAGTGGCGTTCCGCACGACGAGTCGCAGGCCGTTCCGGATGACCCCCATCCACCATCATTTCGAGAACGGGGGCTGGGCCGAGACCACCGTCACCATCCGGTTCTGGCTCCTGGTGGCGATCTCCTGTGGTTTGGGGATCGCGCTGTTCTACGGTGACTGGCTCGCGGCGTCGGCGTGAGGGACGTGCGGTCGGCTGACGGTGGGGTGACGAGGGAGATGACCGAGATCGATGTGCGTGCGCTGTCCGGCGCGCGGGTTCTGGTGTTGGGCGCCGGTGTGTCCGGTCCTGGTGCGGTGCGGATCCTCGACGCCCTCGGCGCGGAGCCGGTCGTCGCGGATTCGCGGCCGGAGGCGATCGCACGCCTACGTGAGGCGCTGCCCGCGGGCGTGCGGTGTGCGGGGGTCGACCTCGACCGCGCCGCCGAAATCCTCGCGGCCGAGCGGTCCGGGGCCGGGGCGGACAGCGGCGCCGTCACACTGGTCGTGACCAGTCCGGGATGGCGTCCCGACTCGCCGTTGCTGGTCGCCGCCGCGGGGGCCGGCCTGCCGATCTGGGGCGACGTTGAGCTGGCGTGGCGCGCCGACGCCGCGGAGCTGTTCGGGCCGCGCCGGACGTGGCTCGCGGTGACCGGGACCAACGGCAAGACCACCACCACCGCGATGCTCGAGGCGATATGCCTTCGAGCCGGGATGACCGCCCGCGCGTGCGGGAACATCGGGGTGCCGGTGACGGACGTGCTGTTGGCGGAGCCGCGCGTCGAGGTGCTCGCCGCGGAGCTGTCGAGTTTCCAGCTCCACTGGGCGCCGAGTTGCCGCCCTGATGTCGGGTTGGTGCTCAACGTGGCCGAGGACCACCTGGACTGGCACGGGTCGATGGAGGCGTACGCCGCCGCGAAGGCGCAGGTGCTCACCGGCGACGTGGCGGTGGCCGGTGCCGACGACGAGGTCGCCGCGCGGCTGCTCGCCGAGTCCCCCGCCGCCACGCGCATCGGGGTGCGTCTCGGCGCGCCGGCGCCGGGTGAGCTCGGGGTGGTGGACGGTGTCCTCACCGCGCGACTCGGCTCGCCGGGGGGCGTGGACGAGGCTGACGCCACCGCCGCGGGCACCCCCGCCGTCGCCGGTGGGAGCGACGACGACAACGACATGACGCCCCTGCTCCCGGCCGCGGACGTCCGCCCGGCGGGGCCCGCGGGCGTCCTCGACGCGCTGGCGGCCTCGGCGATGGCGCTGACGGTGGGGGCGCGGCCCGAGCACGTCGCCGAGGCCCTGAGCTCGTTCACCGTGGGGTCGCATCGCGCCGAGCCGGTGGACACTGTCGACGGCGTGTCCTACGTGGACGACTCCAAGGCCACCAACCCCCATGCGGCCCGGACCTCCCTGCTCGCCGGCGGGCGCATGGTGTGGATCGCCGGGGGGCTGCTCAAGGGCGCCGACGTGGACCCGTTGGTCTCCGAGGTCGCCGGGGTGCTGGCCGGAGTCGTCCTGATCGGCCGTGATCGCGCGCAGATCGCGGAGGCATTGCGCCGACACGCGCCCGACGTACCGGTCGTCGAGCTGGCCTCGGGAGACGATGGCGTCGTTGCGGGTCCAAACGAGCCGCAGCAGACGATGGACCGCGCGGTCGCCGAGGCCGCGCGGATGGCCACCGGTGGCGACACCGTGTTGCTCGCCCCCGCGGCCGCGTCGATGGATATGTTCACCGACTACGGGCACCGAGGGCGAAGCTTCGTCCTCGCCGTGGGCCGAGTGGCCGGGAGGTAGGGCATGGCACTGCAGGACCCAGCTCGCCGTGGAAGGCGCCCCGCGGGTGACGTGGGAGACGACGCCGACCCGGCGACCGACGTGGACACACGGCCGGATCTGCTCGGTCGGATCGCCGCCCCGCTGGTGGCGATCAGCCGTGCCCCGCTGACCTCGTATCACGTCGTCATGGTGGTCACCGCGCTGCTCACCGTCATCGGCCTCGGCATGGTCCTGTCCAGCTCGAACGTCCTCGCCTTCTCGGGCGGCGGCACCCCGTTCGACATCTTCCTGCGCCAGGCCATGTTCGTCGGTCTCGGTGTGATCGGGTTCGTGCTGGCGCTGCGGATACGGATCGAGCTGGTCAGGAAGATCGCGATGCCGGCCCTCGTCCTGTCGGTCGGGCTGCTGGTCGTGGTGCTGTTCTCGGCCCCGGTCAACGGTTCGCGGAGCTGGATCAATCTCGGGGTCTTCTCCATCCAGCCCGCCGAGATCGCGAAGCTCGCGTTCATCGTCTGGGCCTCCGCGGTGGTCGCCAGGCGGATCCGGACCGGCTACTGGCTCGATCTGCTCTTCCCCGCCGTGGTGGGCTACCTGGTGGTGGCCGGCCTCATCGTGGTGGCGCCCGACCTGGGTATGGCCACGGCGGTGACGCTCGCGTTCCTGTGCGTGCTGTGGTTCGCCGGCTACCCGACGCGCCATTTCCTGTGGGTGATCGCGTTCGGCGTCGTCGTGTTCGGGGTCCTGGCCGCGACCTTCGCCTACCGCTTCGAGCGGATCCGCACCTACATAGACACCGTGCAGGGCGACTTCTCCAACCCGCAGGGGTCGGCCTACCAGTCGTATCAGGGCATGCTCTCCCTCGCCGACGGCGGGCTGTTCGGCGTGGGGCTGGGCCAGTCCAGCGCCAAGTGGTTCTACCTGCCCGAGGCCACCAACGACTTCATCTTCGCGATCATCGGCGAGGAGCTCGGGTGGTTCGGCGCCGCCGTCGTGGTCTCCCTGTACCTCACCCTGGGCTGGGTGGGTATGCGGATCGCCGTCCGGTCGGTCGACCCGTTCCGGAGGCTGCTCGCCGGCACCATCTCGGCCACGATCGTGCTGCAGGCGTTCATCAACATCGGCTATGTGGTGGGCCTGCTGCCCGTCACCGGTCTGCAGCTCCCACTCATCTCGAACGGTGGCACCTCGGCGGTGGTCACCCTCACCTCCCTGGGACTGCTGGCCAACTGCGCACGGCACGAGCCCGAGGCGATCTCCGCGATTCTCAGCTCACCGCAGCGTCGTCGTCGGACCCGGTTCTCCCTGCCGGACCCGCAGCCCTACACCCCCGAGCGCCCGGTGCCGGCCTCGGCGGCGCCCGGACGCTCCAGCGAGGGCGCCCGACGCTACGGCGACCCGGTCACCCGTCGGCAGCCGACCGGTCCGGCACCCCGTGACCGCGCCGCCGCCCGACGCACCGCGCAGCCGGCCCCCGTGCCCCGGCCGCCCCGCGGCGGCCCGCAGCCGCCCGCGTACGAGACCATGCCGATCCCGGGCGAGGCGGCCCGCGACCGGCGTCGCGGCGCCACCGCCATGACCGGTCGCACCGCCCGACCCGTACGCGGTCGCGAGGCCGAGCGTCGCCAGCCACGACGTTCGGCGGCGGACCCCGGGTCCCGGCAGGCGCCGGGGACCTCAAGGCCCAGTCCGATCCACCGCGGCAGGCAGCGATGAGCGACACCATCTCCACCGGGCCCTCCGTCCTGGTGGTCGGCGGCGGCACCGCCGGCCACATCGAGCCCGCCCTGGCGGTGGGGGAGGCCGTCACCGCCCTCGACCCCTCCGCCCGCGTCACCGCAGTAGGGACCCCGCGCGGTCTCGAAACGGAGATCGTCCCGCGCCGGGGGGTCCCCCTCGAACTCGTGGACCCGGTCCCGCTGCCGCGCCGCGTCAACGGCGACCTGTTCCGGCTGCCCGGCCGGCTGATCCGCGCCGTTCGGGGCGCCCGCGCGATGCTCCTCCGGACCGGGGCCGACGTCGTGGTGGGCTTCGGCGGCTACGCCTGCGTCCCCGTCTACCTCGCCGCCGGCCCCCTGGCCGGTCGCGGCCGACGGGTGCCGATCGTGGTGCACGAGGCCAACGCGCGTGCCGGGATCGCCAACAAGCTCGGCGCCAGGTATGCCGTCGCGACGCTCGCCGCCGTGACCGGGTCGGGGCTGGACGCCCGCGTGGTGGGCAATCCCGTCAAGCGGGCGGTGGCGGCCCTCGACCGCGCGGCCCTGCGCGCCGAGGCACGGCGGGTGTTCGGACTCGACCCGGACGCCCCCACCGTGCTCGTCGTGGGCGGCTCCCAGGGGGCCCGCTCGCTCAACTCGGCCATGTCCGCCGTCGCGGAGGAGTTCTCCCTGGCCGGTGTCGGGGTGCTCCACGCGGTGGGGCCGAGGAACGTCGACGACGCGCCCACGGTCTCCGGTGAGGGCGTCCCCTATGTCACGGTCCCGTACCTGGACCGGATGGATCTGGCGTATGCGGCCGCGGACCTGATCCTGTGCCGGTCCGGCGCGATCACCGTGGCCGAGGTCTCCGCTGTCGGACTGCCCGCGGTGTTCGTCCCGTTGCCGCACGGAAACGGAGAGCAGGCGCTCAACGCACGCGACCTGGTCGCCGGCGGCGCGGCCCTGATGGTTGACGACGCCGACCTGTCGCCCGAATACCTGCGCTCCCGCGTGCTCCCGCTCGCCCTCGATCGCGATCGGCTCGACTCGATGTCCGCGGCCGCCGTCAGCGGCGGCTCCCGTGACGCGGCGGAGGTCGTGGCCCGCGCCGCGCTCGACGCCGCCGGAAAGGCTCCCCGGTGACCGACGACAGCCCCACCACCCCCGCCGCCGTCCCCGCCGTGCTGAGCCGTGTGCACATGATCGGGATCGGCGGTTCGGGAATGTCCGCCGTCGCGCGGATCCTGCTCGACCTCGGCGTGGCGGTCTCCGGCAGCGACGCCCGTGACTCCGACGAGCTGCGGTCGCTCGAGGACCGCGGCGCGAGGGTCCGGGTCGGTCACCACGCCGATGCGCTCACCGCCTCGGGCGCGCCGCCGGAGATCGTCGTGGTCTCCAAAGCGGCCATCCCGGCCGACAACCCCGAGCTCGTGGCGGCCCGCGCGGCCGGGATCCCGGTCGTCACCCGTTCCCGGGTGCTCGGGCATCTCGCCCGCGCCGGTCGCTCGATCATGGTGTGCGGTACACACGGCAAGACCTCGACCACCTCGATGCTCATCGCGGGGATGGTCGCGGCGGGCTCTGACCCGTCCTTCGCGGTGGGAGGCACGGTCCTGCAGTTCGGCACCAACGCCCGGGGCGGTTCGGACCCGGTGTTCGTGGCGGAGGCGGACGAGTCGGACGGGTCGCTGGTGCACTACGAGCCGGACGTGGTGATCCTCACCAACGCCGAGCCCGACCATCTGGACCACTTCGGAACGGCCGAGGCCTACTTCGAGGTGTTCGACACGTTCCTGGCCCGCATCCCCGCCACCGGCGCGCTCGTGGCGTGCCTGGACGACGAGGGGGCCGCCGAACGCGCCCGGCGCGCGGCCGCCGCCGGGGTGCGCGTGCTCGGCTACCGCACCTCGTCCGGGCCGGTCACGGACCTGCCCGTCGCCGGTGAGCTCGCCGCGATCACCGTGGACTCCTCCGGCACCCGCGCACGCCTGACCCTCGACGGTCGCGACCACGGCGTGCTGCACGTCGGCACCCCGGGCGAGCACATGGCGCTCAACGCACTGTCGGCGCTGCTCGCCGCGCGGGAGGTCGCAGGCGCCGAGGGCTTCGACGCGGAGGGCTTCCTGTCGGGACTGTCCGGGTTCGGGGGAGTGGGCCGCCGCTTCGAGCCCAAGGGGGAGGTCCCCGTCGACGGTGGCAGCGTGCGGGTGTTCGACGACTACGCTCACCACCCCACCGAGGTCGCCGCCGTGTTGGGCGCCGCACGGGAGATCGTCGACGCGGACGGCGGCAGGCTCGTCGCCGTGTTCCAGCCGCACCTGTACTCGCGGACCCGGATCTTCGCCGAGGAGTTCGGCCGGGCCCTGTCACTGGCCGACCAGGTGATCGTGCTCGAGGTCTACGGAGCCCGCGAGCAACCCGAGCCCGGCGTCGACGCCGGCCTGATCACCCGGCACGTCACCTCACCCGTGCAGCGTGCCGCCGACCTCGATGACGCGGTGGCCGTCCTCACCGGGGTGCTGGCCCCGGGGGACGTGGTCTTCACACTCGGTGCCGGCGACATCACCACGCTGGGGCCGCGGATCGTCGCCGACCCGGCGCTCGGTTCCGGTCCGGGAGGCGGACCCGCGAGGAGTGCAGGCCGGTGACCGACGATCCCGCCGACCAGACCGGGACCGATCCGGGCCCGGTGGGTGGCACGTCCGATCAGCCGCCGACCGACGATCCCGTCCGGCGCCGGGACGCGGCGACCGTGCGCGTCTCCGATGAGCGGGTCCGACATTCGGATCCGGCCGTGCGGGCCCGCCTGCGACGGCGCCGCCGCCGGACCAACCGCGTCTACATCGGTCTCGGGATCTGTCTGGTCGTACTGCTGATCGGGTACATCGCCCTGTACTTCCTGCCGGTGTTCGCCGTGCGCGACGTCGAGGTCAGCGGACCGCGGACCATCCCGTCGGAGACCGTGGTCGAGCGTGCCGCCGTGAGCCCGGGCACGCCGCTGCTGCAGGTCGACACCCACGCGGTGGCCCGCAGGGTGGCGGGTATCCCCAGGGTCGACCAGGTGACGGTCAAGCGGGACTACCCCTCGGCGCTGCGGATCGAGCTGGTCGAGCGCACGGCCCTGGTCGTGGTCGACGTCGACGGTGTCCAGCACCTCGTGGACGCCCAGGGGATCGACTTCGGGCAGGGGGAGGCCCCCGAGGGCACGCCGCTGCTGGTCGTGGGCGAGGACGCGGGCGCCGACCTCCCGGCGATCGTGCGGGACCTGGCCACGGTGTTCCGGGAGGTGCGCGGCACCGCGGGGCAGGAGATCACCGAGGTGCACGTCGAGACCCCGGCCTCGATCGTCCTGACTCTCGGGGACGGCCGGGTCGTGGAGTGGGGGTCGGCGGGACGCGATCACGAGAAGGCGGTCGTGCTGCAGATGGTGCTCGAGCAACCGGGACAGACCTGGAACGTCTCGAATCCGGCACTGCCCACCTCGCGCTAGGGCTTCCGGCGACCGGTGGTCACGACACGCCCGCGCGCTTCGTGGACGCACGGGGTCGGTACCCCTACCGTGTGACCCGACGGCGAAAACGGCCTCTGACCAGCAAGTTTAACCCTCAACTAGAGGGTGAGACTTCAGGTTCACGGAACTTTCGTCGATAACGCACGCATCCGAGCACGACACCCCAGAAGGAAGGCCGGGCCTCGATGAGCTCACCGCACAACTACCTCGCAGTCATCAAGGTCGTCGGAATCGGCGGCGGTGGCGTCAACGCGGTCAACCGGATGATCGACGAGGGGCTCAAGGGCGTCGAGTTCATCGCGGTGAACACCGACGCGCAGGCTCTGCTGATGTCGGACGCGGACGTCAAACTCGACGTGGGCCGCGAGCTCACCCGCGGCCTCGGCGCGGGCGCGGACCCGGAGGTCGGCCGAAAGGCCGCAGAGGATCACAAGGACGAGATCGAGGAGGTCCTCAAGGGGGCCGACATGGTGTTCGTCACCGCCGGTGAGGGGGGCGGCACCGGCACCGGCGGTGCGCCCGTCGTGGCGGCGATCGCCCGGAAGCTCGGGGCACTGACCGTCGGTGTGGTCACCCGCCCGTTCTCGTTCGAGGGCAAGCGTCGCGGCGGCCAGGCGGACGCCGGTATCGATCTGCTGCGCGAGGCCTGCGACACGCTCATCGTGATCCCCAACGACCGTCTGCTCCAGTTGGGTGACGCCGGCGTGTCGATGATGGAGGCCTTCAAGACGGCCGACGAGGTCCTGCTCAACGGTGTCCAGGGCATCACCGACCTCATCACCACGCCCGGCGTGATCAACGTGGACTTCGCCGACGTCAAGGGCGTCATGTCCGGAGCCGGCAGCGCGCTCATGGGCATCGGCTCCTCTCGGGGGGAGGGTCGCGCCTTCAAGGCCGCCGAGGCCGCCATCAACTCTCCACTGCTGGAGACCACGATGGAGGGCGCCAAGGGCGTGCTCATGTCGATCGCCGGCGGCAGCGACCTCGGCCTGTTCGAGATCAACGAGGCCGCCTCGCTCGTGCAGGAGGAGGCGCACCCGGACGCCAACATCATCTTCGGCACCGTCGTGGACGACTCGCTCGGCGACGAGGTCCGGGTGACCGTCATCGCCGCCGGGTTCGAGGGCGGGTCGCGACCGGTCACCGCCGGCGGGGCCCAGCCGCGCCGCGGCCGTCACCATCTCGAGGACGACGACGCGGTGCCCGGTGCCTCCGGCGACACCGGCGGCGCCTCGGAGCTCGGTTCGACCCCCCTCGGGGCGGGTCGTCGCGAGGAGACGGACTATCCGGTGTCCTCCGCCTCGACGGGAGCGTCCGCCGCACCGGCACCGTCGTTGCGTCGTCGAGACGATGACGACGACATCGACGTCCCGCCGTTCATGCGGCACTGAGCCGGCTGTGGCCTCCCACGGCACCGGACGCGTCCGCCGCGTGGTCACCGACCGTCGCGGTGGCGTGTCCACCGGTGATTTCGACTCGTTCAACCTCGGCGATCACGTCGGTGACGCCCCGGCGGCGGTGGCGGCGAACCGGGCGCGTCTCGCACGCCGCCTCGGGCTGCCGGCCTCCGATGTGGTGTGGATGGACCAGGTCCACGGCACCCGAATCGCCCGCGTGACCCGCGCGACGGGTGGACCGGTCCCGGCCACCGACGGACTGGTGACCGACAAGCCCGGACTGGCCCTGGCCGTCCTCACCGCCGACTGTGTGCCCGTGCTCGCGGCCGACTCCGAGGCGGGCGTGATCGGCGCGGCCCACGCCGGGCGGGTCGGCGCCGTCGGGGGGATCGTGCCCGCGCTCATCGGGGCCATGACCTCGCTCGGCGCGCGTGTCGAGCGGATCACGGTCCTGCTGGGACCCGCCGCGGCGGGTGAGCACTACGAGCTGCCCGACCAGATGGTCGCCGAGGTCGAGGCCGCGCTGCCCGGCAGCCGGGCCCGCACCATCGCCGGGACCGCAGGCGTGGATCTGCGGAAGGGCATCACCCGGCAGCTCGCCGGACTCGGCGTCAGCCAGGTCGACTCCGACCCGCGGTGCACGATCGCCGACGAGTCCCTGTTCTCCTACCGCCGCCAGGGCCGGACCGGACGGCAGGCCTCCGTCATCTGGCGCGACTGACGCGTCGAGCCCGCCGTGCCCCGTCTGCCGCATCGTCCGATAGGTTACGGGTCATGCAGCATGATCTCGGCATATCGGCAGGTGAGCCGTGACCGACCCGCGAACAGACGAACTGGCCGACCGCCTCGCCGCCACCCGTGAGCGCCTCGACGCCGCGCGAGCGGCTGCGGGCCGGACAGAAGAGGTCGACCTCGTCGTCGTCACCAAATTCCACCCCGTCGCCGACGTGATCCGACTCGCGCGGCTGGGCGTGCGCGACCTGGGGGAGAACCGCGTCCAGGAGGCGGCCGCCAAGGTCGCGGACCTCGCCGCGGCGGACGCCGACCTCGCCACCACGGTCCGGTGGAACATGGTGGGCAACATCCAGTCCAACAAGGCCGTCGCCGTGGCGGGGTGGGCCGACCGCGTCCACTCCGTCCATTCGGTGAAGGTCGCCCGCGGACTCGATCGTGGCCGCGCCCGCCTGGCCGACGAGAACGACGGGGTGGGGCCCCTTCCCGTCCTGCTGCAGCTGAGCCTCGACGGCGACACCTCGCGCGGCGGGGTCACCCGCGAGGACCTGCCCGCCCTGGCCGACCACGTGGCCGGACTTGAGCACCTGCGCCTGGCCGGCCTGATGGTGGTGCCCCCACTCGAGGGGGAGGCGGCCACGCACTTCGCCGACGCCGCCGAGGTCGCCTCCGGACTCCGCCGCGCCCATCCCGGTGCGACCGAGTTCTCCGCAGGCATGTCCGGTGATCTGGAGGCGGCGATCGCGGCGGGTTCGACCTGCGTGCGTGTCGGAACGGCGATCCTCGGCCCCCGCCCAGTAGTTTGAGATCCAACCTCGTGGGAGGTGTCTCCCATGACGCCTAGCCCGCGACGACCCCGTTACCAGGAAGGTCCCGGAAGATGAGCGCAATCGCCCGGTTCAAGGAGTACTTCGGAATGGCGCCCGTCGCGGCGTACGAGGACGAGTACCTGGACGACTACGACCGTCCGGTCCACCACGACCCGCGGGACCCCCGCGCACTCCACGAGATGGACGATCTCGGACCGGTCGGTCGTGACCGCCGGGACGACTACGGCTACGCCGCGGACCGGTACGCCGACGAGCCCGCACCCCGTACCCGCCTCGACGAGCTCGGGCCCGTCGACGACCGCGCAGTGGCCCCGCGCCGCGCCGTGGCCGACGACACCGCCCCGCGTCCCCGCCGCTACCACGCCGCAGAGGCGGGAGCCCGCGCCTCGATGCGCGGAGTGCCCGCCACCCGGGGCGCCGTCGCGCTGGCCCCCGAGGAGGAGTTCGTGGAGGACGGGCTCGTCACGGTTCCCGAGACCGTGGTGGAGCGCCCCCGGGGCTTCGGCGACGGCAAGAGCCTCGGTGAGCACTTCCGCGCCGGTCGCGCCGTCGTGCTGGACCTGTCGACCATGGCCTCCGGCGACGCGCGCCGCATGGTCGACTTCGCCGCCGGCCTGGTCTTCGGGCTCGACGGTCGTATGGAGAAGGTCGCCGACCGCGAGCGCACATTCCTGCTGCAGCCCGCCGGGATGGATCTCACCGAGGCCGAGGTCCGCGACGCGGTCAACGGTGCGTTCCGCCGCTGACGGCTCCGGCACTTCTCCAGGTGACAGGGTGCCCCCGCTCGGCGCCCGAAATCGATCAGTAGGGTTGACGCCGTGACTACCTTCCTGATGATCCTTCTCTACGCGGTCATGATCTTCCGGTTCCTTCTGCTGGCCCGGATCGTCGTGGAGATGATCGCCTCGTTCTCACGCGGCTGGAGCCCCAAGGGCGTAGTCGCGGTGATCCTGGAGCTGCTGTTCACAGTCACCGATCCGCCGGTCAAGGCGCTTCGCAAGGTCATCAAGCCGGTTCGGCTCGGTCAGGTGTCGCTCGACCTCTCCGTGCTGGTCCTGTTCATCGCGCTCATCATCCTGGAACTGATCATTTCAGGCGTGTACAGCAGCATTCAGTGAGCCGCGCCGCGAGGTCATGGTGACGTGCGGGCTGATTGTGACTAGATTGGCACGCGTTAAGGTAGTAATGATGTCGTGGGTCCGGTGCGAGAACGCCGGACCGGCACCCGAGACGACCACGAGGGGTATCCCATGCCGTTGACTCCAGCCGATGTGCACAACGTCGCGTTCTCCAAGCCGCCGATCGGCAAGCGCGGCTACAACGAGGACGAGGTCGACCAGTTCCTGGACCTGGTCGAGAAGGAGCTCGCGGAACTCGTGGGGGAGAACGAGGATCTCCGTCAGCGGGTGGACGAGCTGAGCAAGGACCTGGAGAAGGCGCGCAAGTCCGCCGACAAGGGCGACAAATCGGCCGCCGCCCCCGCCCAGGCTGCGACTCCGGCAGCCCCTGCGGCTGCTGCCGCCCCGGCGCCGGCACCGGCACCGGCCGCGGCTCCGGCCGCGGCCGCCACCCCGTCGCTCGCCGAGTCCGAGGACGACGGCGCGGCCAACTCCGAGACCCACCTGCGCGCCGCCCGGGTGCTGGCGATGGCCCAGGAAATGGCCGACCGACTCACGGGCGAGGCCAAGAAGGAGTCCGACGGGCTCATGGCCAGAGCCCGTGGCGAGTCGGATCGCCTCGTCGGCGACGCCAAGGCCGAATCCGAGAAGATGGTCGGCGACGCACGCAAGGAGGCCGACCGGCTCCTCGGCGAGGCCAAGAACAAGTCGGACGGGATCGTCAAGGACGCCCAGACGCGCTCCGAGCAGCAGATCAAGGAAGCCCAGGCCAAAGCCGACGCCCTGCAGGCCGACGCCGAGCGGAAGCACACCGAGATCATGGCCACGATCAACCAGCAGCGGGGCGTCCTGGAGGGGCGGATCGACCAGCTGCGGACCTTCGAGAAGGACTACCGCAGCCGGCTCACCAGCTACCTGGAGAACCAGCTCTCCGAGCTGGGTAAGACCGGTTCCGCCGCCCCGTCCGCGCCCGGCGAGATCGGCTCCCCGTCGGACAAGGACACCAGGAAGGACAGCGGTACCACCACCGACTGATCCCGTGATGTGAACGCCTCGACCCCCGCCCCTGTCGAGGGCGCGGGGGTCGACGTATATTCGAGGGAGGTCAGGGCCGTCGCGCAGCGACGGCCCGCGTCCCGGTCCCACTCGCCACGCCAAGCACCAGGAGGCACCGATGCTCGTCGCCGCACTCGGCCTGACGATCCTCGGCTTCGCGTTCCTCGTGGCCGCAGTCGCCACCGGCTCCATCGGGTGGGCGTGGGCGTGTATCGCCGTCGGGGCCCTGGGACTGCTCCTGCTGCTGATCGATCTCATCCGCGGCCGTGGAGGTCCCGGGGGCGAGAAGGGCCACGAACCCGCTGACGACCCCACCCGGGCACACGCGGACCACCCCACAGAGGGGTAGGATCGGGAACCGTCCGGCCGCGCGCCGGATGCGCACGGATCCGGCCATCACCGGGGAGCGCTCGGAAGAACAGCGGGCCCGCGGCGGACCCGCCCAGTAGAACCGAACGGGTGGGCCCGTCACAGCCTGATCCACGAGTGGGCGTCGCGTCGTCGTCGTCAAACGGGGTGGTACCGCGGACGGGTGCGCAGGACGCACCCGGATCGTCCCCGAGCGCAGGTCTGACGGCCCCCACGGATGCGAACTTGTGAGGGCCCCGTACGCGAGGAGTCCCGCCCAGATGAGTACCGAATCCGCGACACCGGATGCCCAGAACCCCGGAACCGCCGGCACCGGGAGCGCGTACCCGATTCTCGATCTCACCGGGGGATCCACGGCGCAGTCGCCGTCGTTCCCCGCGCTCGAGGAGACCGTCCTGGCCCGCTGGGACGAGCGCGACACCTTCCGTGAGTCGATCCGGAACCGCGCCGACGCGGACGAGTACGTCTTCTACGACGGCCCACCGTTCGCCAACGGTCTGCCGCACTACGGCCACCTGCTGACCGGCTACGTCAAGGACGTCATCCCTCGCTACCGCACCATGCGCGGCTACAAGGTCGACCGCCGCTTCGGCTGGGACTGCCACGGACTGCCCGCCGAACTGGAGGCGGAGAAGCAGCTGGGCATCACCGAGAAATCGCAGATCCTCGACATGGGACTGGCCGAGTTCAACTCCGCCTGCAGGCGTTCGGTGCTGCAGTACACCGACGAGTGGGAGAACTACGTCCACCGGCAGGCCCGCTGGGTGGACTTCGACAACGACTACAAGACCCTCGACATCGACTTCACCGAGTCCGTGCTGTGGGCCTTCAAGCAGCTCTACGACAAGGGCCTGGTCTACAAGGGCTTTCGCGTCCTCCCGTACTCCTGGTACGAGCAGACGCCGCTGTCCAACCAGGAGACCCGTCTCGATGACGCCTACAAGATGCGTCAGGACCCGGCGGTCACCGTGGGGCTGCCACTGGCCGCGCCCCAGGACAGCCCGCTGTACGGCGCCGAGGCGCTGGTCTGGACCACCACGCCCTGGACCCTGCCGTCCAACCTCGCCGCCGCCGTGCACCCCGAGATCGACTACTCGGTGGTCCGGGTGAGATCCGGTGACCTGGCGGGACGGAGTTTCGTGCTGGCGGAGGCCCGCCGAGCCGTGTACGCCGCCGAGTTCGGCGAGGACGCCGAGGTCGTGGCCACCCTCAAGGGCACCGAACTGGTGGGGTTGAGCTACACGCCGCCGTTCGACTTCTTCGCCGGTCACCCCAACGCGCACGTGATCCTGTCGGCGGACTATGTCACGACCGAGTCGGGCACCGGGATCGTCCACCAGGCGCCGGCCTTCGGTGAGGAGGACCTGGAGGTCTGTTCCGCCGCCGGGATCGAGCTGGTCATCCCGGTGGGAGCCGACGGCAAGTTCACCACCGAGGTGCCGCCGTACGCCGGCCAGTTGGTCTTCGACGCCAACGCGCCGATCTCCCGCGACCTGCGCGCGGCGGGCCGACTGATCCGGCACGAGACCATCGAGCACTCCTACCCGCATTCGTGGCGCTCCGGCCAGCCGCTCATCTACATGGCGCTGCCCGCGTGGTTCGTCAAGGTCACCGCGATCCGGGATCGCATGGTCGAGCTCAACAGGGAACAGATCACCTGGATGCCCGAGCATGTGCGCGACGGGCAGTTCGGCAAGTGGCTGGAGGGCGCGCGCGACTGGAACATCAACCGCAACCGCTACTGGGGTGCACCCATCCCGGTGTGGGAGTCCGACGACCCGGCCTACCCGCGCGTGGACGTCTACGGCTCGCTCGACGAACTCGAGCGGGACTTCGGGGTGCGGCCGACCGACCTGCACCGCCCGTACATCGACGAGCTGACCCGGCCGAACCCGGACGACCCGACCGGCAGGTCCACGATGCGCCGCGTGGCCGACGTGTTCGACTGCTGGTTCGAGTCCGGTTCGATGCCGTTCGCGCAGGTCCACTACCCGTTTGAGAACAAGGAATGGTTCGAGAGCCATTTCCCCGGCGACTTCATCGTCGAGTACAACGGCCAGACCCGCGGGTGGTTCTACACCCTGCACGTCCTGGCCACGGCGCTGTTCGACCGTCCGGCCTTCACGCACGTCGCGGCCCACGGCATCGTCCTGGGCAACGACGGGCTCAAGATGAGCAAGTCCAAGGGCAACTACCCGGACGTCAACGAGGTGTTCGCGCGTGACGGCTCGGACGCCATGCGCTGGTTCCTGATGAGCTCGCCGATCCTGCGGGGCGGCAACTTGGTGGTGACCGAACAGGGCATCCGCGAGGGGGTGCGCCAGGCCATGCTCCCACTGTGGAACTCCTACAGCTTCTTCCAGCTGTACGCCTCCGAGCGTGCGACCTGGCGGACCGATTCCCAGCATGTGTTGGACCGGTACATCCTGTCCCGGCTGGCGTCGACGCGCGACGCCATGACCGAGGCGCTGGACATCACCGACATCGCCGGAGCCTGCGACGAGCTGCGGTCGTTCGCCGACGCCCTGACCAACTGGTACGTGCGTCGCTCGCGGTCACGCTTCTGGGCGGGGGAGTCCTCGGGGCAGGACGCCCGCGACGCGTTCGACACCCTGTACACGGTGCTCGAGACCACCATGCGGCTGGCGGCGCCGCTGCTGCCGTTGATGTCCGAGGTGATCTGGACGGGCCTGACCGGTGAGGAGTCGGTGCACCTGACGGACTGGCCGAGCGCGGACGAGCTCCCGTCGGACGAGTCCCTGGTGGAGGCCATGGAAGCCGTACGGGCGGTGTGTTCGACCGCCTCCTCGGTCCGGAAGGCCAAGCACCTGCGTGTGCGCCTGCCGCTCAACTCGCTGACGGTGGCGATGCCGGA
This sequence comes from Candidatus Dietzia intestinigallinarum, assembly GCA_019119875.1. Lineage (GTDB taxonomy): Bacteria > Actinomycetota > Actinomycetes > Mycobacteriales > Mycobacteriaceae > Dietzia > Dietzia intestinigallinarum. The sequence continues at coordinate 17,212 of DWWG01000158.1, read as the reverse complement.
CGCCGAACGTCTGCGCCCGTTCGTGGGGATCATCGCCGACGAGGTCAACGTGCGCGAGGTGATCCTGACCAGCGACGTGGCCGCGCACGGCCGGATGGAGCTGGCGGTCAACGCCCGCGCCGCCGGGCCGCGACTGGGCAAGCAGGTGCAGGCCTGCATCAAGGCCTCCAAGTCCGGCGACTGGTCCGAGGTGGACGGCGTGGTGACCGCCGGCGGCATCCAGCTGCAGGAAGGAGAGTACGAGCACCGCCTCGTGGCCGCGGACCCGGAGTCCACCGCGGCCCTGCCCGGTGGCGCCGGGCTCGTGGTGTTGGATCTGACCGTCACCGAGGAGCTCGAGGCGGAGGGCTGGGCCAAGGATCGGGTGCGTGAGATCCAGGAGGCCCGTCGAAGCGCCGGTTTCGACATCGTCGATCGCATCCGCGTGCGCATGGAGGTTCCCGCCGAGCGTCGTGAGTGGGCCGAACGACACGCACAGCTGATCGCCGGCGAGGTCTTGGCCACCGACTTCGCGGTGGTGGACGCGCTCGACGCGGCCGACGGCGACCCCGTCGAACTGGCTGAGGGCGTCAGGATGACGCTGTCCCGGATCTGATCGGGGTCCGTCATGAGCGGCGGGCAGGATCGGTGGGTTCTGCACGTGGACATGGACGCGTTCTTCGCGTCCTGTGAGCAGTTGACCCGGCCGACCCTCCGGGGTCGGCCGGTGCTCGTCGGCGGGGTCGGCGGCCGTGGCGTGGTGGCCGGCTGCTCGTACGAGGCGCGCGCGTTCGGTGCGCGCTCGGCGATGCCGTCGCACCAGGCTCGCCGCCTGGTCGGCCCGTCGGCGGTGTTCGTGCCGCCGCGGATGCCGGTCTACCGGGCGCTGAGTCGTCGGGTGTTCGAGGTGTTCGCCGAGCACGCCCCGGTGGTCGAGCAGGTGTCGGTGGACGAGGCGTTCATGGAGCCGCCGGAGCTGCGGGGCGCCGACTCGGACCGGACCCGGGCGTGGGCGCAGGACCTGCGTGCGGCGATCCGCGAGACCACGGGGTTGCCGGCGTCGGTGGGGGCGGGGGCCGGCAAGCAGTACGCCAAGATCGCCTCCGACCTGGCGAAACCGGACGGGGTGGCGGTGGTGTCGCGCCGTGATCACGCCGAGGTGTTGGAGCCGCTGCCGGTGCGGAGCCTCTGGGGTGTGGGGCCGGTGGCGGGGGAGCGGTTGGCGCAGTTCGGGATCACGACGATCGGTGACCTGGCTGGGATGGACGACGACGACGTGGTCCAGGCACTCGGTAGGACGGTGGGCCCTGCCATCGCCCGGATCGCGCGTGGCTACGACGACCGACCGGTCCGGGAACGGGCCGAGGCCAAGCAGATCAGCGCGGAGAGCACCTTCGCCACCGACCTCACCACCGCGGGCCAGGTGGCGGCGGCGGTGCGGCGGGCCGCGGAGGGGGCGCATCGCAGACTGCTCGCCGACGGCCGGGCGGCGCGGACGATCACGGTCAAGGTCAAGCGCTCGGATTTCTCCTCGATCACCCGCTCGTACACGCTCCCGGCGGGCACGACCTCGCTGGAGACGATCATCTCGGTGGCGCGGTCGTTGGCGCCGGACCCGGTCGACTTCGGTGCGATCCGACTGCTCGGCGTGGGCGTGTCGGGACTGACGGAGTTCCACCAGGATGCGCTCTTCGAGCAGGAGTTCGTGCCGGATCCGCGTGCCGGTGTGGGTGGGGATTCCGGTCTCGGAGACGAGGACCTGCCCGACATCGTCGGGGTGGGCACCACGGTGACGACGGAAGATCCGGACGACGACGAGGGCGCGGTGGTCGTCCCCGCGATCGGGGCGTGGCGTCAGGGCGTCGAGGAGCGCTTCCGCACGGGATCCGACGTGCGGCATCCGGAGTTCGGTCACGGCTGGGTGCAGGGATCGGGGCATGGTCGGGTGTCGGTGCGGTTCGAGACCGCCGCCACCGGACCGGGCCGGATGCGGACCTTCTCCGAGGATGATCCCGATCTCGAGCCCGCCGACCCGTTGGATTCACTCGGCTGGTGATCCCGGGTGGAGCTCGGTTCGTCAGCTGTAGAGGTGGTAGCGCGACCACTGGCGCCGCACCTCGGATGCCGCACCGGCGGGGTCGCCGTCGGCGGTGAGGGAGAGCAGGGCTGCGAGCAGGACCCGGGCCTGTCCGGAGCGGAGGTGGCCGCAGCTCAGGACGCCGCGGTGGGCGAGTTCGGCGCCGCCGCCCGGGCCGCCGTAGGTGGCGGTGGCCTCGCCCCGGGGGACGCGGGTACCGGCCACCACGACGATGTCGGGGCGTTCCCGTGCCAGCTGCTCGACCGCCTCGGCCACCAGCGGGGGCAGGTTGCCCGACCCCGAGCCCTCGAGCACGATCCCGCGGGCCCCGGCGTCGACACAGGCCCGAAGCGCGGTCGCGTCCGAACCGGGCGGACAGGCCACCACGTCGACCCGGGCGTCGGTGAACCGGGCGCGCCCGTCCACCACGGGACGTTCGAGTTCCGCAGGCAGGTCCTCCACCGGGTGGTCGGGGGAGTTGCGGGCGAAGGCGACAGGGTCGGTCGTGTGCCATTTGCGGACGCCACGGGCCTGCAGGATCGCGCGGCCGAGCACCACGAGCACGCCGAGGTCCCGCGAGACGGGATCGGCGGCCAGGAGGACGGCGTCGAGCAGATTGGCGGGGCCGTCGGCCTCCGGGTGGTCGGCGGGGAGCTGGGCGCCGGTGAGGGCCACCGGGCGGGGATCGTCGTGATGGAGGTCCAGCGCCATCGCCGTCTCCTCGAGGGTGTCGGTCCCGTGTGCGAGCACCACGCCGCTCACCGTGGGGTCGGTGAGGACGTCGGCCACCGCGTCGACCAGGACGTCCCACTCGGCGGGGCCGAACGTGGACGAGTCCGCGTCCAGTACCGGCCGCACGCTCAGTCGGATCCCGTCGGGGAGCACCGCCTGCAACTCGCCCAGCAGCGCGGCGGTGGCGGGGGCGGAATCACCTGCGCGGACCACCCCGTCGGAGGCGGTGGAGGCCGTGATCGTCCCTCCGGTGGTGCAGATCACGACGTGGGGGGTGTCTGTGCTGGTCTCGGGGCTGGTCACCCGGTCCACAGTGGTGCCTGCACGGCCCGGCGTCAACCACCCGGGCCGCTGTCGATGGAACAATGGCGCATCCGTGTTCGTTGGGCCGGTGACACGGTCTGCGGACCGCGCCGGGCCCGCATGCGATCGCCCGGTACCGCACATACGACGAAAGGACCCCGCGTGAGTCTTCGACGGACCATCGCCGCAGTCTCCCTCTCCGCTTTCGCCCTGGGTGGTCTGGCCGCCTGCGGGGGCGAGGACGACGACACCCGGCAGACGGCGGAGCCCACCACGAGCGTTCAGCAGCAGTCGACGATCCCCACCGCCGAGGAGCTGACGGTGCTGCTCGACCAGGCCTCCGACCCGGCGGTGCCGGTCGAGGAGAAGGTCAACCTGGTCGAGGGCGGGGCGGAGGCCCCCGAGATCTTCGACCAGATCGCCGCGCTCAAGGCCGACCAGGGCGCGAACGTGGCGATCACCGGTGTCGCCGAGGGCGACATCCCCGGCACGCTCATCGCCAGCGCGGTGATCACCCAGCCCGGCGAGGCGGACATCCCGGTCGAGGCCCAGTTCATCAACCAGGGCGGCAACTGGATGCTGCAGAAGTCGTTCGCCTGCGCGCTGATCACCAACGCCGGACTCGAGGCCCCGCCCACCTGCGCGATGGCCTGATCCGGCCCTGAACCGAACCGGCCCGGCCGGGACACGTGACGGTGTCCCGGCCGGGCCCGTCCGTCAGCCGACGCTGCGGAACTGAAGGACCGAGTCCTCGTCGTAGGTCGTGCGCTGCCCTGTCTCGGGGTCGACGTACACGGCCCGTGTCGAGGACTCGGTCCGTCCGTCCACCGGCAGGGCCGCCCGCAGGTCCACGGTCAGCTCGCCGACCCCGGTGACCTCATAGGTCTCCACGTCGAGCGTGACCCCGGGTCCGCCGTCGGGGGCGGGGGCGGTGAGGGTGTCCGCGGTGCCCGGCGCCGTGGTCTCCGTGCGGACCGTGGCCACGTCCCCGTCGAGCCCGACCAGTTCGTAGGTCACGACCCGGGTGGGGGCCACCGCGTCGTCGACCTGCCTGGTGGCCGTCCAGCGTGCGCCGTGGCCGATCGCCTCGGTGGGAAAGACGACGGTGGCGTCCGAGATGGCGTTCGCGGTGATCTCCACCCCGGCCCGGGCGGCGTCGGTGGCGTCCGCCGGCGCGGCCAGACCAAGTTCGCGCACGGTGCCGTCGGCGCCGCGGGTCCACGTGACGGTGAAGCCGGGCGCGGTCGCGAACTGGGCGGCCCGGAGCTCGTCCACCGAGGAGAACTCCCGGACGGTCGCGGTGGCGCGCTGCGCCCCGTCGACGTCCGGCTCGGACCGGCCCTCGACGGTGAGCGTCTGGTCCGGGGTCTCGTCGACCCGCGGCTGGGAGCCGGGCACCGCGGTCCGGGCGGTGGCCGATCGGGTGACCGCGACCGTCGCGGGCTCGCGGGAGGGGCCGTAGGCGAGCACGCGGTGTTCGCCGCTGCCGGCGTCGAGGAGTTCGATCTCGGGGGCGGGGCCGGGTTCGACGGTCACCTCGGGTTCGAGGGTCTGCTCGTCGGTCGGGATCGCGAGGTCTGTCGCGGGCTCCTCGGACCCGGAATCCCCGCAGGCCGCGGCGCTGATGGCCAGGCACGCCGCGACGGCGGTGGCCAGTAGTCGCCGGCCACGACGGGCGGGGCGTGAGCGGTCGGGGGCACGGTTCGATCGCGGTTGCACGGCCCCGAGCCTAGAGGGTCTCCCACCCGCGTCCCCCGGCCCGGCGGCGTCATCAGGGATACTGGACGTCATGACGGACACCAACGAGGCGCAGCCGGATGCGTCCGGGCCCACGCCCGACACCGCGGCCCGGGCGAGCGCGGCGCCGGGCTACTTCCAGGCCGGGCCGGTGGTCATGCTGGTGATCGCCGGCGTCGTCGTGCTCGCCGACCAGATCACCAAGATCCTCGCGGTGACCGCTCTCGATCCGGGACGTCCGGTCGAGCTCATCGGCGAGACGGTCCGCCTGGTTCTGATCCGGAACCCGGGGGCTGCGTTCTCGATGGGGACGGACCTGACGGCGGTGCTCGGCGTCGTGGCGATCGTGGTCGTGCTCGGCCTGACGTGGTTCTCGCGCCGGGTCCACTCCCGGTGGTGGGCGTGGGGTCTGGGCCTGGTGCTCGGCGGCGCCGCCGGGAACCTGATCGACCGCCTGCTGCGCGATCCCGGAGTGCTACGCGGCCATGTCGTGGATTTCGTGTCGGTGGGCTGGTGGCCGGTGTTCAACGTGGCCGACTCGTGCCTGGTGGCCGGGGTGATCGTGATCGCCGTGGCGGTCTTCCGCAACATCGACTACGACGGCACCCCGGTCTCGGGCCGGGCGGGAAAAACGAAGCGCGCGGCGGTGTCCGGCAGCGGTGACGGGAAGTCCGCCGATGGGTGAGGTCCGCACCTTCCCCGTGCCCGACGGCCTGGACGGCATGCGCGTCGACGCCGGCGTCTCGCGACTCCTGGGCATCTCGCGCACCGCGGTCGCCGAGCTCACCGCCGAGGGCAAAGTCCTGTTGGACGGTCGCACCGTCGGCAAGTCGGACAAGCTCACCGGCACGAGCTGGATCGAGGTCGAGATGCCCGAACCCCGGGCAGAGCCCGCGGTGGTCGCCGAACCGGTCGAGGGCATGACCGTTCTGTACTCGGACAACGACATCATCGTCGTCGACAAGCCCGTCGGTGTCGCGGCGCACGCCTCGGTCGGCTGGACCGGCCCCACCGTGATCGGCGGCCTCGCCGCCGCCGGGTACCGCATCTCCACCTCGGGCCCGCCGGAGCGCAAGGGCATCGTCCACCGACTCGACGTGGGCACGTCCGGCCTGATGGTGGTCGCGGCATCCGAGCGCGCCTACACCCTCCTCAAGCGTGCGTTCCGTGACCGCACGGTCGACAAGACCTACCACGCGCTGGTCCAGGGCCACCCCGATCCGCTGTCCGGCACCATCGACGCACCGATCGGGCGGCACACGTCGTCGGACTGGCGCTTCGCGGTGACCTCCGACGGCAAGCACTCGATCACCCACTACGACACGCTCGAGGCGCACCAGGCGGCCACGCTCGTGGAGGTCGATCTGGAGACCGGCCGCACGCACCAGATCCGGGTCCACTTCTCGGCGCTGCATCATCCGTGCGCGGGCGACCTGACCTACGGCGCGGATCCCGTTCTGGCCTCGCGACTCGGGCTGGAGCGGCAGTGGCTCCACGCGGTGGGACTCGGTTTCGAGCATCCCGGCACCGGTGCGCGCGTCGACTTCAGCAGTTCCTACCCCGACGATCTCCAGAACGCGCTGGACATCCTGCGATCGGCGTGAGCGGTTCCGCGCGATCGACGCTGCCGGTGCGGGCGCTCAGAGCCGCCGGCGTGGGCGTGCTGATCGTGCTGGCGTTGGTGATGCTCCTCACCGCGCTGCGCACCGAACTGCCGCGCAGCCCGGGCGTGATGTCCGATGCGCTGGGACCCGATCACGGTGAGCCGGTCGCCGAGTACCTCGATCGCGCCGCCGCCTCGCTCGGCGACGACGGCGCAGGTGGGGGCGTCGAGTCGACCGGTGGTGGGGGAGCCGGCGGTGACCGGGCCGACGACGACCACGACGACCACGGCGCCCACTCAGCCTCCTCCGCAGCGCACCGCTGGGCGCTCGTCTCCGCGGCTCGGGCGTGGACCGTCGCGGACGCCGAGGCCGTGGCCCGGGACCTGCCGCGGGTCTCGGGGCTGATGGTGCAGGTGCCGGTGGACGGGGTCGCCATGCCGGTCAGCGAGGTGGTCCTGACCGAGCCGGTGGCGGGGGAGTCCTCGCGTGGGCCGGCCATGCGTCGTGGCCTGGAGCGGGCCGCCGAGGGATTCGAGACCGACAACGCCGACAGGTCCGCGGCCGCCGGGGCGCTGACCGCGACCCGCATCCGCGCCGGCGACCCGGCGATCATCGGGCTGATCGTCCGTGCCGCCCCGGAGCAGCTGCGTGAGGTGGCACGGCTGCCGGACGTACGGGCGGTGGAGGCACTGCCCGCGGACGCGGTGTGGGGGCGGTTCGCCGTCCGCCCTCTCCAGCCGCAGTTCTCGACGACGGCTTCGCCCCTGCCCGACACCGCGCCGATCCCCACGCGCTAGAACCCCGGGCGGCCGACAGGCGGTCTGCCGGGGGAGGATCGCGGGGGCGGCCGACCACAGCAGCGGGGCTAGGGTTGCGGAGTGAACGGTGGACGAGGGTGAGGGGCAGCAGCGAGGGCGCGGGTGACGCAACGGGGGGCGTCGACACGTCGGTCGCCGGTGGTGTGACCGCCGGGATCGCCGCCTACACACTGTGGGGCTTCTTCCCCGCGTTCTTCCCCCTGCTCGAACCGGCCGGCGCGCTGGAGATCCTCGGCAACCGCATTGTGTGGTCGTTGGTGGTCATGGCGATCGTGCTCACGGTGATGCGGCGCTGGCGCGAGCTCCTGGCCGTGGATCGTGCCTCGTGGGGGTGGATCTTCGGCGCCGCCGTGTTCGTCTCCGCCAACTGGGGCTTCTACGTGTACACGGTCAACTCCGGGCGGGTCACCGAAGCCGCACTCGGGTACACGATCAACCCCCTGGTCAGTGTGCTGCTCGGGGTCGTCATCTTCCGGGAGCGGCTCACCCGACCACAGTGGTTCGCGGTGGCTCTCGCCGTCGTCGCGGTCGGCGTCCTCACCATCGGCTACGGTCACTTCCCCTCCCTGTCGGTGATCCTCGCGATGAGCTTCGGCCTGTACGGGGTGTTCAAGAAGAAGCTGCGAGTGGACCCGGTGATCGGCATGACCGGCGAGGTGGCGGTGATCGCACCGTTCGCCTTGATCCTGTTGGTGTGGCTCGGCGTGACCGGGGCCGGCACGTTCACCGGACACGGCGCCGGACACACGGTGCTGCTCATCTCCTCCGGCCTGGTCACGGTGGTGCCGTTGCTGCTGTTCGCGGTGGCGGCGCAGCGGATCCCGCTCGCCACCGTCGGCATGCTCCAGTACATCGTCCCGGTCCTGCAGATGGCGTGGGGACTGGTGGTCGTGGGGGAGCGACTCGACGCCGTGCAGTGGCTCGGATTCGCCCTCATCTGGGGCGCGGTCATCGCGTTCACGCTGGCAGGCAGGTCGCCACGGAGGGCGCATGTCGTCAAGTCGAAGGCTGTCGTGGATCCGACCTAGACTGGGGCCCACAAGTCCGAGGAGGAATGCTGCGTGGGCGGATCCCAGTTCGTGCATCTGCACAATCACACCGAGTTCTCGATGCTCGACGGGATGGCTCAGATCGATCCCCTCTTCAAGGAGGCGTCCCGGCTCGGGATGCCCGCGGTGGGGATGACGGACCACGGCAACATGTACGGGTCGTCGGACTTCTACAAGCAGGCCGTCGCGTCCGGCATCAAGCCGATCATCGGTATCGAGGCCTACGTCGCCCCCGAGTCGCGGTTCAACAAGAAGCGCGTCCTGTGGGGCGAGGCGCACCAGAAGGGCGACGATGTCGCGGGCTCGGGCGCCTACACGCACATGACGATGGTGGCCGAGAACGCCACCGGGCTGCGCAATCTGTTCCTGCTGTCCTCTCTCGCCTCGTACGAAGGCCAGCTCGGCAAGTGGGCCCGCATGGACGCGGAGATCCTGGCCGAGCACTCCGAGGGGATCATCGCCACCTCCGGCTGCCCGTCGGGCGAGATCCAGACGCGGCTGCGGCTCGGGCACGTCAAGGAGGCCTACGAGGCCGCCGAGAAGTGGCAGTCCATCTTCGGCAGGGACAATTTCTTCCTCGAGCTGATGGACCACGGGATCGACATCGAGCGGCGGGTCCGCGAGGACCTGATCAAGCTCGGCAAGGACCTGGGCATGCCGCCGCTGGTCACCAACGACTGCCACTACGTCACCCGCGACCAGGCCCACGCCCACGAGGCCATGCTCTGCGTGCAGACCGGTAAGACGCTGGCCGACGAGAACCGCTTCAAGTTCGACGGGGACGGCTACTTCCTCAAGTCCGCCGAAGAGATGCGCGCCCTGTGGGACCCGGAGGTCCCCGATGGTTGCGACAACACGCTGTGGGTCGCCGAGCGCGTGCAGTCCTACGAGGACATCTGGACCCCCAGGGACCGGATGCCCAAGTTCCCGGTCCCCGAGGGGGAGACGGAGGACACCTGGCTGGCCCGCGAGGTCCACGAGGGACTGCGGTGGCGCTTCCCGGACGGCGTCCCCCAGGAGTACATCGACCGCGCGAATTACGAGCTCGAGGTCATCAAGGGCAAGGGGTATCCCGGCTACTTCCTCGTGGTCGGTGACCTGATCGAGCACGCCCGCTCCATCGGGATCAAGGTCGGTCCCGGCCGAGGCTCAGCGGCCGGGGCGCTGGTCGCGTACGCGCTGAAGATCACCAATATCGACCCCATCGAACACGGTCTGCTGTTCGAGAGATTCCTCAACCCGGAGCGGCCGTCCGCGCCGGATATCGATATCGACTTCGATGACCGCCGCCGCGGCGAGATGATCCGCTACGCCTCCGACAAGTGGGGCGCGGACAAGATCGCCCAGGTCATCACCTTCGGAACGATCAAGACCAAGGCCGCGATCAAGGACGCCGCCCGCGTCAACTTCGGCCAGCCCGGGTATGCGATCGCCGACCGCATCACCAAGGCGTTGCCACCGCCGATCATGGCCAAGGACATCCCGCTGTCCGGTATCACCGACTCGTCCCACGAGCGGTACGGCGAGGCCGCCGAGGTCCGTCAACTCATCGAGACGGACCCGGACGTCAAGCGGATCTACGAGACCGCCCGCGGTTTCGAAGGCATGGTCCGCCAGGCCGGCGTCCACGCCTGTGCCGTGATCATGTCCTCCGAGCCGCTTCTCGACGTGATCCCCATGTGGAAGCGCGCGCAGGACGGGGCTCTCATCACCGGGTGGGACTACCCCTCCTGCGAGGACATCGGCCTGCTCAAGATGGACTTCCTGGGCCTGCGGAACCTCACCGTGATCGGTGACTGCCTGGAGAACATCAGGCTCAACCGCGGTGAGGAGATCGATCTCGACACGCTGAGCACCGATGACCGGCCCACCTATGAGCTGCTCGCCCGCGGTGACACCCTGGGCGTGTTCCAGCTCGACTCCGGGGGCATGCGCGAGCTGCTCAAGCGGATGAAGCCCACCGGCTTCAACGACATCGTGGCCGCGCTCGCCCTATACCGCCCCGGCCCGATGGGCATGGGGACGCACTGGAACTACGCGGACCGCAAGAACGGCAAGCAGGAACTGGTGCCCATCCACCCCGAGCTCGAGGAGCCCCTCAAGGAGATCCTCGGCGAGACCCACGGCCTGATCGTGTACCAGGAGCAGATCATGGCCATCTCCCGCGAACTCGCCGGGTACACGGCCGGTGAGGCGGACGGCTTCCGCAAGGCCATGGGCAAGAAGAAGGCCGAGGTGCTGGCCGCCGAGTACGAGAAGTTCTCCGGGGGCATGTTCGAGCGGGGCTTCTCCAAGGAGGCGGTGGATGCACTGTGGGGCACCATCGAGCCGTTCGCGTCGTATGCGTTCAACAAGTCGCACGCGGCCGGCTACGGGCTGGTCTCGTTCTGGACCGGCTACCTCAAGGCCAACTACCCGGCCGAGTACATGGCCGCCCTGCTCACCTCGGTGGGAGACGACAAGGACAAGGCCGCGCTGTACCTGTCCAACTGTCGCCAGATGGGCATCCGTGTCCTGCCGCCGTCGGTCAACGAATCGCTCACCAACTTCGCCTCCGTCGGCGAGGACATCCGCTTCGGACTGGGGGCCGTCCGCAATGTCGGCGCCCACGTCGTGGAGTCGGTGGTCAACGCCCGCGAGGAGAAGGGCGCGTTCACCGATTTCTCCGACTACCTGACCAAGATCGACCAGACCGCCTGCACCAAGAAGGTCACAGAGTCATTCATCAAGGCCGGAGCGTTCGACTCCCTCGGCCATCCCCGCAAGGGGCTGTTCCTCGTCCACGCGGACGCGGTCGAATCGGTGATGTCAACCAAGAAGGCCGAGGCCGTGGGGCAGTTCGACCTCTTCGGCGGAGGCGACGAGGACGCGGGAGACAGCGGCTTCGGCGACGTGTTCGCCGTCCGCGTCCCGGACGAGGAATGGGACACCAAGCAGAAGCTCGCCCTGGAGCGCGAGATGCTCGGGCTGTACGTGTCAGGCCACCCGCTCGACGGGCTAGAGGCGGCACTCGAGGCCAAGACGGACACCTCCATCGCCACCATCCACGGTGGCGAACTGCCGCACGGCACCCCGGTGACGATCGGCGGGATCATCTCCGGCGTCGACCGGCGGGTCAACAAGAACGGCGAGCCGTGGGCGATCGTCACCATCGAGGATTTCAACGGCAGCGTCGAGGTGCTGTTCTTTCCCAAGACGTACCGGATCGCCGCACTGGACATCGCCGAGGACGCGGTGGTGCTGGTCAAGGCACGGATCAACATCCGTGAAGACCGCGTGTCCGTGTTCGGCGACACCCTCGAGGTCCCCGACCTGGTGATGGGCGGGAACGGGGCACCGCTCGCCCTCACCCTGCCCACGCGGATCTGCACCGTCGAGACGGTCACCGCGCTGAAACAGGTCCTCAGCCGTCACCCCGGACCGTCGGATGTTCACCTCCGTCTGGTCAGCGGGGATTCGTCGACAGTCCTGCGGCTCGACGACCACCTGAGGGTCGAGACCTCCTCCTCACTGATGGGCGACCTCAAGGCCCTCCTGGGGCCGGGGTGCCTCACCGGCTGAACATGAACTACTGACCGGTTGGCGACGGTGGCGGTCACGGTGGAACACTGGTATCCGTGACCGCCACTGACTCCGCCACCGACCAGGTCGTGACCATCGACGACATCGACGCCGCCGCCCGCCGGATCGGCGAGGTCATCAACTCGACGAACCTGGACACGAGCGAACGGCTCAGCGAGCAGACCGGTGCCCGCATCCTGCTCAAGCGGGAGGACCAGCAGGATGTCCGCTCGTACAAGATCCGCGGCGCCTACAACCTCATGGCGCAGCTGACCGGGGACGAGCGCAGTGCCGGGGTGGTGACCGCCAGCGCCGGGAACCACGCGCAGGGCGTGGCCTTCGCGTGCCGGGTGCTCGGGATCAACGGCCGCATCTATGTTCCCAACAACACGCCCAAGCAGAAGCGCGACAGGATTCTGGCGCACGGGCGCAACTGGGTCGAACTCGTGGTGACCGGCGTGAACTTCGACGCCGCGCAGACCGCGGCCCGCGCGGATGCCGCCCGGACCGGCGCGACCATGGTCCCGCCGTTCGACCACCCCGACACCATGGCGGGGCAGGGCACGATCGCCGCCGAGATCCTCGCGCAGCTCGACGAGGCCCCTGATGCGGTCGTGGTCCCGGTCGGCGGCGGAGGTCTGCTCGGCGGGATCGCCACCTATCTCGCCGAGTACGCGCCCGACTGCAAGGTCATCGCTGTGGAGCCGGCCGGCGCGGCGTCCCTGACCAGGGCTCTCGAGGCGGGCGAGCCGGTCACCCTTGAGGACGTCGACACCTTTGTCGACGGTGCGTCCGTGGCACGGCTCGGGGATTTCCCGTTCGACGTGATCTCGTCCATGACCGAGCGGATCCAGGTCCTCACCGTCGACGAGGGGGCGGTCTGCACGGCCATGCTGGAGCTGTACCAGAACGAGGGGATCATCAGCGAGCCCGCCGGAGCGCTGGCCGTGACCGCGTTGGAACAGCTCGACATCGACGAGGGCGCGACCGTCGTGTGCATCGTCTCCGGTGGCAACAACGACGTGTCGCGGTACAGCGAGATCATCGAACGCTCGCTGGTCCACCAGGGACTCAAGCACTACTTCCTGGTGAAGTTCCCGCAGGAGCCCGGCCAGCTGCGCCGCTTCCTGGACGAGGTCCTGGGCCCGGAGGACGACATCACACAGTTCGAGTACCTCAAGCGCAACAACCGCGAGTTCGGCGCAGCGCTGGTCGGCATCGAGCTGGGTTCGCCCACGGGGCTGCATTCCCTGCTGGAGCGGATGGACGCGTCCCGCCTCGACTGCGAGCGGCTGGAGCCCGGCACCGCCGCATACGAGTACCTCACCTAGCGGACGCGAAACACCTCACCCGCGGCCCGCGTACCCGGCCCGCGAGGTCAGAACACCCGGCCGAGACGAAGCACCGCGAACCCGAACGCCTGGCAGAACACCGAGTCCGCGTCGAGCACCGCGCCCGAGGCGAACAGCTCGCTCTGGCCGGTCAGCGGGATCCGGCACGGCTCGGTTCCCAGGTTCACCGCCAGGGCCAGGGTCCCGCGCTGTAGGATCAGCCAGCGGTTGTCGTACGCCTCGACGCCGCACTCCACCCGGACGCGACCCAGCCACGGATCACTGAGCTCGGGCTCCGCACGACGCAGTGCGATGAGCCTCCGGTAGGTCCGAAGGATCTCGGCATGTGGTTCGACGGTCTGCTCCGACCGGTCGAGCTTCGACGCGAGGAACGTGTCCGGGTCCTGAGGGTCGGCCACCCGGTCGGGGTCCCACCCCATCTCGGTGAACTCGCGGAGCCGCCCCTCCCGCACGGCCTCGGCCAATTCCGGCTCGGGGTGCGAGGTGAAGTAGCGAAACGGCGTCCCGGCGCCCCACTCCTCTCCCTGGAACAGCATCGGGGTGAACGGCGAGCACAGCACGATCGCCGCCTTGGCGAGCTGCTGCTGCGGGGACAGTGACATCGAGGGCCGGTCGCCGGCCGCACGGTTACCCACCTGGTCATGGGTCAGCGTGTAGGCGACGAAGCGCGAGCCGGGCACCCGGGCCACGTCGACAGGCCGACCGTGCACGCGGCCGCGGAAGGACGACCGGGTCCCGTCGTGGAGGAACGCACCGGTGAGAACCTTCCTGAGTGCCGTCAGCGAACCGAAATCCGAGTAGTAGCCCTGACGTTCACCGGACACCGCGGCATGGACGGCGTGATGCACATCGTCATCCCACTGAGCGTCCAGCCCGAGTCCACCTGCCTCCCGAGCGGTGACCGTCCGCGGATCGTTCCGGTCCGACTCGGCGATCAACGACAGCGGCCGACCCAGATGCGCGGACAACGCCTCCGTCTCCACCGCCAGTTCCTCGAGAAGATGCACCGCCGAGTCGTCGTGCAGCGCGTGCACCGCGTCCAACCGCAACGCATCCACATGGAACTCCGAGAACCAGCGCAGCGCGTTGTCGATGATGTACCGCCGCACCTCACCGGAATCCCGGCCGTCCAGGTTGAGACCGGACCCCCACGGCCCGTCAGCGGCGGACAGATACGGCCCGAACTCCGGAAGGTAGTTCCCCGAGGGGCCGAGATGGTTGTAGACGACGTCCAGACACACCGCGAGTCCCCGCGCATGGCAGGCGTCGACGAACTGCTGGAACGCGTCCGGACCGCCGTAGGGCTCGTGCACCGCGAACCACGCCACCCCGTCATAGCCCCAGCCGTGCTCGCCGTTGAACGCGTTGACCGGCATGACCTCGACCATGTCCACACCCAGCTCGACGAGTTCGTCCAGATGCTCGATCGCGCCGGCCAGCGTCCCGGCGGTCGAGAACGTGCCCACGTGCAGCTCATAGATCACGGACCCGGCCAGCTGCCGGCCAGTCCAGGACGAGTCCGTCCAGCGTGCCGGGTCCACGCGGTGCACCCGGGACAGTCCGTGCACACCGTGGGGCTGCCTCGGCGACCGCGGGTCGGGCCGGACGGGGCCCACCTCGTCGTCGTCAGTCAGCGCGAACCCGTAGTCCCGTTCCACCTCTCGCCGCACCTCGGAGTACCACCAGCCGTCGGCGCCCCGGTGCATGGGGACGGGGGCGGCATCGGGGGAGTCGAGCACCAGCCCGACCCCACGGGCGTGCGGCGCCCAGACCGAGAACACGTCGTCGGTTGAGGGGCGGCGGGGCTCGGGAGGGGAACTGGTCGCGTGGCGCGTCGAGGTCACACGGCCCAGGGTAGGCAAGTCCCGCGGCCCGGGGGAGGGGCCCGCGGCCACGAGAGGGTGACCGGCGAGCCCGCGGGGACGGAGGCGACCCCGCGGCCTGACCGAGCGGGGCGCCACCTCCGGAGGAGATACTGAGGGCATGGACCAGACCGAGCCCCGCACGCTCCGGCTCTCCGCCGGGCCCGACGTGACGGGGGAGTACGAGGAGAAGCGTTCCAGGTTCGTCGCGGTACTGCGCAGGTGCGACGACGAGGAGTCCGCCCGCGCACTGATCGCCGAACTCCGGTCCGCATACCCCACAGCGCGCCATCACTGCAGCGCCTTCCTGGTGGACGTGGACGGCGCCAGCCGGATCGAGCGGTCAAACGACGACGGCGAACCCTCCGGGACCGCGGGCATCCCCATGCTCGACGTGCTGCGGGGAAGTGGCCTGACCGGTGTGAGCGCCGTGGTGGTCCGGTGGTTCGGTGGCACCAAACTCGGTACGGGCGGGCTGGTGCGAGCGTATTCGGCGGCGGTGACGGCCGCGGTCGACGAGGCGTGGCGGGCCGGGCGGGTGGTGGAGGTCGTGCAGACACCGGCCTGGGTCACCGAGGTCGATCACGCGGTGGCCGGTGGGCTCGAAGCCGCCGTCCGGGCGGCCGGTGCCCGCGTGCTGGACATCGAGTACGGTCGACGGGTCCGCATGACGGTGGCGGGCGAGTTCGAGGTGCTCGGCCCGATCCTCGCCGCTCGCACGTCCGGGGGCGCCGAGTGGGAATCCGCAGGGGTCGCGACCACCGAGAACGCGGCCTCGCGCCAGGATATGGAATCCTGAGTACATGAGCATGCAGCCCTACCAGCCGAACCCGATCGAGGCCCGGAAGCAGCAGGTCCGCAAGGATTCGCGGAACACCGCGATCGCGCTGGGTGTGACGGTCGTGTCGCTGCCTGTCGGCTTGTTCGCGAGCTCGTTCTTCATGGTCGTGGCGATCCTCGCGGGAATCGCCACCGTCTACTACGGTCTCAAGGTCCGCAAGACCATCTCCGGGAAGCCGGACCAGCGCGAACTCTACTGATCAGGCGTTCGGCCCGCCCGCTCGCGGCGGCGGGGTTCAGCCGTGGCGACGCACCACGTCGGACAGGTCCGCGCGCTCGGTGCGGAACGCGTTGGCCGGGTGCGCGGTGTCGGCGTAACCGAACGCGATGCCGCAGACGATCAGGCGGTCCTCCGGGATGCGAAGGTGCTCGCGGACCCCGTCGGAGTACAGCGCCAGCGCGGCCTGCGCACAGGTCGCCACGCCCAGTGACGTCGCGGCGGTCAGGAACGTTGACACATAGGCGCCGCAGTCGATCGCGCCGTAGGTGCCCAGTCCAGCATCCGTGGTGATGATCGCGACGTGCGGGGCACCGAAGAAGCGGTAGTTCTCGAGCATCTGGCGGGAGCGGGCCTCGTGGTCGGAACGCTCGATCCCCAACGCCGAGTAGAGGCCGAAGCCGCTGGCCCGGCGACGGTCCCCGTACACGCCCTCGTAGCGTTCGGGGATCGGAAGATCCGAGCGCATGTCGTTGGACATCACGTGATCCATGAGGGCCGTGCTGAAGGCCGCCGTCGCGTCGCCGCTGACCAGGTCCACCTGCCACGCCTGCGAGTTGCACCACGACGCGGTGCGCTGCGCCATCCGCAGGATCTGCTCGATGGTCTCCTCCGCGACGATCTCGGAGGTGAAGGCCCGGCAGCTGTGGCGAGCGTCGAGGATCTGCTCGAGGACGGCCGCGGTGGGTGAGCCGACGGCACCGGTCGTGACGGCACCGGTGCTGGCCGGCTCGGTGGCGATGGTGGAGTCTGGCACGGGACCTCCATGAGGGGATTGGCGGGATGTGATGCCAGTCTCGCACGCATGTCGATCCCTCCCGGTACGGGCCTCCGGATCTCGTCCTGCGATGTCGATATCCGCGGGGGACGCCGGGGCCGGTGAGTCGCTCCGGCAGGGGGACGCCCCGACCGTTGAGTCGCTCCGGCAGGCGTTGCCCGGCGAAGTCCTGGGGAAACGCTGCACGGAACGACTCCACGCCCCGTGGTTGCGGGCTCGGGGCGGCGGGTTCGGGGCGGTGGACGACGACCCGGCCGGAACGGCATACGCTCGGGGCATGGGTGTGCGAGTCGATGTGTGGAC
>DWWG01000019.1 GCA_019119875.1 Candidatus Dietzia intestinigallinarum | reverse complement strand
CCCGCCGGTGAGGACGTGTGTGGATGATGGTGCGCAGGTCGACGTCGCGGCCCGCCGACGGGATCGACCCCTGGGCGCTCGAGGCCGAGCGGACCGCGCAACAGGCACCCGAACGTCCGGATCCCGGGCCGGCGCCCAGGCCCGTGCTCGTGGCCCTGGGGGTGCTGGCGGCACTGCGCGCGCTGGGGTTGGTGCTGGTGGCCGAGGCCGTGGCGCGGGGCATCGCCGGACTGGCGGCGGGCTCCCTGTCCACCGGGTCGGTGCGGGCGATCCTGATCCTCGGTCTGGGCGGTGCGCTGCTGCGGGCCGCAGCCGAATGGGGGACCGAGGTCGCTGCCCGCAGGGCCGCCACCGCCGTCAAGCAGGAGCTCCGGGGCAGGTTGTGGCGCCGGATGTCCCGGTCGAGCGACCCGCGCGGCGGGACCGCGGTGCTCGCGACCGAGGGGATGGACGACCTGGACGAGTACTACGTCCAGTCGGTGCCCGCCGTCATCGCGGCACTCGTGGTGCCACCGCTGCTCCTGGTCCGCATCCTCGCCGCCGACTGGGTCAGCGCGCTGGTGATCGTGCTGACGATCCCGCTGGTGCCGCTGTTCATGGTCCTGATCGGGCGGCACACCGGCCAGCGGACGGACGCGGCCCTGCGTGCGCTGGCCCGGCTGTCCGACCATCTGGCAGAGCTGGCGCGCGGGCTGCCCGTCCTGGTCGGGCTCGGTCGCGTCGAGGAGCAGACGGATTCGCTGGCCGGCATCCAGCGGGTCTACAGCCGCCGCACCCGGGAGACGCTGAGATGGGCGTTCCTGTCCGCCCTGGCGCTGGAGCTCATCGCGACGCTCTCCGTGGCGGTGGTGGCGGTATTTCTGGGTCTGCGCCTGCTCAACGGGACCATGGACCTGCAGCCCGCGCTGCTCGCGCTGTTGCTCGCCCCCGAGTGCTTTGCCGTCCTGCGTCGCGTGGGGGTGGCGTTCCACGCCTCCCGGGATGGTCTCTCCGCGCTGCGCCGGGCTCGCGAGCACCTCGACACGCCGCTCGGAGCCGACCCGCGAGGCGACGACGACGCCGTGCCCCGCGTGTCCGCGCCCGGAGCCGACCCGCGAGGCCACGACGACGCCACGATCTGCGTGTCCGCGCTCGAGGTCCGGTACGCCGGTCGTCGGGCCGCGGCGATCACCGGGCTCGACGCCGAGCTGAGCGGCGTCGTCGCCGTCACCGGTCCCAGCGGGGCCGGCAAATCCACGTTCCTCTCGGCGCTGGTCGGGGCCCTGCCCGACGACGCGGCCGTGCAGGGACGGATCACAGGGATCGCGCCGGACCTCGTGGGGTGGTCGCCCCAGTCCCCGACTATGTTCGCGGCCACCCCGAGTGAGGAACTGACGCTGTACGGCGCGGACCCCGCGGCCGCCCTCGCCGAGGTCGGGCTCTCGCGCGTCGCCGGGGCAGCCGCCGCCGAGCTCAGCCCGGGTGAACTGCGGCGCCTGTCGGTGGCGCGCGCACTGGCGCGGGTGGACGCCGGTGCCCGCCTGTTGGTGCTCGACGAACCGACCGCTCATCTCGATCAGCACGCCGCCGAGCTGGTCCGCGCCGCGATCGTGCGGCGGGCCGAGCGCGCCACCGTCGTGCTCGCCAGCCACGAGTCCACGACGCTCGACCTCGCCACGAGCACGGTCCGGATCAGCGGCCCGGCCGGCGGCGCCGACGGCGACCGCGGCGCCCGTCGGCACGCAGAGGTGGACCAGCGCGACGATCCGGCTCACTCGGGGCCGGGACCGGACCGGCCGGACGGTGAGGTGGCGCCCGGCGGACGGGTCGACGACGACGCCGTGGCCGGCGACGTGGCGGCCGGCGAGGTGGCGCCCAGTGACGTAGCGCCCGGCGGACGGGTCGACGACGACGCCGCGGCAGCAGATGGGGCGGAGCCGAGGCCGGACGGGGCCGCCGACGCCGGGGGCCTGCGGCTCGGTGAACTGATGAGCGCCCACGCCGGACTCTGGACGGGGGCGATCGGACTCTCGGTGCTCGCCACCTCACTGGGCCTGGCCCTGACGGCCCTGTCGGGCTGGCTGATCGTCCGGTCGAGCGTCGAGGAGTACATCATGTACCTCCTGGTGGCGATCGTCGGCGTCCGCGCGTTCGGGATCGGGCGCTCGGTGGCCACCTACGCCGAACAACTGCTCACCCACCACGCTGCCTTCCGGACCATCGACGATCTGCGGCTGCGGCTGTGGCGGGCGATCGCGGCACGGGGGGCCGGGTCCCGGCGGCTGCTCGACGGCGGGGCGCCACTGGACTACCTCGTGACCCGGGCGGACGAACTGAGGGAGCAGCTCCCGCGGGTCGTCACCCCGCTGGTCTCCGGGGTGGCGGTGCTGCTGGGCGCCACGCTCACCACCTGGCTGGTCGCCCCCACGCTCACCGCGCTGGTGGGCGTGGGCCTGGTCACGACCCTGCTCGTCGGGGCCGGTCTGGCGGCAACGGTCGAACGCGGGGGTGACGTGGCCAGGATCGCCGGCCGGTCCCGCCTGGTGCGGGGATCGGCGTCGTTGAGTGCGGCGGCCGCGGACCTGCGCGGTAACGGGGTGGCCGCGGAGGCGGTGGCCCGACTCGACGACATCAACGCCGGGCAGGCCACCGACGAACGACGCGCGACCCGCGGCGTCGGCCTCGGCACGGCGGCGGTGACCGCTGGCACGGCCGCCGTGGCGGTGCTCGTGGCGGTGAGCGATCCGGGGGTGGGCGCGGAACGGGCCAGTGTGATCGCCCTGCTGTGCCTGGCGCTGGGCGAGCCGCTCGCCGCGTGGGTGGCGGCGGTGCAT
The DNA here is from genome assembly GCA_019119875.1 of Candidatus Dietzia intestinigallinarum. Lineage (GTDB taxonomy): Bacteria > Actinomycetota > Actinomycetes > Mycobacteriales > Mycobacteriaceae > Dietzia > Dietzia intestinigallinarum. The sequence continues at coordinate 21,203 of DWWG01000019.1, read as the reverse complement.
CGCGTGCCGTCCGTGCGCTCCCTGCTGCGCGGCCTCGGCTCCGTGCTGGGCCCGTTCCCGCAGCCCACGTGGGGTGACGGCGCGCCGGGCGGGCCCGTGGAATCGGTGGCGCTCGAGCAGGTGAGCATCCGGTACCCGAACACCGAGCGGCCGGCCGTGGACGGCGTGGACGCCCTCGCGCGCACCGGGCGGTGGCTGCTGGTCGACGGGCCGTCGGGGGCGGGCAAGTCCACCCTCCTGTCCGCCGTCATGGGGGCGCTGCCCGTGCACCGCGGGACGATCCGGGCCGACTCCTGCCCGATCACGGAGTTCACCGAGCGTGCGTGGCGGTCCCGAGTGGCCTGGTGCCCGCAGGACGCGTATGTCTTCGATTCCACCCTGCGCGGGAACCTGCTTTTGTCCCGGCCGTCCGCGCAGGCCCCCGACGAGGCCACGATGCGCGGCGCCCTCGAGCGGGTCGGCCTGGCGCCCCTGCTCGACTCGCTCCCGGACGGGCTGGACACCCGGGTCGGGGCCGGTGGCCGGGCGCTGTCGGGTGGGGAGCGTCAGCGATTGGCGGTGGCACGGGCACTGCTCACGCGCGCCGACGTCCTCCTGCTCGACGAGCCGACCGCGCACCTGGACGCGCCGACGGCGGACGCGATGATGGGTGACCTGCGCACCGCCGCCCACGACAAGGTGGTGATCCTGGTCTCGCACCGCCGGGACGACCGACGGCCCACGGACCGGGTGCTGCGTCTCGGCTGACCGTGCGGAAACCGTGCAGACGCCCACCCGGCGGCGTCGCCCGCATCACTGCCCGTGGCCGGGGACCGGCGAACCGAGCCTGTGCAGCCGATCGTTCATGCGTCCGCCGCGGCAGGAGCCCCGGTCGCCACCGCCGCCACCGCGGCCGTTCCCGCCCCCGGGTACGTCGTGGCTGCCGACGGGGCCGGTGCCGGCCTCGGTGCCGGTGCTCGCGTCGGCGGCGGCGGTGTCGTCGTCGTCATCCCCGCCACCGTCGGCCGCACCGACCCGGATGATCGCGCGCGCCACCACCTCGTCGCGGATCTCGCGGCGCGCACGGTCGTCGGCCAACATCTCCACCATCGCGGCGACCTCCGTCTCCGCGAGAACCGCGGTGGGCAGGCCCGGCAGCGCGGACCGCCAGGCACGGAACGCCAACTGCAGGATGTCGTGGCGCTGCTCCACGTGCGCGCGTTCGTGGGCGATCACGGCCGCGAGCTCGTCCGGATCGAGACGGTCCAGCAGACCCTGGGAGAGCACCGTGACCGAACCGGCGCCACGGGGGATGCAATACGCCACCGGCGCGGCCTCGTCGATCACGCGCGTGCGCGCCCGGGTCGGGTGCGGTTCCGTGAGCAGCCGGAGCAAGGTCAGGTGCCGGCGCCGTTGCCGCGTGACCCGGACGACGGTCACACCCAGGTGCGCGATCAGGTAGCAGGCCAGCAGGATCGCGGGGACCACCGAGGCCAGAGGGTTCTCCGGCGCGACCGCGCGACCGAGCAGTGCCAGGGCCCCGATCATCGAGACCCCGCCGGCCAGCCCGATGGCCTGCCACAGTAGGAGCGCCCGGGCCGGGGCGTGCATCGGCCAGCGGGCGCGGGCCAGCAGGACCGGCGCCGGCCAGGCCAGGATCAACGCGATCCCGGCCAGAAGGAGTCCCACGGCGCCGGTGGACATGGCGGACTGGGGGATCAGCCACGTCCCTTCAGCAGTGTGCGCAGCGCGGCCGCCTCGTCCTTGGAGACCCCGCCGACGAACCGTGCGAGAACCGCGTGCCGGTCCCGGGAGTCCCCGAGGGCCTCGTGCATGAGCTCGGCGATGTACTCCTCCCGCGAGGCCACCGCACGGTAGCGGTGGGGGCGGGCGGAGCGGTCCGAGTCGACCAGGCCCTTGCGGGCGAGACGGCTCAGGACCGTGAGCAGGGTGGTGACGGCGGGTGGGCGCTCCCGGGCGCCGTCGAGCACGTCCTTGACCTCGTACGCGGTCACCGACCCGCCGTGGTCCCAGACCACGTCCATGACGGCACGTTCCAACTCGCCCAGGGTCGCCACGGTGATCCTCTCCTCCTGCGTCGTGCCCGGGATTCTATCAGGGGTGGAAGAAGTTCGACCCAGGATAGAACTAATTCTATGGCGTGTAGAATGCCGGGGGCGGGCAACGGCCCGATCCGGTGAAAGGGGTTCGCGTCCTATGGACGTCGTCGAGATCGCACGCTGGCAGTTCGGCATCACGACCGTCTACCACTTCCTCATGGTCCCGCTCACGATCGGACTCGGGGCGATGGTCGCCGTGATGCAGACCGCCTGGGTGCGCACCGGCCAGGAGAGATTCCTCCGGATGACCAAGTTCTGGGGCAAGCTCTACCTCATCAACTTCATCCTCGGCGTGGCCACGGGCCTGGTCCAGGAATTCCAGTTCGGGATGGCCTGGAGCGAGTACTCACGGTTCGTCGGGGACGTGTTCGGCGCGCCGCTCGCCCTCGAGGGCCTGCTCGCCTTCTTCCTCGAATCCACCTTCCTCGGCATCTGGATCTTCGGCTGGGGCCGGCTGCGCAAGGGCGTGCACCTGGCGGCCCTGTGGTGCGCGGTCATCGGCTCCTGGGTCTCGGCGTACTTCATCATCGTCGCCAACTCGTGGATGCAGCACCCCGTGGGCGTCGAGGTCGGCGAGGACGGTCGGCCGGTCATGACCGACGTGTGGGCCGTGCTCACCAACAACACCGCACTGGCCGCGTTCACGCACGCCATCTTCGGCGCACTCGTGGTGGGCGGGATGTTCCTGCTCGGGATCGCCTGGTACCACCTGTGGCGCCGGCGCCGCGACGGGATCGACCACGTCGACGAGCACGGTCACGTGATCGTGGGGCAGGCCGCCGACCTGCCGGGGCGGGACCGCACCGACCACGGCGTCTGGCTCTGGTCCCTGCGATTCGGCGCGATCGTCGCCATGGTCGGCTTCCTCGGCACCGTCGTCACCGGCGACATCCAGGGCAAACTCATGTACGAACAGCAGCCCATGAAGATGGCCGCCGCCGAGGCCGCCTGCCACTCCGGCTCCTCTTTCTCGGTGCTCTCCCTGGGCGACCCGGGATCCACGGACTGCCGCGAGGTCACCACACTCATCGAGGTCCCCGGCGTCCTCGGGTTCCTGGGCACGGGGGAGTGGGGCGCCGACATGCCGGGCATCCGCGACCTCGAGCCCGAGTACGTGGACCGCTACGGCGAGACGATCCCGGACGACGCGCTGTACGGCGACCGCGCGGGCGCACAGGTCGACTACGTCCCCGTGATGTGGGTGACCTACTGGGGGTTCCGCCTCATGATCGGCCTCGGCGGCATCGTCGCCGCCGCCGGCGCTGTCGCCCTCTGGCTCACCCGGCGCGGCACCGTGCCCGCGTCCCCGGGCCTGATGAGGCTCGCACTGCTGGGGATCCTCGCACCGTTCGCCGCCAACATCGCCGGATGGATCTTCACCGAGATGGGCCGACAGCCGTTCGTCGTGGCCCCCAACCCCGACGCCACCGGTGTCGACTCCGTGTTCATGTACACCCAGGCGGCCGTGTCCCCCGGTGTCACCGCCGGTGAACTGCTGTTCTCGCTCATCTCCCTGGGCGCCGTCTACGGCGTCCTGCTGGTGGTCGAGGTGTACCTGCTGGTCCGGTACACGCGCGGCGGGGTCGCCAGCGCCATGCCCGAACTCTCCGGTCGGGACGACGACGCCGACGACCCCGACGCCGAGCACAGCGACGTGCTGGCGTTCGCCTACTGACCCCCCGAGACGAGGAACGAGGAACAGCCGTGGAAACGCTGGCAATCATCTGGTTTGTCGCCATCGCCGTCCTGTGGACCGGATACCTCCTGCTCGAGGGATTCGACCTGGGCGTCGGGATGCACATGATCTTCTCCACCCGCAGCGAACGCGACCGCCGCGTCATGCTCAACACCATCGGCCCGGTCTGGGACGGCAACGAGGTGTGGCTCATCACCGCCGCCGCGGCCCTGTTCGCCGCGTTCTCGCCCTGGTACGCGGCGTTGCTGTCCGCCCTCTACGTGCCCCTGACCCTCGCCCTGCTCGGCCTCATCGTGCGGGCCGTCGGGATCGAGTACCGCGGCAAGGTCGCCACCAGGGCCTGGGCGACGTTCTGGACGTACATGATCGGTGTCGGCTCCGCGATGGTGGCGTTCCTCATCGGCGCGCTGCTGGCACTCACCTCCCTCGGGCTGCCCATCGACGCCAACGGCGACCGCGTCGGCGGCCCCTTCGCCTGGCTCACGTGGCCCGCCCTCGTCGGTGGCCTCGCCGTGGTCGGCTTCGCCCTCGCCCATTCCGCCACCTTCCTGGCGCTCAAGGCCGACGGCCCCGTGCGTCGGCGGGCGTCTGACTTCGCGGTCCGGTGGGCGCCACTGTGCCTGTTGCCGCTGCTGGTCTGGGTCGTGATGGTGCAACTAGAGCACGGCGGCGGGCCCGCGGGCTGGGCGCTGACCGGACTCGCGGTGGTCTCCGGAGGCCTCGGGTGGGCTCAGGCGCGGACGCTGCGGGAGGGGCTCGCGTTCACCGGCTACGCCGGCACCGGCCTGTTCGGGCTGGCCGCGATCTTCCTGGCCATGTTCCCCGTCCTGCTGCCGTCCACCGTCGACAGCGCCTTCGACATCACGGTGCAGTCCGCGGCGCACAGCACCTACACCCTCGGCGTGATGACCGCCATCACGGCTGTGGCACTCCCCGTGATCCTCTGCTACCAGGCGTGGAGCTACTGGGTGTTCCGGCACCGCGTCACACCCGGGATGATCCCCGAACCACATGTGGTTCTTCCCGCGATCCTCAGGGCCTAGCGCTGACCGGCGGCGCCGGGTGAAATCGCGGGCACAGGTGTGCAATGGTGAATCATGACCAGCTCGGATGACCGTATCCGCCAACTCGTGGAGTCGCTCTCCGCGGACGAGAAGATGAATCTCGTGGCCCAGCTCCTCGACGACGACCCGGTGGGCTCGTTCACACCGCAAGCAGAGCCCACGTATTCCCCGCCACCCGAGCAGCCCCTGGGCCTGCGGTTGCGGGTCGATCTGCGGGATGCCTCGCCGCCGCTGTGGCGACGCCTCGAGCTCTCCGGCGACCTGATGCTGGACGACTTCCACCATGTTCTGCAGATCGCGATGGGGTGGACCGACAGTCACCTGCACCGCTTCCATCAGGGGCGTGCGAACGATTTCGCCGGTTTCCTGTCCGCGTGGGAGGTCAGCGAGGGCGAGCAGGGGATCGACGAGGCGACAATCCGTCTCGACCAGGTGCTCACCGCCCCCGGTGACAAGCTGTACTACGACTACGACTTCGGTGACGGCTGGGACCACGTCGTGGTGGTGGAGTCGCTGCTCGATGAACCGCCGGAGGTCCCGTTCTGTGTGACTGGCCGTGGGGCGGGCCCGCCCGAGGACTGCGGTGGGATTCCCGGCTATACCGCTCTCGCCGAGTGGGCTCGCGGCGGCTTCGACCCGGCTGCGAACCCGGGCCCGCTGGAGGCCGGGGAGATGCTCGAGTGGTTGCCGCCGGGGTGGCATCCCGACGCCTTCTCCGCGGAGGAGGTCAACGAGGCGTTGGCGATCGAGGCCGCCGAGCCCGTCGAGGTGTCGGGCGAGCTCGCCGAGTTGGCAGCCGAGCTGGACCGGATCGGTGCCAGACAGTTGAGGAATCTGCTGGCACGGCCTGACTGGCACGGTCCCGACGAGGTCAGCGCGGAGGAGGCGGCCGCGCTCACCGGGACGTACCGGCTGCTACTGGAGCAGATCGGCTCCGGTGTGAAACTGACCGCGGCCGGCTATCTCCCTCCGAGATTCGTGGGGCAATTCGCCTCGGCGAGTGGGATCTCGCAGTGGTGGAACGGAATGACGAACCGCGAGGACCGGACGTTTCCGGTGGCCGAGGTCCGGGAGACCGCGCAGGCCCTGGGGCTGGTCGCCAAACGTCATGGTCGGTTGGAGGTGACGGCCGTCGGGCGGCGAGGGGTCGACGATCCGGTGACCCTGTGGCGTCACATCGTGTCCAGGCTCCCGCTCGGGCGTGCCGAACTGGAGCGGCACGCGGGATGGATGGCGCTCGTCGTGGTCGGTTCCGGCCTCCCGGCGGAGGAGTGGAATCCCGTCATCCAATCACTTCTGGATCTGCTGGGGTGGGAGACCACGTACGGGAACATCATCTCCGATCCGCCCCCGCACTCGCCGACGTTGACGGTCCTGGAGATCCTCGGTGGGGTCCAGAATCACCGTGACAGGGTAGGCGTCAACGCGGCGCTGGCCGCCACCGCCCGTTCGGTGGTGCGCAGCCCTGGATAATTGCACTGAGGGCAAATTTGCACTTAGTGCAGTTAGCCTATGGCTGAATCGACGACGGCAGACATCGGTCTGCGCGAACGAAAGAAGATCGAGACCCGGCGTCTCATACGCTCTGTCGCCCTCGACCTGGTGATCGAGGGTGGCCTCGAGAACGTGACGGTCGAGGCGATAGTCGACCGCGCCGGGGTCTCGCGGCGAACATTCTTCAATTACTTCGATCGCAAAGAGGACGCACTGGTGGCCGACGCGTCCGCCGCCGCCGACACGCTACGCAGGAAGATCATCGAGCGTCCGGCGGATGAGACCCCGCTGCATGCCATCCGGGCAGTGGTCACCGAACTCGACATCTTCGCCCTGATGGACACTGATCGGGACCGCATGTTGGCCCGATACAAGGTGGTGCAGCAACACCCGGTCCTGATGGCCCGGCAGCTCAGCCAACACCTCCACATGGAACAGGCGCTGGCGGACGCGGTCGCCGAACGCCTGGGCGTCGGCGCCGTCGACGCGGCCGACGACCTGCGGCCGTCGCTGATCGCAGGTGTGGCGGTATCGGCGATTCGCATCGCCATGCAGTGGTGGTCCGTCCGGGAACACGAAAATCTGATACGGGTTCTGACTACTGCTTTCGACCTGCTGGAAAACGGCTTGCTGACGCCGCCCCAGCCGGTCGACGGGACGACCAGTCCGGCGTCGACCGGACCCGGAGCGACCGGATCGGTGCCACGGGGACGAGGGCAGGCTGCGCATGAGTGATGCCACACAGCACGGTGAGGGCGCTCCGACGCCCATGAACCGCAAAATCCTGATGACGGTCCTGATCTCCGGGGCCTTCGTCATTATTCTCAACCAGACGCTCCTCAACACGGCCCTGCCGGCGTTCATGGCCGACTTCGGCATCACCGCCAGTGCGGCACAATGGGTGACAACCAGTTTCATGCTGGTCAACGGGATCATGATCCCGGTCACCGCGTTCCTCATCAGGAAGTTCACCACCCGCGCGCTCTTCCTCACCGCGATCGGCCTGTTCATCGTGGGGACGATCATCTGCGCGAGTGCCCCGGTCTATCCGGCCCTGTTACTCGGTCGTGTGGTCCAGGCGGCCAGCGGCGGCCTGATCATCCCGCTCATGCAGACGATCCTGTTCGCGGTCTATCCGCGTGACGAGCGCGGCACGGCGATGGGCACGTTCGGGCTGGTCATCTCTTTCGCGCCCGCGATCGGCCCGAGCCTGTCCGGGTGGGTCGTGGATCATCTGCCCTGGCAGACCCTGTTCTACATGATGTTGCCGATCGCGGGTTTTTCTTTCGTCGTGGCCTACTTCATGTTGCGGAACGTCACCGAGCGGAGCGATCCGCGACTGGATGTGCTCTCGGTGATTCTGTCGTCGTTCGGTTTCGGCGGTCTGCTGTTCGGTTTCGGCAGCGCCGGGGAGTCCGGCTGGACCAGCGCGCCGGTGCTCGGGCCGCTGATCGTCGGCGCCGTGGCGTTGATCTGGTTCATCGTCCGCCAGCTACGGCTTGACGAACCGCTGCTGGAACTGCGGGTGCTCAAACAACCGGTGTTCGCGCTCAACACGCTTCTCGGTGTGTTCGTGTTCATAGCGATGATCGGTGGAATGCTCATCATCCCCATGTACATGCAGACCATGCGTGATTTCACCGCGTTGGAATCGGGTCTCGTGCTCCTGCCGGGAGCCGTGGTCATGGGGGTCATGTCGCCGATCACCGGGCGGATCTTCGATGCGGTCGGGGCCAAGTGGCTGTCGATCATCGGGTTCGCTGCGGTGGCGGTCACCACGCTGATGCTGGCACGGCTCGACGTGGACACCACGTTCACCTACATCGCCGTGGTGAATGCGGTCCGGATGGCGGGCACGGCGATGATCATGATGCCGGTGACGACCGCCGCCCTGAATCAGCTCCCCATGTCGCTGGTCCCGCACGGCACCGCGCTGAACAACACCATCCGTCAGGTCGCCGCGTCGGTGGGCACCGCGGTGCTGGTGACGATCATGGTCAGCACGGCGCGAGATCCGGCGGTGTACGGGGCGGCCGGGCCGATTCACGGTGCGAACGTAGCGTTCTTCGTCGCGGGCGCCTTCGCGGTCCTGGGTTTCTTGGGCTCGTTCTTCATCACCAACTCGCACGGGGCGCCGGGCACCGAGGCGCGGACGAGCTCGGCGTGAGTGCTCGCCCGGCGAAGGTGTTCGGCGCGGTGGCAACCACGACCCCGACAACGACCACGACAACGACGACGAGGTCGGCAGCGGCATCCCGCCCCGCTCCGGTCAGGCGACCCGGCCGAGCGTGGCCAGGACCTGGTCGAGCCGGTCGGCGTCGGTGGGGGCCGTGACTCCCGGGCGGCAGATCCCGTCCATGTAGAGCGCGTCGCCGAAGCGGTCCACCCCCTGCTCGACGAGATCGAGTTCCGCGCCGGTCAGTGCCGCGTCGAGTCCGGCGGCGCGGGCGATGTCCCAGCGGTGCACGATCATGTCCCAGACGTAGAACTGCTCCAGGGTGGCGCCGAGCGTGGTGGGGCCGAAGTAGCCCTCGTAGGAGATCGCGGGCACCGCGTCGTCGGCGAGGGCGGCCTGGACCCTCTGGGAGTGGTCGCGCCACGCGAGCGCGGGGTCGTCGTCGACCTCCGGGGGCTCACCCAGGTCCACCCGGTGCGGGGCGAGGAGGTCGCGTTGGGTCTCGATGAGGTGCCGCACGACGTCCCGTGCGGTCCACCCCTCGCAGGGTGACGACGACGACCACGACGCCGCGGGCACGTTCTCGATGATGTCGGTCAGTGGCCGGCGGGCGGCGGAATAGCTGTCTGCTGTGGCGTTCATGCTCGACACGCTATTGCGTGTGGCAGTGTCGGGGATTGATGAAACCCGACACCGGGCCGGGCGACGACCCGGCGGCCTCCGTACCGGGGTCCGGCTCCGGCCTCTCCGCGCGACGGTTGGACGCGGTCGAGCCTGCCCATCTGAAGGTCCCCGGTGACACCTCGCACGCGATGTACAGGTACGCCCCGCCGCCGGGGTTCGAGGGCTTCCTCGAGCGCTTCTGGATTCCGGTGTGGTCGGTGCCGCCCGGTGAACAGGTGCCGCAGAAGGTGCTGCAGTACCCCGTGTGTCTGATCGTCATCACCGCCGGGTACGCGCGCTTCTACGGTGTGGCCTCCGGGCTCTCGACCACCACGTTGACCGGTGACGGGTGGGCTGTGGGCGTGATGCTCGCCCCCGCTGCCGGGCATCTCCTGGTCGGCGGCGCCGCGTCCGGTGGTGGCGCTGCCGGTGGGGACGTGGCCGCCGGCTCGGTCGCCGACTACACGGATCGGTTCGTCGACGTGCCCGAGATCCTCGGGGACGCGGGTCGCGTCCTGGCCGACCGGGTCCGGGCCGCGATGGCCCCTGATCCCCACTCGGAGCGAGGCCATCACGCGGCGATGGAGGCGTACGTCTCCCAGCTGCGGCGGTTCCTCCCGGTGGACGCCGAGGGGGAGACGGTCAACCGGCTGGTCCGGTACGTGGAGTCGGGCCGCGATGTGCTGCGTGTGGCCCAGGTGTGCGAGGCGTTCGAGCTCGGTGAGCGCTCGCTGCAACGGTTGGTGCACCGCCGGCTCGGGTTGACGCCGAAGTGGCTCATCCAGCGGCGTCGGCTCCGGGAGGCCGCCGATCTCCTGCGCCGAGGAGAGACCACGGCGACGGAGGTGGCGGCGGTGCTCGGCTATGCAGACCAGGCGCATTTCATCCGCGATTTCTCGGCGGTCACCGGTATGACTCCGGGGCGATTCGCCGCGGGGCACGGCTGAGTCAGGTCTTAGTGGCCGTCAGCGCAGGTCGCGTCGTCGGTACCCCACGAGGCCGGCGGCGAGGAGCATCACCGTCACCACCCCGACCACACCGAGCCCGCCCCAGTCCGGTGAGGTCCGGGTGACGACGGGAACGTGGTGGAGCGGGCTGAGGCCCAGCGCCCAGTCGGGCAATCGGAAGGTCGGGCCCAGCAGGGTCAGCGCGAAGGTGGCCACGACGCCGGCCCAGCCCACGAGCCGGATCCGGGGAGCCGCCCCCACCGCGGCCACCGCGATCGCGACGAGCAGCCAGACAGCCGGGATCGTGGCCACGGACTGCCGGAGGACGCTTCCGAACGCCACCCCGGCCGAGGTGTGGGCCACCAGCCCCATGGCGACGCCGGCCAGGATCATTCCGAACGCCGTCCCGCCCAGCGCCACCGCGATGTTCGAGGACAGGTACACGGGCCGGCGCAGGGAGCCGGCCAGCAGCGGCTCCACCCTGTGGTCGGTCTCCTCTGTGTAGATGCGCAGGATCACCTGGACGCCCATGATCGCGGCGACGATCGCGATGATCTGCAGGATCGTGGCGAGGAAGGCCAGTGTCAGTGTCGTTGCCCCCGCACCGCCGGAGGCGAAGACCTGCGCCATGGCGGGGTTGTGGGCGACGAGATCGCCCATGGAGGAGGCGAGGCTGCCGAAGACCGCCCCGAGCGCGGTCAGCCCGATCCACCACCAGACCAGCGTGGGCCGGTTGAGCCGCAGGGCCAGCCCCCAGACACTGGTGACGACGCCGCCCCGCGCGGGTCCGGGCCCGGGTCCGATGAGGCCCTGACCGAAGTCGCGCCGACTCTGGAGCGCGAAAGCCGCCAGGGCGCCGAGGACGGCAGAGGCGAGGGCCACCAGCAGTGGCCACCCGTTGTTCGCCGTGGCCGGCTCGGTGAGCTCGAGCCAGCCCGGCGGGGTGAGCCAGCGTGTCCAGTCGGGGGCTCCGCCGGCGTCGAGGTAGCCGCGCAGCGCGAAGCAGATGCCGAGGAACGCGATCGCGAGACCGCTGGAGGCGCGGGCGTCCGAGCCGAGCTGTGCGGTCACGGCCGCCACCGCGCCGAACACCAGTCCCGACGCGGTGAATGTCGCAGCCAGGGTGAGGGTCGCCGCCGCGCCGCCGCCGACGGCCAGGGTGATGAGGAAGCTCACCACGCCGAGTGCCACCGACGCCAGCGCGGCCATACCGATCGCCACCGTCAGGCGGGACCAGCGACCGAGCACACCGGAGGCCACCAGCTCGGCCTGCCCCGAGTCCTCGTCGGCGCGGCTGTTGCGGACCACGATCAGTATCGCCATGATCCCGGCGAACAGGGCACCGAGCTGGCCGGCCCGCCAGGAGTTGAACCCGTCGGCCGTGAGCAGGTCCCGGGCCGGCCCGAAGATCAGCGACAGCGCGGGGTTGGCGCCGAGGGTCGCGGCCAGCGTCCGCCGCTCCTCGATGCCGGGGAAGATCCACGCGTACGCCAGGATCGAGGTGGCGGACAGGGCGGAGATGAGCAGGATCCAGGGCACGATGTTCCGCACATCCTGCTTCAGGGAGACCCGCAGCAGCGGGCGGGTCCCGGCGAACGCGGACGTCATCGGGCCGGGTCCGCGCCGGGGTGGGATGATCCGCGGCTGCCGCTGCCGCTGTCGCTGGCGCCGATGTCGTCGTCGCCGTCGTCGTCGTCGCGGTCGTGATCGGCGTCGTAGCGCCGCAGGAACAGATCCTCCAACGACGCGGGGGACACCGTCAGGTCGGACATCTGGTGCGGCACCAGGCCCGCCATCGCCTCGTTGATCCGCGCGGGCTCGACCGAGGCGGTCAACCGGTTGCCCTCGAGGGTCGCTGAACGCAGGAACGGTAACGCCCCGGGGTCCGTCGGCGGTCTGGCCAGGGTCGTGGTCAACGACACCCGGCTGTCCCCGCGCAGGTCGGTGAGCGTACCGGTGTCCACGATCCGGCCGTCGCGGATGATGCTCACCCGGTCCGCGAGCGCCTCCACCTCACTCATGATGTGACTCGACAGCAGGATCGTGCGCCCCTTGTCCTTCTCCGCGGCGATCTCCTGCTGGAAGACCTCTTCCATCAGCGGATCGAGGCCGGAGGTCGGCTCGTCCAGGATCAGCAGCTCGACATCCGAGGACAGCGCCGCGACGATCGCGACCTTCTGCCGGTTGCCCTTCGAGTAGGTGCGGCCGCGTTTGGTGGGGTCGAGCTCGAACCGCTCGATCAGATGGGCACGCCTGGACTCGTCGAGTCCACCGCGCATCGCCCCGAGCAGGTCGATCGCCTCCCCACCGGACAGGGACGGCCACAGCACCACGTCGCCGGGCACATACGCCAGACGACGGTGCAGCCGGACGATCTCGCGCCACGGGTCCCCGCCCAGGAGTTCCACGGTCCCGCCGTTCGCGCGGAGCAACCCCAGCAGCACTCGGATCGTGGTGGACTTGCCCGCCCCGTTCGGCCCGAGGAACCCGTGGACCTCACCGGTCCGGACCTCCAGATCGAGCCCGTCCAGCGCGCGGTGAGAGCCGAACTTCTTCACCAGTCCGGCGGTGCGGATCGCCGGGGCGGTGCCTCCGCTCACGGGACCAGCCCTCTCTCGCGGGCCGCACGCCCGCCAGCCGCTGTCCGAGGTGCGTGCCCCCGCGAGATGAGGAACCCGAAGGCGGGGGCCAGGATGTACATGAGCACGGAGTAGATCGCGGCCGGGATCGCCACCTCGACGCTGTCCAGCACGCTCAGGGCGATGGTCAGGGCGATGGTCGTGTTGTGCACGCCGATCTCCATCGACGCGGCGATCGACTGGGACCGGTCCAGGCGCAGCAGGCGCGAGACCCAGTACCCCAGGGACAGGCTGGCGAGACAGAACAAGCCGGTGACCGCACCCACGGACTGCAGGTAGTCGAGGATGTTGTCCCGTTCGCCGATGATCGCCCCGATCGCGACGATCGCCAGCACCGCGATCGAGAAGATCCGGACCGGACGATCCGCGATCTCGGCGGTGCGGGGCGACCGGCTCCGGACGACCATGCCCAGCACCACGGGGACGATCACGATCGCGATGACCTGCACGACCTTGCCGAACTGCAGACCCAGGCTGCCCTCGGAGTCGAAGAATCCGATGGCGAGATTGGTGATCACGGGGATCGAGACCGCGGCGAGGACCGAGTTGATGGCCGTCAGCGTGATGTTGAGCGCCACGTCGCCACGGAACAGGTGGCTGAGGAGATTGGCGGTCGTGCCACCGGGCGAGGCGGCCAGGAGCATGACGCCCACCGCGAGCAGCGGATCGAGATCGAAGGCCAGCACCAGGCCGAACGCCACCACGGGCAGCACCAGGATCTGCAGGACCAGGGCCACCACAACGGCGCGCGGCGACCTGGCCACCCGGCGGAAGTCGGCCACGGTGAGGGAGAGCCCCAGGCCGAACATGATGATCGCCAGTGCGATCGGTAGTCCGACGCTGATCAGTACTGAGTCGTTCATCGGTGTCTGTGATCCTCTCGCTGGGCAGGACTCCATCGGCACCTCACCGTCCCGCCGGTGAGCGTTGGCCGGAAGTCACCTCAATCAGGCCTCAGATCCGGGTCGATCATCAGGGTTTCAGGAAAAGTTGTCGCGAAAACCGGTTGGGACGACGACGACCCTGTACGCGCCGCCGCTCCTTCGTTCTGCCCACCCGGGCTCTGTCCGGCGGTCCGGGCCTCCACTCGAGACGGGACCGAATGCCTGACACCGCCCCGCTGCGGCGAGGTGGGGGTAACGTTCCGGGCGCGAACACCCGAGATCAGGAGTTCCATCGTGGATGCAGCGAACAGTCATGACGCCGGCGCCCAGAATGCCGGTCGTCGGCATCGAGTCGTCATCATCGGCTCGGGCTTCGGCGGGCTCAGTGCGGCACAGGCCCTGGCGAAATCGGACGTGGACGTCACGCTGGTCGCCAAGACCGGCCATCACCTCTTCCAGCCGCTGCTCTACCAGGTGGCGACCGGGATCCTGTCGGTCGGCGACATCGCGCCCTCCACGCGCCTGATCCTGCGGGAGCACAAGAACATCACGGTCACCCTCGGTGAGGTGGACCGAATCGATGTGGCCGGCAGGATGGTCCACGCCGTGGCCGGGCACATCGATTTCGACCTGCCGTACGACAGCCTGATCGTCGCGGCCGGCGCCAACCAGTCCTATTTCGGCAACGACCACTTCGAGCGCTACGCCCCCGGCATGAAGACCATCGACGACGCCCTCGAACTCCGGGGCCGGATCCTCGGCAGTTTCGAGTTGGCCGAGCTCACCGAGGACGAGGACGAGCGACGCAGGCTGCTCACCTTCATCGTGGTGGGCGCGGGCCCGACCGGTGTGGAGATGGTCGGCCAGATCGGTGAGCTGGCACATCGCACACTCAAGAACAGTTACCGCCGGATCGACCCGGGCCAGGCGCGCATCATCCTGATCGACGCGGCACCCGCCGTGCTCCCGCCCTTCGGGGAGCGACTCGGGCGGGCTGCGCGGGCCAGGTTGGAGCAGCTCGGTGTGGAGGTGCACCTCAACGCCATGGTCACCGATGTCGATTCCAACGGGATCGAGGTCAAGGACTCGGACGGCACGGTGCGGCGGATCGCGGCGGCCTGCAAGATCTGGTCCGCCGGTGTGCAGGCCAGTCCGCTGGGCAAGATGCTCGCCGATCAGACCGAGGCCGAGGTCGACCGCGCGGGGCGGGTCCTCGTGAACAAGGATCTCTCACTGCCGGGCCACCCCGAGATCTTCGTGCTGGGCGACATGATGAGCCTCGACAACCTGCCCGGGGTGTCTCCGGTGGCGATCCAGGGCGGCAAGTACGTCGCCAGGCAGATCGACCGAGAGGTGGAGGGTCAGCAGTCCCCGTCGGAGCGGCCGCCGTTCAAGTACTTCGACAAGGGCTCCATGGCCACGGTGTCCAGGTACAGCGCCGTGGTCAAGATCGGCAGGGTCGAACTCCACGGCTTCATCGCCTGGGTGATGTGGCTGCTCGTGCACCTGGCCTTCCTCATCGGCTTCCGGAACCGACTGGCCGCGCTGTTCTCGTGGGGGATGCACATCCTCGGCGACAAGCGCTCCCACCTCAGCGCGACTTCCCGGTTCGTGTACGGCAGGCGTGCGCTCGACCGCGTCTACGGCGGCAGTATCGCCTCGAGTCTGGACGAGAACGCGCCGGGGTCGTAGAGCGGAGACCGAGCGCCATCGCGGACCGCCCCGTATGCGCCCCGGGGCATCGTGCCGTCGACGGTTCCAGCAGGCTACCCCCGGCAGCGGGGTCCGCACAGATGACGTTATTACATGGGATCCCCGAGGACGTTGAACGGCGGCGCCGAGCCGGTGCCCGGAATGCAGAACACTCGATTGTTCAAGGGGCTCACCGTGAATGATGCGCTCTCGTCAAGACGAGCGATTTGCGGATGACGTTCAGTGCGGTGTCAAAGCGATTCGTGCGGTGGCGAAGTCGACTGCGACAAGAATTCCACTAACGGATCGGAAGGCGCAGTGACCGTATTGTCGGCGATTGCAATCATGTCCCCGACCGGGTGAATGAAATGTGCCGAATGCAGGCACAGTGCTCCCGGTGGCCGATACCCTAGGGCTGGCTACACGCTTACCACTCGTATTCGCCTCATGGCGTGCGAGAAACCACTGCTTTCAGCGGCGTGGCCTCGTCCTTCGGCATTGATCTGTGTGGTCAGGGCTGTCGCGTCGAAGCCGTTCGTAGCTGAAATCGCCATTCGGAGGAAAACAGATGACAGGTCGGAAGGCTTCCGAGTCGTCCGGGGCCGAGGACTTGGAGGAGTTGGTCTCCAAGGATCCGCGCCCTCGGCCGTTCAGCGAACGGATCGATGCCGAGAGCTTTGCCGGCGGTCTTCCCCAGAATCAGGCCCGCTGGCCGCAGATCCGAATCGGCAAGCGCTGGATAAGCACTCTCTGGCCGCTTATCGGACTCACTGTCGTCGGACTGCTCGTCATGGTGGCGATCTGTCAGCAGCTGCGAATGTACCCGTGGATGCAGGATTTCATCGCCGCTTATCCGGGAACGTCGACCAGCTACGCGCCGGCGCTCGATTCCGGTTTTCCGGCCTGGCTACGATGGCAGCACCTTTTCAACGCCGTGTTCATGCTGTTCATCATTCGTGCCGGATGGCAGATCCTCGCCGACCACCCACGCCTGTACCTCAACGCCGGAAGCCGGCCGGGCAGCGACTGGTTGCGCATCCGTGGCCCGATCCCCGCCGACCGTCTCGACCAGAGCCAGGCCGACCGGGTGTGGACGGCCAAAGACGATTCGGTGGCCCTCCCCAAGAACGTCGGGATTCCGGGTATACGTCACTCGATCGGTCTGGCGCGATGGTGGCATTTCAGCTTTGACCTGCTGTGGCTGGTCAACGGGATCGTTTTTGTGATTCTGCTCTTCTCAACCGATCAGTGGCAGCGTCTGGTGCCCACCTCGTGGGAGGTGTTCCCCAACGCCCTGTCGACTGCCATCCAGTACGGTTCGTTGGACTTCCCCGCCAACGACGGGTTCACAACGTTCAACGGGTTGCAGATCCTCGCGTACTTCATCACGATCTTCATCGCGGCGCCCCTCGCGCCCATCTCGGGTCTGTTGCAGGCTCCTTCGGTTGCCGCCAAGCTCGGCACCGGCGCCGGGCCGTTCAACCGGCAGGTCGCCCGAACCGTGCATTTCCTGGTGATGTGCTGGTTCGTCTTCTTCATCCTCGTGCACACCGTCATGGTGTTCGTCACGGGGCTCGTCGGAAACCTCAACCACATTGTGCTCGGTACGAACACCCAGTCGTATGGGCCGCTCGTGGTGTACATCCTGGTGATGATGGTGATCGTGGCGCTCTGGATCGGAGCAAGCCCCTTCACCCTCCGGTTCCCACGTGTGGTGGCGCGAGTAGGAAAGTTCCTGGTCGGCTGGGTAAAGGCGCTGATGGAATGGTCGACGCCGCGAGCGCGCTATTCCGAGAAGGACATCTCGCCGTACTTCTGGCCCAACGGCGCGATCCCGACCTCGGACGAGTATCGACGACTGCAGGCCGGTGACTGGAAGGATTACCGTCTCCGGATCGAGGGGCTCGTCGACAACCCCACGACACTGTCCTACTCCGACCTGTTGGCTATGCCGAAGCACGAACAGATCACCCAGCATTTCTGTATCCAGGGCTGGTCGGCTATCGGCAAGTGGGGCGGTGTGCGGATGTCGGACATTCTGGAGGTGGTCAATCCGAAGCCCGAAGCGAAATGGGTCGTGTTCTATTCGTTCGCGGACGGTGGTGAAGGCCCGGAGAGCGGCAGATACTACGACTGCCACAAAATCGAGCACATGGGACGTGACACGACACTCCTGGCGTATGAGATGAACGGCGAGCGACTTACTGTCACGCATGGTGCCCCGATCCGGCTGCGAAACGAGGACGAGCTGGGTTTCAAACAGGTGAAGTGGATAGAAGCGATCGAGTTCGTGGAATCGTTCGACCACATCGGTTGGGGGCAAGGAGGCTACAACGAAGACCACGAGTTCTTCGGATACCGGATGCCGATCTGACCCGGCGGTGACCGTGGGTTGGGCCGTACGCAGCACACTGTTGCGTCCGGGGTGGATCGCCTCTCTTCTGCTGGTGGGTGCCTTTGCCGTGGCGTGCTTCACCGTCCTTGCACCGTGGCAGTTCGATAAAGGGGAGGCTCTTGATCGGCGTTCGGCCCTGATCGACAGGGCCGAACGCGAGCAGGCCGTACCGCTGGAGGCGGTGCAGCACCCGGATGACATCCTCGATCCGTCGGACGAGTGGCGCCGGGTTACCGTTCGGGGCCATTACGTGCCGGGGCCCGAGGTACTTCTCCGACACCGCGTCGTCGCGGGCGAGACCGTCACCTACGTGCTGACCCCGTTTCGCGTCGCCGGCGCAGAGACGGTGATTCTGGTCAATCGGGGATTCATCGACTCCAATGGCGACACGACGACTCAACCCGTGGTCGCGCCGCAGCACGACACCACGATCACGGCTCAGCTGCGAACCGCCGAAGAGGCCAGCAGGTTCACGCCCCCCAGGGCCGAGGATGAAACGGTTGTCGCCTCGGCGATCGACCCGGCGGGGCTGGAACACAGCGTTGGTCAGTCACTCGCCCCGTACTATCTGCAGCTTGCCGCCGGACAGACCGGCGCCCTCGGTGAGCTACCGCCACCGAACACTCAGTCCGGCGTTCCCCACTTCTGGTACGGAGTCCAGTGGGCCGTGTTCGGCCTGTTGGCACCGGTCGCACTCGGAGTGCTGGGCTGGTCGCACGTGAGGTCTGCGATGCGCTCGCGAATCCGGTGAGCGACTGCGCGAAGAGCTGGACTGCGGCACCACGCACTGCGGCTCCGCTGGCCTGGGACGGCATCGACGCCGCCCGCCGACGTCGCCCTTTCAGGACGAGGCCGGCGACGACTACCCTTGGCCTTCTGGGGGAGTGGGCGAACAACGCCGCGCTGACACACGAGGGACGACACTTCGTGGTGTCGAGGTCCCAGAATTCTCACGGGGGGAGAAGTACATGCCATCGATCTTCATCACGGGCGGGGCCGCAGGAATCGGCCTGGCCACCGCCGAGCGCTTCGGGCGAGAGGGCTGGACGGTCGGCGTATACGACGTCGACACGGCCGCGCTCGCGGAGGTGCAGGCCACGCATCCGGACTGGATCACCGGTGAGCTCGACGTGCGCGACCCGGATCAGTGGGTCCGCGCTCTCGAGGAGTTCACCTCGCACACCGGCGGGACGCTCGACGTACTGGACAACAACGCGGGCGTGCTCGTGGCCGGCGAGCTCGGCGAGATCTCCCCGGCGGCGGTCAAGACCCAGATCGACATCGACGTGCTCGGCGTGACGTTGGGGGCGCAAGCTGCCCTGCCGTACCTCAAGGCGACCCCAGGTGCGCATCTGGTGAACATCGCCTCGGCATCGGCGATCTACGGACAGCCCGGAATCGCCACGTACAGCGCGTCGAAATTCTACGTCGGCGGTCTGACGGAGGCACTCGAACTCGAGTGGGAGAAGTACGACATCCGGGTGGTCGGCATCTGGCCGCTGTGGGCCAAGACCGCCCTCGCGGAGACCGATGCGAAGAGCACCCAGACCCTCGGCGTGCGCATCACCCCGGAGCAGGTCGCCGACAAGGTGTGGGAGTCTGTCCACCCGACCGCGAACGACCGCCGCCTCCACCGCACGTCCTACTCTGTGGGGCTGCAGACGACCGTGCTGGCGAACGCGGCCAAGTTCGCGCCCAACTTCGCAACCCGCCTCGTGAACAAGTTCCTCGCGCAATAACAGTCACCTCGCGAGCACGTACCCCGCGAGCACGTACCCCGCGAGCAGGGTCCTCGCGACGGGGGCAATCCGGGTGTACACGATGTCCAGTGATTTCGGCTGCGGGCGGCCAACTTCGTACCATTTGTAAGCATCTGGCCGCCAGGTGTGACGACCGACACACCATCTCCTAGGGTGATGCCCGCTCGGCGCTCGCATCTGCGCCGCCCGGGCCACAGGCATCACCCGCCACGACAGGCGACACCGCACCCGCGATCCGGGCCGGACGTCGCCGTCCCTGAGGAGGACCAGAGATATGTCGGAATCGCGTAGGGGACCGGGAGAGGGCGACGACGACGTCGTCGTCGTAGACCCGACCGCAAGCACTGACCGCGGCGACACTTCCCACAGCGACACTTCCCCAACCGGCACCGGGCGCGTCGGCGCACCCGAGGCCGAGCACAACGCGCCGGTCCCCCGCAGCCGGATCATCTTCGCCTCCCTCATCGGCACGACGATCGAGTTCTACGACTTCTACATCTTCGCCACGGCGGCGGTCTCGGTCTTCCCGCTGCTGTTCTTCGCCGGCGGCGACTCGGGCACCGCCCTGCTCGCCTCCATGGCGACCTTCGGCACGGCGTTCATCGCCCGGCCGCTCGGCTCGATCATCTTCGGCCACTACGGCGACCGCCTGGGTCGCAAGGTCACCCTCGTCGGCGCACTACTGACGATGGGTATCGCCACGTTCCTCATCGGCCTGTTGCCCACCATCCAGCAGATCGGCCTCTGGGCGCCGGCGATGCTCACGATCATGCGCTTCTTCCAGGGCATCGGCCTGGGCGGCGAATGGTCCGGCGCCGCACTTCTGGCCGCCGAGACAGCCAGGCCCGGCAAGCGCGCCTTCGCCGCCATGTGGCCCCAGCTCGGAGCACCGTTCGGTTTCATCCTCGCCAACGGCATCTTCCTGCTGCTCACCACCTGGTTCGCCTACGACTCCACCGCCGCCGAGCTGTCCGACCCGTTCCTCGTGTGGGGCTGGCGCCTGCCGTTCCTGCTCTCCGTCGTCATGGTGGGAGTGGGACTGTACGTGCGGCTGCGCATCGAGGAGACGCCGGTCTTCGCCGACGCCGTGGCCCGGAAGGAGCGCGTCAAGGCGCCCGTCTGGGAGGTCTTCCGCAAGAACTGGTGGGAGATCGTCCTCGGCACCTTCATCATGCTGGCCACCTACGGCCTGTTCTACCTCATGACCACCTGGATCCTGTCGTTCGCGATCGGCAGCGACGAGGTCGGCGGACTCGGCTACGGGTACCGACCGTTCCTCATCCTCCAGGTGATCGCGATCCTGCTGTTCGCCGCGTTCATCCCGATCGCCGGCCACCTCGCCGACCGCTTCGGGCGGCGCCGGATGCTCATCACCACCACCGCCGGGATCATCCTCTTCGGTCTCTCCTTCGGCTGGTGGCTCAGCCCCGAACAGATGGGCACCGGTGACGGGCTCGACGTGGTGCGCATGCTCGGCTTCCTGTGCGTCGGCATGGCGCTGATGGGCCTGACCTTCGGCCCCATGTCCGCGGTCCTGCCCGAACTGTTCCCCACAAACACCCGCTACACGGGCTCGGGCGTGGCGTACAACTTCTCCGCGATCCTCGGCGCCGCCCTCACGCCGTTCGTCGCCGTGTGGCTGGTGCAGCACTTCTCCGTGGCGTGGGTGGGCTACTACCTGGTCGGACTCGCGG
>DWWG01000157.1 GCA_019119875.1 Candidatus Dietzia intestinigallinarum | reverse complement strand
CGGCGGGCAGTTCGCGCGCGGCGTGGGCGTGAGTCTGCTCAATCCCAAGGTGATCCTGCTGCTCGGGGCGCTGTTGCCGCCGTTCGCCGCCCCGGACGCGGCCCTGCCGATGCCGGCTCAGATGATGGTCCTGGGCTCGGTGCATCTGGTCGGCTGCGCGGTGGTCTACTTCGCCGTCGGGATGCTGGCCGCCCGGTACCTGAGCGGGCGACCGTCGGCGGCCGCGACCGTGACCCGGCTGTCCGGAGTGGCGCTCACGGTTGTGGCCGCAGTGCTGCTGGTGCGCCAGGTGGCCGGCTGGACGTGACAGCGGGGGGCCGGGCGTGCGGGCGCGGGCGCTCCGCGTGCAGCCGCCGTTCGTGTCAGTTTTTGCCGGTCGCGGCCGCGAACTTGCGGCCCATGTCGAGCATCGTCTTGGCGTAGACCGCCGGGAGCAGACGCTTGGCGCGGTAGTTCTTGCGGGCGTCGGGGTCGGGGAGGATGAGGAATTCGCCCGCGTCGAGCGCGAGCATGACCTCGGCGGCGATCTGGTCGGCGTCGAGCTTCGCGCGGGTGATGAGTTTGGAGGCGAATTCGGCGGCGGCGGGGTCGGAGGAGTTGAGGCTCGAGGCCAGGTTGGTGCGGAAGAACGACGGGCAGATCACCGAGACGTCCACGCCGAACGGCTCGAGCTCCCAGCGCAGGCTCTCCGAGATCGCCACGACGGCAGCCTTGACCGCGGTGTACGAGCTCATCGTGGGCGGATGCACCAGCCCGGCCAGCGAGGCGGTGTTGACCACGCGGCCGCGGCCCTGCTTCTTGAGCATCGGCACGAAGGTGCGGCAGCCGCGGGCCACGCCCAGCAGGTTGATGTCGGTGATGAGGCGCCAGTCCTCTTCGGTGAGCATCTCGATCCGGCCGCCCTGCGCGATCCCGGCGTTGTTCACCAGCACGTCGAGGCCGCCCCAGACCTCGTCGATCTCGTCGCGCGCGGCCGCCCACTCGTCTTCCGAGCGCACGTCCAGTCGCAGGTAGCGGGCGTCGGCGGGGATGGATTCGGGTCGGGATTCGGCGGGCGCCAGGTCGGCGACCATCACCCGGTCGCCGCGCTCGAGAAACGCTGTGGCCAGTGCCAGCCCCAGCCCGGAGGCGCCACCGGTGATCAGCACCCGGCGGTTCGTGTCGGCGGGGGAGGGCGGAGCCATGAACGGCAACCGGGACAGTCGGCGGGCTGCGGCATCGGGAAGGGGGAGATCGCTCAGGCGCATGAGCCGAAACTACCGCGCACGTCGGGTTGGGGGCCGTCGGTCCCACCCAGGAGAGGCGAATTGAGCACCATCAGCGCGAATCCGACATTCTGCGCATCATCAGCGAGATTCCGCCCGGCGTGTCTCTCGCTGATGATGCGCAACTCGCTGATGATGCCCAAATCTGCGTTGAGTCGCTCCGGCAGCCGATCCCGCGCCCCGTCCTGGGAAAATGCTGCACGCAACGACTCAACACGGTTCAACTGGCTCGTGGGGGCGGCACGAGGGCGAGCGTGGCACGGGAGACGGGTGTGGCACGAGGGCGAGCGTGGCATGAGAGGCCAGTGTGGCACGGGAGACGGGTGTGGCCGGCGTGGCGCGGGTGGCTCAGCCGGCGGACAGCGGCGCGGGCTGGCCAGCGGCGGAGAGGAAATTCGCCGCCATCGACACCGCGGGCCCGGACGAGTCGGCGCCCTCGATGAGCACCGCCACCGCGATGTCGCCGACCGTCGCCACGAACCAGCCGTGCGCGGGCCCCGACCCGACCTCCGCGGTGCCGGTCTTGCCGGCCAGTCCCGGGATCGAGTTCGCGGCGGTCGCGGTACCGGACTGCACCGTCTGCTCCATGTAGCGCCGGAGGGTGTCGACGACGTTCTGCGGCAGCGGCTCCGGCGAGTCGTTGGCCACCGCCGGCATCCCGGAGATGAGCTCCGGCAGGATCATCTGCCCGTTGTTGGCCAGCGACGCGGTCATCACCGCCATGCCGAACGGGCTGGCCAGCACCTCGCCCTGCCCGATCGCCGCCTCCACCCGGGCCGGGCCCTGCTCGGTGACGGGCACGGAGCCGGTGAACCACGAGGGGCTCATCCCCGGCCCGAAGAAACCCACGCCCAGGCCCAGCTGCGCGGCCGTGTTCTTCATCGCCTCCGGCTCGAGCCGGTCGCTGATCACGGCCTGGCTGGTGTTGCACGACCGGGCGAACGCCGTCTCCAGCGGCACCTCGCCGAGCGCGAAGTCGTCGTCATTGGGGATCGTGCGGCCCGACACGGTGATCTGCGCCGGGCACGGCACGATCTCCTCCGGACCCACCACGCCCGACTCGAGTGCCGCGCCCGTGGTGACCACCTTGAACGTGGAGCCGGGTGGGAAGTGGCCCTCCAGCGAGACCGGCCCCTGGGCGTCGGCAGCCGAATTCTGCGCCACCGCGAGGATGCCGCCGGTCGACGGCTGGATCGCGACGATCGACGCGGCCTGCCCGGAGCCGTCCACCGCGGACTGCGCGGCCTGCTGCATGGAGACCTGCAGCGTCGAGACCAGATCGTCGACCTCGCCCATCGGCGCGCCGGCCACCTCGATCGGTTCGGCGTCCGGGTTGACGATCTCCACGGACCAGCCGCCGGAGGCCTGCAACTCCTCCAGCCACGCGTTGGGCAGCCCGTCCAGGGCGGGCGAGCTCAACTCGCGGTCGGTCCGGATGAGATCGCCCCGCTCGGGCAGGCTCACCCCCGGCACGGCGGACAACTGCTCGCGGATCGGGTCGATGTCGCTCGGCCGCAGCCCCACCACCTGATACGGCTGGTCGCCCGCCTCGGCCATACCGTCGCGGATCGACTGCCCGGTGATCGTCGGCGCGGCGCCGCTCACCAGCTGAGCCACCTCGTCGGCGCTCCCGGCCGCGTCCGGGGCGAGCGTGACCGCCGTGACCGGGGTCCACTGCATGAGCGGGGCGCCGGTGCGGTCGAGGATGTCGGTGTCGTAGTCCAGCAGGTCGGAGTACGACAAACGCCCCCCGTCGGCGAGGCGGGAATCCAGGATCGTGGGTTCCCACCGCACCTTCCACTGGTCATCGACCTTCACGGTGCCGGCCTGCCCGGAGGTGGTCACCGTGCGCGACCCGACCGCGGCCTCGTCTCCGGTGTCCGCGGCGGCGGTGGTGGCCTCGTCGTCGTCGCCCTGTCCGTCACCCTCGTCGCCGCCCGCGCCGGCGCCGTCGTCCGCGCCGTCCCCGAGGTCCCACGTGAACTCCACGGCGACCGGGTCCTGATCCGGGCGGCGGTCGCCGTCGGGAGTGTCGGTGGCCAGCTTCGGATAGCCCAGGCCGGCGATGCTCGCGGTGAGCGCCTCCTCGGCGGCCGCGGGGTCGGTGGTCAGGGCCGCCGCGCCCGCCAGGTCGCCGTGCTCGAGTGTGGACAGGAACTCCTGCAGCTCGTCCGAGCCGGTGTCGCCGGTCAGTGCGGCGCAACCCGACCCCACCATGACGACGACGAGGCCGGCCGCCAGCAGCCCGGTCACGGGACGATTCCTACGACGGGTGATCACGCGGTTCATCACTCCACGAAACCAGAAAACCGAGCACCGTGTCTGCCGACCATGCCGTTTCGACACCGGGTCGAGAAAAAGGGTTTCGGGCCGCGGTTCCGCGCGGGCGGCGGACGCCTGCCATCAAGGGCCCCGGGCGTCCAGGGAGTTCACAGAAACCTCCCAGCGGGGCCCAGGGGCCGCTGTCTAGCGTGATCCCCATCGAACCCGACCGGCACCGCGCCGGAGGCGAACCCGAGGAGACCTGATGTTCCGTTCCCGCAGATCACAGCCGGATGCCCACGCCGCGGGCGCCGACCACGGAGTCCACGAACACGACCTCGGACTCGGTCACGACCTGGCGGTGATGAACCGGCGGGCGGCGCTGCGCGGACTGTTCGGCGTCGCGGGGGTCGGGGCCGTCGGACTCGCGGTGGGCTGCACAACCGAGCCCGGCCCGGGATCGACCACCGCCGGGGCCACGACCGCGGGCTCCACGACCACCGCGGCCACGGCAGCGGACGAGTGTGTGGCCGCCGCCCCCGGCGAGACCGCCGGCCCCTACCCGGGTGACGGCTCCAACGGGCCCAACGTGCTGATCGAGTCCGGTGTACACCGCTCGGACATCACCAGCAGCTTCGGCGGCATGACCGGAACCGCGGAGGGGGTGCCCATGCACCTGACGATGGACCTGCAGGACCTGACGAACAACTGCGCGGCGGGCGCCGGGATGGCCGTCTACGTCTGGCAGTGCGACCGCGAGGGCCGCTACTCCCTCTACAGCGAGGGGATCACCGACCAGAACTACCTGCGCGGGGTGCAGACCGCCGACGAGTCCGGCCGAGTCGAGTTCACCAGCATCTTCCCCGCCTGCTATTCGGGCCGGTGGCCGCACATCCACTTCGAGGTCTACGACACCCTCGCCGCGGCCGTCGCGGGCGAGAACGCCCGACTCACCTCGCAGATCGCGCTGCCCGCCGACGTCTCCGACGCCGTCTACGCCCACGACTCCGGCTACTCGGCCTCGATCCGCAACATGGCCGGGGTGAGCCTGGAGTCGGACATGGTGTTCGCCGACGGCTGGGATGCGCAGATGCCCACGGTCACCGGGTCGCCGGAGACCGGATACGAGGTCGCGATCACGATCGGCGTGGCGGCGAAGGAGGACAACGAGGCGAGCATGCCCGCCGGACCGGGTGGCGGTGGACCCGGCGGTGGCGGACCCGGAGGCGAGGGGATGCCGCCCGGCGGTGGCGGGCCAGGCGGTGGGCCCGGCGGCGAGGGGATGCCGCCCGGACCTCCGCCGGGCGGTGACGGCGCGGGCGCACCGTCGTGATCGTGGGGCAGACTGAGTCCATGCCCACGAGCGGCCCCGACGCCCCCGCCACCCGGGTACTGGTGTGCGACGACGAACCGGGGATCGTGGAACTCCTCCAGGTGAGCCTGACCTTCCAGGGATTCGAGGTGGCGACCGCCGAGGACGGCGCCCGCGCCGTGGACCTGGCCCGCACCTTCCGCCCGGATGTGGTGGTGCTGGACGTGATGATGCCCCGCATGGACGGTTTCGACGCGCTGGTCAGGCTCCGGGCCGACGGCTGCCACGCGCCCGTCCTCTTCCTCACCGCCCGCGACGCGGTGGCCGACCGGGTGCGTGGACTGACCGCCGGCGGGGACGACTACGTGACCAAACCGTTCAGCCTCGAAGAGGTGATCGCCCGGATCCGGGTCCTCGCCCGCCGCGGGAACGCGCCCCGGGTCGAGCCCGCCGAGCACCGCATCACCTTCGCCGACATCGAACTGCGCGACGACTCCCACGAGGTGTTCAAGGCCGGCCGCCCGGTGGCGCTCTCACCCACCGAGTTCCGGCTCCTGCGGTACTTCATGGTCAACGCGGGGGTCGTGCTGTCCAAAGCCAGGATCCTGGACCACGTGTGGGAGTACGACTTCGGTGGCGACGCGGGCGTCGTGGAGTCGTACGTCAGCTACCTGCGGCGCAAGGTCGACACCGGCCCGGTCAAGTACCTCCACACCATCCGCGGGGTGGGGTACGTGCTGCGTGAACCCAGATGAGTCCGACCCGTCTGCGGCCGGTGTCGCTCCGCGTCCTGCTCGTGGGCACGATGGTCCTGCTCGTGCTCGCGGGACTCGTCGGCTCCGGTGCGGCGGTGACGCTGACGATGCGCGCACAACTACTGGACCGGATGGACGAACAGTTGCTCGCCGCGGCGGACGGGTGGGTGCACAAGCCCCCGGGCCCGGACGCAGGTCCCGGTCCGGGGCTGCCCTCCCGCGGGGCGCCGCCGAGCCGCTTCTACGTGGAGGAACGCACGCCGTCCGGGGTGGTGGTCCTCTCGGTCGACGACCGGGCCGACCGTCCGCTGATCGGGGACGCCCCGCCCTCCGGGGTCCCCACCACGGTCCCCGGCACCGGCGACAGTCGCTGGCGGGTGATCGTGTCACCGTCGCCGGGCGGGTCGACGGTCGTCGGCCTGCCCATGGACCGCGAGGTTGATCAGACGATCACGCTGCTCGTCGCGGTGTCCGCGGTGGTGGGCCTGATCGTGATGATTCTGGTGGGCGCCGCGGGGTGGACGCTGGTCACGCGGGCGTTCCGCCCCCTCAACGAGGTGCGGGTGGCGGCCGGGGAGATCGCCGCCGGAGACCTGGAGCGGCGCCTCCCGCCACGGCCCCCCGGCACCGAGGTCGGTGACCTCACCGAGAGCCTCGACGAGATGGTCGGGTCCCTGCGCGGCGCCCTGGAGCGGGCACGCGAGTCCGAGGAACGCACGCGCCGTTTCGCGGCCGACGCAGGTCACGAGCTGCGCACCCCGCTGACCTCGATCCGGGGCTTCGCGGAGCTGTACCGGATGGGCGCGATGCCGGATGCCGAGGCCGCACTCGCGCGGATCGACGCCGAGTCGTCGCGGATGTCACAGATCGTGGAGGACCTGCTCACCCTCGCCCACCTGGACGCCCGCCGGCCGCTCGATCGCTCGCCCGTCGACATGGCCGAACTCGTGACGGACGCGGTGGACGCGGTCCGCGCCACCGCCCCCGGCCGCGAGATCGCCGTGGACGTCCGGGCCGCCCCGGTGGTCGACGGGGACGAGGGCCGACTCCACCGGGTGGTGTCCAATCTGGTGGTCAACGCGGTCCGCCACACGCCCGACGACGCCCACGTCGGCGTCGTCGTCGACCTGCAGGGCGGCACCGCCGTCGTGATCGTCAGCGACGACGGGCCCGGCATGGAACCACACGACGCGGCGCGCGCCTTCGAACGGTTCCACCGCGCCGACGGCTCCCGCACCCGCTCGGACGGCGGGGGCAGCGGACTGGGGCTGAGCATCGTCGACGAGCTCGTCCGCGCCCACGGCGGCACCGTCGACCTGGACACCGCGCCCGGCGCCGGCGCCACCTTCACCGTGCGACTCCCCGCGGCATGAGCGGCAGGGCCGTACCCTCGGCCGGTATGAGCGGTGACCGCCCCTCCCCGGCGATCGATGAGACCGGCGTGCCCGTCGACCGCACCGGCGGCTCGCCCGTGACCGCCGGCCTGGCGCGCGTGCTGGACGACCTCGTCCGCGTCCCCGGAACCCGCTACCGCGTGGGGGTCGATCCGGTGATCGGGCTCGTGCCGGTGGTGGGCGACGCGGTGGGCACCGTGGTGGCCGCGGTCGTGATGGTGGAGGCCGTGCGGAACCGGGTGCCGGTGCGCATCCTGTTCCGCATCGGCTGGAACTACCTGGTCGACGCGGTCCTGGGCACGATCCCGTTCGTCGGCGACGTGGCCGATGTCGCACACAAGGCCACCTCCAAGAACCTGCGGCTGGTCAACCGCACGATCGTCGAGGGCCGGACGATCGACACCACCGCCCGCGGCTACCTGCTGCGGGCGGTGGGGGCGGTGGGGCTGATGCTGCTGATCCTGATCGGCATGGCGGGGCTGGCGCTGTGGGGCCTGCTCGCGCTGATCGGGATCTTCTAGCCGCGCGCCACGGCCTGTCAGGAGGTGACCGGCAGGAGGCGCCGCACCACGTCGTCGAGGGTCACCACGCCGCGCACCTCGGAGACGTGGGTGCCGGGGAACCCGCCCGATTCCTCGACGACGACGAGGTGGGCCCGCGACTCGCGCATGCGGCGGAACGCCTCGGCGACGGTCAGATCCATCTCCAGGGTCAGGCTCGGCCGCATGAGTTCGCGGGCGGTGGCGGTCTCGGGCGCGGTGATCGAGTCGCGGGCGTGCACCACGCCGACCGCGGTCTCGCCGTCC
This sequence comes from Candidatus Dietzia intestinigallinarum, assembly GCA_019119875.1. Taxonomy (GTDB): domain Bacteria; phylum Actinomycetota; class Actinomycetes; order Mycobacteriales; family Mycobacteriaceae; genus Dietzia; species Dietzia intestinigallinarum. The sequence continues at coordinate 1,158 of DWWG01000157.1, read as the reverse complement.
AGGACGAGCAGCCGCAGGTGGCCGGTGCGGCGGGCGGTCTCGCGGATCTCCTCGGGGCCGGCGTCCACGTCGACCGAGGACATCTCGGACTCCGACGCGGGCGCGTGGGCCTCACGCTCACCGAGCAGGTCACCCACGGTGAGTTCCTGGAGCTCCAGCGCGCTGAGCAGCTGACGCTGACGCGTGTCGTCCAGGGTTCCGGCCTCGCCGGAGTGGCGGACCAACTCGCGCAACGAGTCGGCGTCCTGGCCGGCGGAGACCTCGTCCCTGGCCTCCACCCCGAGCTTGTGCAGGATCGCGTTGGCGGTGTTGTTGAGCAGGAGCAGCAGCGGACGGGTGAGCCACAGGAAGGCCCGCATCGGCAACGCCAGCAGCGTGGCCGAGTACTCGGGGTGGGAGATGGACCACGACTTCGGGGCCATCTCGCCCACCACCAGGTGCAGGAACGTCACGATGATCAACGCGAGGATGAACGCGATCACGTCCGCGGTCCACAGCGGAAGACCCAGTCCGGTGAACACCGGGGTGAGCCAGTGGTGCACGGCCGGCTTGGTGATCGAGCCGAGCGCCAGCGCACACAGGGTGATGCCGAGCTGCGCGCCGGCCAGCAGCAGGGTGAGCTCGGAGGCGTTGCGCAGGGCGGCGCGCGCGGCGACGCTCGTGGCGGCCGCATCCTCCAGTCGGTGACGGCGCGCGGAGATGAGCGAGAACTCCACGGCCACGAAGAACGCCGAGGCGATGATCAGCAGCGCCGTGGCGCCGAGCACGACCCACGGATTGCCCATGATCCCCGAGGAGGACTCGGCGGCGAGGTGGGTGACGGTCATCGTGCGGCCTCCTCGACAGCCACGTACAGCCGGGAGGGCACACGGCGTTCGATCTGACGGACCTCGGTGTGCAGGACCCGCGAGCGGGACAGTTCCTCGAACACGTCCGTGTCCGGCAGGTCCACGTCAACGCGGTCGCCCACGTCGGGCAGGTCGCCGGAGGTCTCGATCACCAGGCCACCGAGGGTTTCGGCGTCGGCGTCGGGCAGCGTGATGTCGAGCAGACGCTCCACCTCGTCGAGATGGGTGTCGCCGCTGAACAGCCAGCCGTCGCCCACGCTGACCGGGATCCCCGCCTCGGCCAGCGAGTCGTGCTCGTCGTTGATCTCAC
>DWWG01000156.1 GCA_019119875.1 Candidatus Dietzia intestinigallinarum | reverse complement strand
AGCCGGCGAGGCGGACCTGATCCTGGGCAAGCACCGTGGTGGCCCCACCTCGACCATCACGGTGGCGCACCAGCTGCACTACTCGCGGTTCGTGGACATGGCGCGGGGGCTGTAGACCGGTTGTGTCGGTTCTCAAACAATCTGTCAATTTCTCATTGGCGTGTCACTCGATTCGCAGGAATCTGTCACCCCCACGATCTAACTCGGCGCCGGAGGTCACTGGTCCTTCGAGCTGAGGACATCCCCCCACCTGGTGGACGGGACCACCGGTTGGGGGCTCCCCACGCGTCAATCCTGGGCCGTACGGTGACCGGGCTTCAGTATCAATTCTTCGATCGGGGCCTTTCCGAAAAGTTGGGTAAGTTCAGATCGAGCACGCGCACGGGCACCGCGGTCTCTTCTGCTAGGTCAGTGCTGCCGACTGCCTACGGCGAGGTCTGTTAAGAGCTGCCCGAGTGCCTCGAGCTCATATTCAGTTGAAGTCGTTGGCAGCATCGCATTCACCAGTCTGGTGCTGCTCCATGCGTCGCGGCACACTGCCGACGCGCGAGGCAGGTCACGGGCGGCGTCCAACCCGGTTAGGTAGGCGCCCACGCGGCGCGGATCTCCGTCGAAGCGATCGAGGTCGTCGCAGTAACAGCGGTCTTCGTAGATGCCCTCGTCGACGCATCCGAGCAGAAGATACAGGTCCTGAGCGTCCTTATCCGTTTCACGCCACCGCATTTTCCACGCCACCGTCTTAAGCACGATCATCGCCTGCAGTGTAGGAATGCGCAGGCCTTGATACGGGTCCGGCATCCGCTCGGCTGTGGCGAAGGCCTCATCGATACCGGTGATGTCCATTTGGACGCCCTCGACGACCTCGATGGGAGATCGGAGCCGACCGCCCACGCCGAAAGGGATGAGGTCGACCTGAACTCGCTCAACTCGGAACCGCATCCCCGTGCCACCACTCTGGTCGAGGTCACTGGTGGCGTCTTTGAACGCATCAATCGACGGGACGGCAATGGCGAGGTCAAGATCTGAGGTACGTCGTCCGCCCGGGAGCCCCGCGTTGATTCCGACAATACGGTCGCGTGCATGGGCTCCCATGAGCATGGCGTCGTGGTGTCGACCGAGAATCGCTTTAATAGCATCCTCTGGGAGCGGGTTCTCCCAGGTTGTCACGTCAACTCCTGACGAATCGCGGCCGCGGAGTCGCGCAGACGTTCGTCTGTGGACGCGAGGAATTCACCGCAAGTGAGAAGCCGTCGACCGCGATCGGTGACGTGGACGTATTCCGGGTTCCAGAAGCGTTCACGAAGCGTGATGGGACCTTCCGGGTCTGGTTTGAGCCTCAGCCTCTGAACGAGATCCGTCCAGGGCGGTGTTCCGTAGATCGTCACGGAGGATTGTGTATCCATGGTTTCGCTGACCGCCTCGCCCGCCGCAGTAAGGTCGAGGGTATGTCGCCTGATGGCATTGACTGCGTCGACGGGGTCGGCCCCGCTGACTGTGCGAGCTCGCAGCCTGGGCAGCAACCGTGAGGAGTAGCCGGCCAGCCAGTCGTCGGTCAGTTCCTCGAAGCGACGGAGTTCGCGATCGCGGGTGATAACGCCCCGGTCGCGAAGACGGCGGTTAGCATTCTGGGCCGCGCCCAACGATATGCCTGCGCGATCCGCTTGTGCGCGGAGACCGAGTACGACAACTGAGGGGTCATTGAGCAAGACGAAGGCGAGACGCAGTTCACTGGGAGTGCTGAGGCCTCCCGGTCTGACGAGTGAACTTGCTTCCCGAGACGGACGCTTGCCCTCCACGAGGATCTTCACCGAGTCCGTCCAGATCCAAGCATTGCCCTCCAGATCCGCGTAAAATACCCCCCGTTCCCTGTAGCGCTCGGCCATACGAGGATTGATGTAGGGCTGGATGACGATCGTCCGTACAGGCCCGTGGGGGACGAGCTCCCAGCGGGTGCTGGTCTTGAATAGCACTGGAAGTTCTGTTCCATCCGGAAGCTTTGCTCTGCCCCCCGATTCGTGATTGTGACTGGTCCACGTGTCGGGCTTCAGATGGATCCCGAGGGGCTCGGTCACCGCGACGGCGCGGCTCCAAGAGCCTCCTCCGTTCATGTCAACCATGTGTTCATGTTACATGAACGCACGGGCGAAATGAACGCTGTGTGAGTTGATCCCGAGGAGGAATCATGAACGCTTTGGCTGTTGGCAAAGATGACGATACGGATGTATCGGATGCTGCTGGGCTTCGCCGGGAGGTGTTCTCGGAGTGAAGCCCACGCCCGTGGCGGGGACGGAAACCACCGCAATGGCACTTCGCGCAAGACCGTGGCCACGGAGGTCGGCCCGGTGGAGCTGGATCAGCCGCGTGATCGGCAGGGCTCGTTCGCCGGCTGGTCCCGAAGGGTGCCCGTCGGCTCGACGGGGCTGGAGGAGCAGATCATCTCGCTGTACGCCGGCGGGATGACCGTCCGGGAGATCGAGCACCACCTCGCGCGGACGCTGGGGGTGGAGCCCTCGCACGAGTCCATCGCCAACGTCGCCGACGCGGTCCCGGACGAGGTCACCGCCGGGCAGAACCGGCCCCTGGACGAGTTCTACTCGGTGGTGTTCCTGGATGCGATCCACATCAAGATCCGCGACGGCGCACACGTCAAGACCCGGGCCGTGCACATCGCGGTCGGGGTCGACCTCGAGGGCGTCAAGCACGTGCTCGGCATCTGGGTGCAGGCCACCGAAGGCGCGGCGTTCTGGGCCAGCGTATGCGCCGAACTGGCCAACCGCGGCGTCAAAGACGTGCTCATCGTGGCCTGGGCTGACCGGCCTGTCCGAGGCGATCGCCGCGACCTGGCCGTTCGCAGAGGTCCGGACATGCGTGGTGCACCTGATCCGCGCGTCGATGCGGTTCGGGGCCTACAACGATCGCCGCGAGGTGGCCGCCGCGCTCAAACCGGTCTACACGACCCCGAACGCCGAGGCTGCTCGCCAGGCGCTGGAGGCCTTCGCCGATTCGCCCCTGGGCGCCAAGTACCCCACCGCCCCCACGGCGGGGGCGCCGGCCCGCTGCCGGCGCTGTGAGTGCCCGCGACTCAGCGGTGGACGTCACCTCCGTCACTGGAGGTGAACACGTTCTTCGCCTTGGCGAGCAACTCTGAGGTGACGCTGCGCGCGGTCTGCGCGATGACCCGGGCCTCGTCGGGATCGCCCTTGAGTAGGGCTTCCGCCATCCCCTTGGCCTGCTCGAACGTCACGTGAGGCGGCAGCGGGGGCATGTTCGGATCGGTCACCACGTCGATGAGTACCGGCTTGTCCGAGGCCAACGCAGCGTCCCAGGCGGGGCCCACCGCCGATTTTTCCTCGACCCGGATACCGGTGAAGCCGAGCAGCTCGGCGTACGCCGCGTAGTCGACGTCCTCCAGGAGTTGGCTAGTGTCCCACCTCGGATCACCAGCCTCACGCATCTCCCAGGACACCTGGTTGAGGTCATTGTTGTGGAGCACCAGCACGATGAACCGCGGGTCGGCCCATTCCTTCCAGTGTCGCTTGACGGTGATCATCTCGTTCATCCCGAGCATCTGGAAGGCACCGTCGCCGATGGTGCAGATGACGGGACGGTCCGAATGGGCGAACTTCGCGGAGACCGCATAGGGCATCGACGCCAGCATCGAGGCCATCGACCCGGAAAGGTTGCCCATCATGTTGCGACCGAGCTTGATGTGATTGCCGTACCAGTCGGCGGTGCTGCCCGCGTCGGCGGTGACGATCGCGTTCTCCGGCAGACGCTCGTTGAGTTCGGTGTAAACGTACCGCGGGTTCACGGGGTCCCCCTCGACCTCGGCGAGCGAATTCATCACCTCGTCCCACTCCCGTACGCCCTCGATCACGCCGTCCTGCCAGGAGCGATCGGTCTTGTACTCGAGACGGTCGGCCAGCACGGACAGAGTGCTCTTCGCGTCGCCGAGCAGCTCCACCTCCATCGGGTAGCGCAGGCTGAGATTCTCGGGGGACAGGTCGATCTGGACGCCACGGGCCTGACCGGTGTCGGGCAGGAACTCCGTGTAGGGGTAGTTCGAGCCGATCATGAAGAACGTGTCGCAGTCACGCATCAGGTCGTGGCTGGGCCGCGATCCCAGAAGGCCGGCCTGCTGGGTGTGGAACGGCACGTCACCGGGAACGACGTCCTTGCCGAGGAGGCTGGTGATGACACCCGCACCCAACGTGTCGGCCACGGCGAGGACCTCGTCCGTGGCGCCGGCTGCGCCAGCGCCCACCAGCATCGCCACCTTCTTTCCGGCGTTGAGCACCGCGGCCGCGCGGTCGATCTCATCGAGTGGCGGAAGGAACCGGGTCGAGGGCGCGCCGCGCCCGGTACGAGCGACGAAATGCTCGGCCGTCGGCTTCTCCATCTCGAGGTTCTGCACGTCCGCCGGCAGTACCACCACGCAGGGGCACTTCTCGGCGGTCGCGACTCGGATCGCCCGGTCGAGCACCATTTGCGCCTGCATCGGCGTCGTGACCGTCTCGACGTACCCGGCCACGTCCTGGAAGACCCGCTCGAGGTCGATCTGCTGCTGGAAATCGCCGCCGAGCGACACGCGCGCCTGCTGCCCGACGATCGCCAGGACACCCTGGTGGTCCTGACGCGCGTCGTACAGCCCGTTGAGCAGGTGGATCGCCCCGGGGCCGGAGGTGGCGATGCACACGCCGAGCTCGCCGGTGAACTTGGAGTGCGCGGTCGCCATGAACGACGCGATCTCCTCGTGGGTCGGACGGATGTAACGGAAATTCCCGCCGGCACGTTCGGCACGTTCGAGGGCGGCGTCGAACCCGCCGATGCCGTCACCGGGGAATCCGTAGTACCGGTGCAGGCCGGAATCGATGAGGCGGTCGATGATGAAGTCGCTGACCGTCGTGCTCATGATGTGTCCTCTCTGTGGTCGTTCACTCGGTTCGGAGGGGTCCGCCCCGGGCCGGAGGCGGCGAAGTCATGAAGTGCGGTAACCGGCCACGTCGGAAGCACGCAGTAGGAGTCCGTGCCCCGGAGACCCGGCGCGCGGTGTGATCCGCCCACCGCTCGGATCCGAAGATCCGTCGAAGAACATGTGCTCGATACGAACGTGGTCGTGGAACCACTCCAGATGCCGGAGATTCGGGGTCGATGCGGCGGCAGCCGCCGACAGGTGCGGGGCGCAGTGGCCGGACACCTCCAGACCGTGCGCCGCGGCGACCGCCGCGATGCGCTGCCACTGGGTGATCCCGCCGCACCGCGAGATGTCGAGTTGGAGGCAGTCGACGGCGCCCGAAGCGCACATCCGCTGGAAGTAGAACAGGTCGGTGCCGTACTCCCCGGCGGCGACGTCGATGTCGAGAGCGTTCCGGACCCGCGCCATCTGGTCCAGATGGTCGGACGAGACCGGCTCCTCGAACCAGGTCACCCTCGCGTCCGCGACGTCCTTCATCAGGCGGACGGCCTGAGTTGCCTGGTAGGCGCCGTTCGCGTCGACGAACAGCTCGACGTCCTCGCCGACGACGGCCCGGGCGCGCCGGATCCAGTCGCGGTCGGCCGCGAGATCCGGCGCATCAGCAGGGCCGTGTCCGATCTTGATCTTGACCCGGCTCATCTGCTGATCTGCGACCCAGCGGGTCAGTTGCTGATCGAGCTGGGCGGGGGAGTAGGAGACGAAGCCGCCACTGCCGTAGACCGCGACGTCCTCTCGAACCCGGCCCAGCAGCGACGCCAGGCTCACGTCCAGAATGCGGGCTTTGAGATCCCACAGTGCACAGTCCACGGCGGCGATCGCGTAGCCGACCAGCCCGACGCGCGGCGCGTTGCGGACCGCCCGGTGCATGGCGACCGCGATCCCCGGCACGTCCAGTGCGGAGGCCCCGGTGACCACCGGCTCGAGGAGCGCGCGGACCACCTCGGCGCACGGCGCCGGAGCGTATGTCCAGCCGGTACCGGTGAGGCCGCCGGCGCGGGCCTCCACGAGCACGACGTCCGTGCTGTCCCAGGACAGGGTGCCGTCGGCTTCCGGAGCGTCGGTGGGGACCGTGTACGTGCTCACGCAGAGCCCGTCGATGGCCGGACCACCGTGATCACGGCTCGTGCTGTGGGGCGTCATCGTCTCTCCTCTCCCACCTTCGGCGCTATGTGATTCCGGCGGCGGCACCGGCTATCAGCCGATCGGCGACCCGTGCGGCGTTGGCCATGATCGTCAGCGCCGGATTCGCACTGCCCTGTGTGGGGAAGACGCTGCCGTCGGCGATGAAGAGGTTGGGGACGGCGAAGGCGCGGCAGTTCCTGTCGACGACGCCGTCCTCGGCCGTGGATCCCATCCGCGCTCCGCCCACGAGGTGCGCGCTGCGCGTGATGGTCGTCGTCTCCTGCGCCCCCGCCGCGCAGAGGATCTCCTCCATCCGCCGCTGAGCCGCCCTCAACAGGGCTCGGTCGTTCTCGCACTGCGAGTAGGTGAACTTGGCGACGGGCAGGTCATGCTCGTCGCGCACGTCCGAGAGCGTCACCCTGTTGTCGGGCAGGGGCAGGAACTCGCACAGTGCGCCGAGGCACGCCCAGTGCGGGTAGTCACTCATGTACCTGCGCAGGGTCGCGCCCCAGTACCCCTGGGCGGCCACGTGCTCGGACCACGTGTTGGGCAGAGGCGAGACCGTCTGGAGCGAGAACCCGCGACGGTACGGCTGATCAGGGTCGGTCTCGTAGAACTGTTCGCTGGAGACCTCGGGAGGAGGCGCCTTCCACATGCGCACTTCCTGTTCGAAGCGTCCGGCCGTCTGCGGCGCGCCCTGGACCATCACGTACCGGCCCACCAGGTCGTGGTCGTTGCACAGCCCGTCCGGGAAACGGTCGCTCGCAGAGTTGAGCAGCAGCCGGGGAGTCTCGATCGAGTAACCGGCCACCGCGACCGCCCGCGCCTTCTGCACGTGCTCGACGCCGTTGTGCCGATACCGCACGCCGGTCGCGCGGCCCGTTCGATCGTCCGTCTCTACGCGGGTGACCATGCAGTCGGCCCGCACCTCGGCTCCGTGGGCGAGTGCATCCGGAACGTGGGTGATCAGCGGCGATGCCTTGGCGTTGACTTTGCATCCCTGGAGACAGAAACCCCGGTAGATGCAGTGGGGCCGGTTGCCGAACCGGCCGTTACTGATCGCCACCGGCCCGACCCGGGCCTCGATACCGCACGCCCGTGCACCGCGCAGGAACACCTCGCCGTTGCCGGACACGGGGTGCGGTCGCTGCGGGTAGCCGTGAGGGGCGCCCCAGGGCCAGTGCTCCCCGGCCACCGGGAGCTCGCCCTCGATGTCCTCGTAGTAGGGCTGCAGGTCCTCGTACGCGATGGGCCAGTCGGCTCCGACACCGTCGGTGCTGTGGGTGCGGAAGTCGCTGGGATGGAACCGCGGCGTGTAGCCCGCATAGTGGATCATCGACCCGCCCACGCCGCGGCCCGAGTTGTTGGCTCCGAGTGGGACGGGATCCGAACCGGCGATCTCACGGGGCTCCGTCCAGAACAGCCCGTGCGAGCCGGACTCGTCGCTCACCCAGTCCTGCTCGGGCTGCCAGAACGGTCCGGCCTCGAGCGCGACGACCTTCCACCCCGCCCGCGCCAGCCGCTGCAACAGAGTCGCCCCGCCGGCGCCGCAGCCGACGATTACCAGGTCGACATCGTCGTGGTCCTCGAATCGTCGCATGTGTTCGTGGTCCAACCCTCGCTCGGGGCGAGACGGGATCAGCCATGCCGACCCGTTGCGACGACGGACGGCAGCGTTGCTCGAGGTCAGGCGCACAGACGTCACCTCCTCGGGGGGTGATCTTCGGCAGCTCTGCCCACCGGGTCCTGCTCCGGCCGGGTATCGCGCACCTCGTGGGGCTCCAGCGCGTCCAATCCGAGGTTCTTGTAGCCGCGCGGGTAGGCGGGCCCGCCGAAACCGATCTCGTTCCAGGCTTCGGGGTGCGAATAGAACGCCGAGCACGCGTACCGCGTCCACAGGCTCCACAGCTCGGTAACCGGGAAATCACGCCACCGGTCGGCGTCGAGCAGTGCCTGCAGCATCTCCACGCGCTGAGACCGGGAGATATCGGCGAACGCGGCGCCGTATCGGCTCCCGCTCTCGGCGTCGAGGGCGGCCAAGGACAGTCGCCACGCCTCGCGGTCCTCCGGGAGGTCGGCATACCGCCAACCGTCGGTCTGACCGGCGGCCAGACGCGCGTCGATCATGTTCGTCACCGGTATGTGCTGGTGCTCGTCGTCGGTCTGATCGAGCAGCGCCGTGATCAACTCACGGGCGGTGACGGCCTCGTGCTCGGTGAAGAACGACAGGGGGCCGGGCGGCCGCATGCGGGCTTCGACGACCCGTCGGGTGGCCGCGTCCCACCGGGAGGCTTGCGCCATCACGTCGGCCCCGGGGTAGCGGTGCCCTCCCTCGGACTCGGGGAGCGGGAGAGTTGTCATCGTTCCCGCCTCAGGATCGATGCCAGCATCCCCATTCCGCCGACGAGGCTAACCAGTAGCGGGGCGATGAGCGGCGGGCCCATCTCCATGTTGTAGCGAAAGTTGGAAAAGCCCCGGGCTTCTGGTGGATACCGCGGGCGTGGAGGTAAAAGCCCTGAAGTCCGTTGGCGGCGATGACGGCGGAGGCGAACGGGAGCGCCGTCTTGGCGGCGCGCCGGTTGAAGAACCCGGCGATCCCGACCGCGGTGCCGACGGGGCCGAGCGCGACGGGCGCCCACATCCATGCGTTGCCGAAGCTGGCGCTGTCGTGTTCGAAGTAGATCTCGGCCGCCGTCACCGCCGCTCCGACCCCGGTGAACAGGGAGAGCGACCGTTCGAAACGGCCGTGTTCGATCTCGTGGAAAGCGTGCTCGACCAGTCGCTCCCCCTCGGTGGCCAGGAGCGCCGGAGTCGTCCGTCGTGTTCTCATCAGAGGTACTTCTCCCTTCCGCGATGACGGCTTTGCCCGAGCCGGGTGAGTGGTGTCAGAGGCCGAGCCCGCCCTGCATGATCCCGCCGTCGGTGAACACGGTGGTGGCGGTGAGGTACCCCGCGGTGGAGGTGGCGAGCATCGCCACGAGATCGCCGATCTCCTCCGGCCTGGCCATCCGACCCATAGGGATCGCGCTCTCCAACCTCTCGAGTTCGTCCGGATCGTCCATGGTCGACTGATTGATCGGGGTGGCCACGGCGCCGGGTCCGACGTTGATCATCCGCACGCCCCTGCCCGCCAGTTCGACACCTGCGGTCCGGGTGAGCATCCGCATCCCTCCCTTGGCGACGCAGTACGCCGTGTTGCCCGGCATCGGCCACTCTTCGTGCACGGAGGAGACGTTGATGATCAACCCCTCGCGTCGCGCGTCGATGAAATATCGGCCGGCGACCTGCGAGCCGAAGAACGCGCTCTTGAGGTTGACCGACATGACCTTGTCGTAGTCCTCCTCGGATGTCTCCAGCAGGGAGGTCCGCGTCTCGATCCCGGCATTGTTGACCAGCACGTCGAGACCGCCGAAGGTGTCGACGGCCTTCCGCACCATCGTGCGCAGATCGTCGAGACGGGTGACGTCGGCTCTGACCCCCACGGCCTTTCCGCCCGCCTGCTCGACGTTCTCGATGACCCGGTCCGTCTCCGCCGGGTTGACGACATAGTCGACGACGATGTTGGCGCCTGATCTCGCGGCCGCACAGGCGATGGCCTCACCGATACCGCTGTTGCCTCCGGTGACGATCAGCGTCTTGCCCTCGAGGGACATCGGACCTCCTCCACGGTCGTGCGGGCGGTACCGGGCTGCGGGAGGCGGATCGGTCGTGCCTCCTCCATCTCCCGACGGTTCTGCACTGACGAAGTCGACGCTAGACCCGTCGTCCGCCGCCGGCATCCGGTCCACCTGTCCCGCCCCGGCAGGGCGGGTGCCACACTCGAAGGCATGGCGCACCGGATCGAGGACTACGCGTTCGTGAGCAATTGCCGAACCGGCGCGCTCATCTCCCGTGACGGGAGCATCGACTGGTTGTGCCTGCCGCGGCTCGACTCGCCGTCGGTGTTCGGCGCACTGCTGGGCACACCGGAGAACGGCAGATGGAGTGTGTGGCCGGCCGACGCCCGGGCCGTGTGCTCGCGGCACTACCTGGACGACACGATGGTGCTCGTCACCAGGTGGGAGTGCGCGGACGGGATCGTCGA